>CAYXVB010000140.1:6984-9502 GCA_964467785.1 uncultured Bacteriovoracaceae bacterium
CCATGGGTCCGAAACACCTTCTCCGACCGCGGCGGGATCACGCTCCTACAAAACGCTCCAATGGAAGGAGTTCCACGAAGCGAGCGGAAAGCCATTGGCGCGCCCGATCGACGCGGATGTCGCCGCGATCTTCTACACCTCTGGAAGCACGGGGCGTCCCAAAGGCGTGGTGCTCTCGCACCGAAACTTCGTGATGGGCGCCTCGAGCGTCGCCTCCTATCTGGAAAATCAACCGAGCGATCGGCTGCTCGCGGCCCTTCCGCTTTCGTTCGACGCGGGATTTTCCCAGCTCACGACCGCCTTCCACTCCGGGGCGCGAGCCATCCTCCAAAACTACCTGCTTCCGCACGAACTGATGGACACGATGATCCGTCATCAAGTCACGGGCCTTACTGGCGTGCCGCCGCTGTGGATCCAGCTTTCGCAACTCGACTGGCCCGCCTCGGTGGCGGAGAGCCTGCGCTACTTTGCCAACACGGGCGGGCGCATGCCCGAGGAAACTCTTCGTCGCTTGCGCCGGGCTTTTCCGAAGAGCAAGCCATTCCTGATGTATGGCCTCACCGAAGCCTTCCGCGCCACCTTTCTCCCGCCCGAAGAGGCCGACCGTCGGCCGGACTCGATCGGCAAGGCGATTCCCAACGCCGAGATCCTCGTGCTTCGCGAGGACGGAAGCCCATGCGATCCCGACGAGCCGGGCGAGCTGGTCCAACGAGGGGCTCTTGTCGGCCTCGGCTACTGGAACAACCTCGAAGCCACAGCGGAGCGATACAAACCGCTGCCTCCCCTTGCCTCGGGCCGCCTTCCCGGACTCATGCTTCCGGAGCTTGCCGTGTTCTCCGGTGACGTAGTGAAAAGGGACACCGACGGCTTCTTGTATTTCATCGGGCGCAAAGACGAGATGATCAAAACTTCCGGCTACCGCGTCAGTCCGATGGAGGTGGAGGAAATCCTCTATCAATTCCCGACGGTCTCTGAATGCGCGGCTTACGGGGTCGCTCACGATACGCTCGGCCAAGTGATCCATGTCATCGTCACGCCGAAGGAAGGCCACCCTGTGGACATTGCCGCCCTTCTCGCGTTCTGTCGCCAACAAATGCCATCCTACATGGTCCCGGCGAGCATCGAAACGAGCCAAGGCTCTCTGCCCAGAAACCCCAACGGTAAAATAGATCGCAAACTTCTTTCGAGCCGAAAAAAATGAATCAAACCCCCGTTCACCCGGCGCTTGCGCGCTTTGATCCCACCAGCAATGAGCTCCTGCTCGGTGGAATACCCCTATCCCGAGTGGCGGCCGCGGCCGGACGGTCTCCGTTTTACGCCTACGATCGCCAATTCATGATCGATCGCGTGGCCCGCATTCGTCAGGCGCTTCCTGAAGCGATTCAGCTCCATTACGCCATCAAGGCCAACCCGATGCCAGCCGTAGTCTCTTGCCTCGCGCGCGAAGTCGACGGACTGGATGTCGCCTCGGGAGGCGAGCTGCGCGTGGCGCTCGACAGCGGCGTCGTCCCGCGTGACATCAGCTTCGCGGGCCCGGGCAAACGCCGCGAAGAGCTCTTGCAGGCCGTGGCGGCGGGAGCGGTCGTCATCGTCGAATCCGAGAGGGAGATTGAGCTTCTAGCCGAGATCCAGCGCGAAACCGGCTGGGAAGCCCGCGCGGCCCTGCGGGTGAACCCTGCTTTCGAGATCCGTGGCTCCGGCATGAGAATGGGAGGGGGTCCCAAGCCCTTCGGCATCGATTCGGAGCGCATGCCGCAGGCTCTCGAGCAGCTCGGACAGTCCGGGCTTCGATTCGAGGGTTTTCACTTCTTTCCCGGTTCTCAGAATTTGAACGCGCAAGCCATCGTCGACGCGCATATTCGAAGCTTCGAACTTGCCCTAGAGCTTGCCCGGCACGCTCCCTGCCCCCCGCGTTTCCTGAATCTCGGCGGCGGCTTTGGAATTCCCTATTTTGCCGGCGATACGGAACTGGACCTAGGCCCCATCGCCGCCCAGCTCAAAACGATCGCCGAGCGCGCGCACGCCGAACTTCCAGAGGCCGAGCTGATCATCGAGCTCGGCCGCTATCTGGTCGGCGAGGCGGGCGTCTACGTGACCCAGGTACTGGACCGCAAGGTCTCCCGCGGCCAAGTGTACTTGGTCGTGGATGGCGGCCTCCACCATCACTTGGCGGCTTCCGGGAACTTCGGCCAGGTCCTTCGACGCAATTATCCGATGTCTCTCGGGCGCCGCTCGACCGAGGACCTCGAGGTCGTATCCGTCGTGGGCCCCCTGTGCACGCCGCTGGACCTGCTCGGTCACCAAGTCACGCTCCCCCGCGCGGAGCCCGGAGACTGGATCGTCATCTATCAATCCGGAGCTTACGGCGCCTCAGCGAGCCCCCAAGACTTCTTGGGGCATCCCCCGGTGCTCGAGCTCCTTCTCTAGGGATCCCAAGAAACTCAAACGTCGCCTCCCCCTCATCAAGACTCCAACCTGTCGCGCCATCCAGGAATCGATCTCGATCGATGCTGTAAAA
>CAYXVB010000141.1:0-9466 GCA_964467785.1 uncultured Bacteriovoracaceae bacterium
GCGCAGCTGCATCAGTCCTCGTCCTGACCGTCGGCCTGGTTCTGGGTCTCGATGTTCTTGTTCGCCAAATTCCTAGTGCCGTTCATTGCGCTCCTTCCGCGCGATAACAAGCGCAGTCCGAAGGTCCTTTCGGCCGTGGCGATCTTCATGCTGGTCGCCCACTGGGTTGATCTGATGTGGGTGATTCAGCCCGAGTTCTTCAAGGAAGGCCCGCGTATCGGCATCACCGAGATCGGCGTGGCGCTTGGCTTCTTCGGTCTGTTTGGATTGTCGGTCGCGCGCTTCCTCAGTCGGAACAGCGTGGTTGCCATTGGCGATCCCCGCTTGGCTGAGTCGGTGTTCCATCATCATCAGTAAGCCTGTCTGAAAGATGGGTCTAGAATCAACGGCGTCCGGGGGCGATCTCGGGCGCCGTTTTTCTTTTCCTTATCCGGCTGGCCGGGCCAAGTTCAGGGGAATCGCCTAGGTTACTGCAGCCAGAGCGGCGTAACCAAATGCAGGCTCCATAGGTCCAGTGCCGCGGCAAAGATCAGGATCATCTGGCTGAAGTTGATCCAGAGAAAGAATCGAAGCCAGGCTTTGTTGCCGGGCTTTCCGATGTCAGTCGCTTCGGCCTGGCGTAGGAAGTGGCGGAGCTCCCAAAGTACTTTTGCGCTGAGCGTGAGGGTGAACAGCAGATAAAGCGCTCCGACTTTGAGAAAGAGCGGGGCGATCAGGGCTAGGCCGATGTAGCCTAGGCTCCAGAGTCGAATCTGGTGCAGGGTCACGCCTTCGCCCTTGGCGACAGGAAGAGTGGGGAAGCTCGCTTTGGAGTAATCGTCTTTGTAACGCAGGGCGAGCACCCAAAAGTGGGGCATTTGCCAGTAAAAGAGGATTGCAAAAAGATAGATGCCGCCCGGGTGCCAGAGGTTTCCATTCGCGGCGACAAATCCCATGAGAACCGGAAGCGCGCCGGGGATCGCACCGGGAACGGCGGCGTACGCCCAGTGTTTCTTCCACCAAAGAGTATAGAGGCCGTTGTAGGACAACGTGGCTGCGACTCCTAGCCAGAAAACGGGTTCGTTCACTCGCCAGCGCAGGATGCTCAATCCAAGAACGAGGAAGATGACCACGAAGAGCAATGCTTGGATCGGAGAGATCCGGCCACTCGGCAGTGGGCGCCCCGCTGTGCGCGGCATTTCGGCATCGAGGCGATATTCTTGCAGCTGATTCAAAGCCGAAGAGCCGGCTGCGAGAAAAAAGACACCGAGTATTGTCCAAAAAAGTCTCATCGGCTCCCAGGGAGCTTCGGCGGGCTGGCCGATGAGATAGCCACCGATCACATTGATCAGAACGAGAAAAACAATTCCGGACTTGGATAGCTCGCGAAAATCAGCGAAGCGATTTGTACGACTTGAGACAACTACTGCAGTCATGGGACAGAATTACCATTTTCTTGACTTAGCAGGCAGCAGAATTTAAGACTTGAAGCTCCTTTAATAGGTTGATGTCAGTGAACGCTCTTTCTTCGATGAAGTTTTCAGCTTTGATTCTGGCATTGGTGCATCTTTGTGCGCCCTCGACGTCTTTTGCCAATATCAAAACCGCTCCCGCAAATCTTGACGTTGGTCAAGTTCCTAAAGAAATCAAAGGCGCGGAGATCATTGAACGCCTAGGTGATACGGTCACGATCAACGACATCATTCTACGCGACGAGACGGGTAAGACAGTCAAGCTCGCCGAGTATTTTCATAAAGGGCGTCCTGTCCTTCTCAATCTCGGTTACTATGGCTGCCCCATGCTTTGCGGCATGGTTTTGAACGGAATGACCGACTCCATAAAGGGCATGACCGAGTGGATGCCCGGCCGGGAGTACGAGATTCTCTCCGTCAGCATTGATCCGACGGAAGGCCCTGAGCTCGCCGCTCAGAAGAAGCGGAATTATCTCGAATCTTTCGGTCATCCTGAAGCTGCATCGGGCTGGCACTTCCTGACGGGAACTCGCGAGACCGAAGACCAGATTCGGAAGCTCGCTGGACAGGTGGGCTTTGGCTACAAGTATGATGCCGAGCAGAAGCAGTACGCTCACGGCGCCGTTCTTGTCGTGCTGACCCCCGAGGGGCGCGTATCGCGTTACCTGTACGGGATGAAGTTTTTTGCCAAAGATCTGAAGCTGGCGCTTCTCGAAGCCTCCAGCGGCAAGATCGGCAATGTCATCGAGCGTATTTTACTGTTCTGTTACCGGTACGATCCTCAGACGGGGAAGTACTCCGTTTACCTGAATCGGATCATGCAGGCTGGCAGCGCGGGGACCATCGTGCTTTTCGGTGGCTATCTGGCCGTCTTCTGGCACGGGCAGCGCAAACGGAAAACCCAGATCCAATCCGGGGATAAAAAGGAAGGGAGTCTCACTTAAATGTTCAGCAAGATCTTCTCGGGCACGCTGCCTTTGCAGGGGACGGACGTCGCCGCCAAATGGGACAGTCTGTATCTCTTCCTGGTGTACATGAGCGCGTTCTTCTTTGTGCTGGTCGTCGGCGCGATGATTTACTTCGCCGTTCAGTACAAAGACAAACCGGGCCGTAAGTCCAAATACATCACCGGCAGCCATTTGCTTGAGGCAATCTGGGTCATCGTGCCCACGGCGCTGCTCTTGGCCATCTTTGGCTGGGGCTACGTGGTTTATAACGGCATGACCAAGGCTCCCTCCGATGCCTACGAGATCCGTGTGATCGGTAAGCAGTGGCTCTGGCAGTTCCAGTACGACAACGGCCAAACGACCACCAATGAGCTTTATGTTCCGCTCGACAAGCCGGTCAAGCTGGTCATGACTTCTCAGGACGTCCTGCACAGCTTCTTCGTCCCGAACTTCCGGATCAAACAGGACGTCGTTCCGGGCATGTACACGACGGTTTGGTTCCATCCTCAGATCGCGGGGAAGCATCAGATTTACTGCGCCGAATATTGCGGTACCGCGCATTCTGGCATGCTCGCCAAGGTGATCGCCCTGGATGAAGCGCAGTGGAAGGCATGGTACGCCGGCAAGAAGATCGGTGAACAGCCCAACGCCACGATCGACATGCAGCTGGGTGAGAACACCGCCGCGCCTGTCGCGAAGGAAGGCATCGCGTTTGCCGCTCTACCCCTGGTGGATCAGGGGCGAAAGGTGTTCGAAACCAAGGGTTGCGTCGCCTGTCACTCGCCGAGCGGAGAGTCCAAGGTGGGTCCGTCTCAAAAGGCGCTCTTTGGCCATAAGGTCGAGCTTGCCGACGGGTCGAGTGTGATCGCGGACGAAAACTACATCCGTGAATCGATCGAGAAACCGAACGCCAAAATCGTCAAAGGCTATCAGCCGGTGATGCCCACATTCCAGGGCCTCATTTCGGAAACCGAGATGAACGCGGTCATCGCGTACATCAAGAGCCTCAAGTAAAGAATTCAAGGAGAACTCCATGTCCGGAACTCTTACCGCTCCATCCGCGCACTCCGCGCACGGCGATAATTACCTGAACCACGAAACCGGGATCATGTCCTGGCTCAAGACCTTGGACCACAAGCGCATCGGCCTGATGTACTTGTTCACGGTCCTGGCCTTCTTCCTGATCGGCGGTCTCTTCGCGCTGCTGATCCGCCTCGAGCTGTTCAGCCCGGGGCAGACTTTGATGGATGCCAATACGTACAACAAAATGTTCACGTACCACGGCGCTATCATGGTGTTCCTGGTCATCATTCCGGCGATTCCCGGCGCGCTCGGCAACTTCATTCTGCCTGTCATGCTTGGCGCCAAAGACGTCGCGTTTCCGCGGCTCAACCTCGCGTCCTATTATATCTTCGTAGCTGGCGCCGCTTTTGCGGTCGCGGCGCTGTTCCTCCGCGGCGCGGACACGGGCTGGACCTTCTACACCCCGTACTCGATCCGTTCCAATACCACGGTCATCCTGGTGTTGACCGGGGCGTTCATCGCGGGTTTTTCCTCGATCCTGACGGCGCTCAACTTCATCGTCTCGATCCATAAGCTCCGTGCACCGGGTATGAGCTGGTCGCGGCTGCCGCTGTTCCTTTGGGCGCTGTATGCTACGTCGATCATCCAGATCCTGGCGACGCCGGTCCTGGCGATCACGCTGCTCCTCCTCATCGCGGAACGCACTCTCAAGATCGGCATTTTCGATCCGGCTCTTGGCGGCGATCCGATCCTGTTCCAGCACTTCTTCTGGTTCTATTCGCACCCCGCGGTTTACATCATGATCCTGCCTGCCATGGGCGTGATCTCGGAAGTCATTCCGGTGTTCTCGCGCAAGCCGATCTTCGGCTACAAGGCGATCGCGTATTCCTCCTTCGGCATCGCGCTCATCGCCTTCATTGTGTGGGGCCATCACATGTTCGTCTCGGGGCAGTCCGAGCTGGCCAACTTCCTGTTCTCTCTGATCACGATGTTCGTCGCGGTCCCGACGGGCGTGAAGGTGTTCAGCTGGGTCGGCACAATGTACAAGGGCGCTTTGCGCTTCCAGGCACCGATGCTCTACGCCATGGGCTTCCTCGAGCTGTTTACGATCGGCGGTCTCACGGGCGTGTTCCTCGCGACCCTGGCCATCAACGTGCACATGACCGACACTTACTTTGTCGTGGCGCACTTCCACTACGTCATGGTGGGCGGCACTCTGATGGGCCTGATGGCGGGCATGCATTACTGGTTCCCCAAGATGTCGGGCAAGATGTACGACGAAGGCAAGGCCAAGGTCGCGTTCTGGATCTTGATCATCGGCTTCAACCTGACCTTCTTCCCTCAGTTCATCCTGGGCGCTCAGGGCATGCCGCGTCGTTATTGGGACTACATCCCCGAGTTCACGATGCTCAATCGCCTGTCGACGCTCGGTTCTTGGTTCCTCGGCGTGGGCTTTACCTGGGTCGCGATTTACCTGATTCAGGCGCTGAAGAGCGGCAAGAAGGCCCCTGCGAATCCGTGGGAAGGTCTAACGCTCGAATGGCAGTGCGCTTCGCCGCCCCCGCATGACAATTTTGCTGTCACGCCGGTGGTGACGGACTGGCCGTACGAATACCGTTCTCGCTGAAAGACGAGCCAAGGAGATACACATGTCTCAATCGACTGAAATGTCTGCCAATACCCACCACCACGCGCACCACTTCGCCAGCGCGGAGGCCGAGTTCGAGGCTTCCAAGCAGGGAATGTGGGTGTTCATGGTCACGGAAGTGCTCATGTTCGGCGGCCTGTTCGTGGCTTACGCCATCTTCCGCGGGCTTTATCCGGAGATGTTCCACGAAGCCCACAAGATGCTCGCGGTCAACATGGGCGCGACCAACACGGTCGTCCTGATCCTGAGCTCGCTGACGATGCTTCTGGGCGTGACTTCAGCGCAGCGCGGGCAGCGGGACCGTTCCATCATGTTCCTGGCGCTCACGTTCCTCTTGGCGTGCTGCTTTCTTGTGATCAAGTACTTCGAGTATCAGCACAAGTTCCACGACGGACTGTTGCCGGCCGGCTTCTTCCACAACGAGGAGCTCAAGCACGCCAAGGCGCCGCTGTTCTTCTCGCTGTATTTCATCATGACGGGCCTGCATGGCGTGCACGTGCTCATCGGCATGGGCCTGATTCTCTGGATCATCCGCCGCACGATGAAGAACGAGTTCAGCCCGCATTTTTACACTCCGGTGGAGCTGGTGGGCTTTTACTGGCACTTCGTCGACCTGGTCTGGATCTATCTCTTCCCGCTGCTTTATCTGGTCGGGTAACTGGGAGAAGGAACACATTTTATGAGCGACAACGATCACAAGCAGCAACATCACCACCACATCCTTCCGGATTCCATGGCCTTGACCATCGGCGGCGCGCTTCTCGTGCTGACGATCGTCACGGTCGCGGCGGCTCGTGTGGACATGGGGGCCTTGAATTTCCCGGTCGCCTTCGCGATTGCGACGGTCAAGGCCTTACTGGTGGCTCTGTTCTTCATGAACCTCAAGTACGATTCGCGCGAGAATGGCGTGATCTTCGGGACGTCTTTCCTGTTCCTGGCGATTTTCATCGTGCTGACGAGTACGGATCTGTTTTTCCGCGGCGACGGTTACGTCAAGCCGGGCGACGCTCAGGCGGCCTTTGGCGCCGGTGGCGGTGCGGGCGGCAAATCCAAGCTAGAAAAGCCTTGGGTTTCTAGTCCTGAACTCACGAACCGTGGCAAAGAGCTCTTTGCCCAGCAGTGTACGTCGTGCCACGGCGTCGAAGGCAAGGGCAACGGTCCCGCGGCCGGCGCGCTCAATCCTCCTCCCCGCAATTTTGCGGTCGACGCGGGTTGGAAGAACGGTCGCACGGTGGCGGGCGTCTTCAAAACCCTCAAAGACGGTATCCCGGGTTCGGCCATGGCGTCCTACTCCACCTTGTCGGTGGATGATCGTTGGGCCCTGACTCATTACGTGCTCGCGATCAGCCCGACCCCGGTCGCTCCGGCCGATGCCGCATCCTTGGCCAAAGTGGGAGTCGACGTGAATCAAGCCGGCGGTGGCGGTGGAGGGGCGGAACAGACTCTTCCCGTGGACTTTGCGATGGAGCGTTTGACGCAGCCCAAGTTGGCCAAGGTCACCGCAATGGCTCCAGTCACCGCAGAGGCGCTCGAGCGCACCCAAGGGGTCGGCGCAAAGCTCTATGCAGCGCGCTGCCTGACTTGTCACGGCGCCAAGGCTGAGGGCGGGATCGCCATTGGAAATCTCGGTCTGGCTCCCAAGTCGCAATTGGTCACGCGGCCGCTCGGAGCTCAGCTGTCCGCTGAGGCCTTCAAGCAAGTCGTGCTCAATGGCGTCGCTGGCGGCGACGTGATGCCGTCAAACGGCAATTTGAGCTCGAGCGAGCTACAGGAGCTTTATCAATACGTCCGCGGCTTAAGCGCGGGCCGCTGATAGCGGTTTTTCAGTCTCAGTCAGAGAAGTTCGAACGGGGGTTTTCGCGCAAGCGGGTGCCCCCGTTTTCATTTTTCCGGGCAGGGCGCGCCGCTGGTTCAGCGCATGCAGTTCATGCGCGAATATGTGGGAAAGCCTCGGCACTTGGTTAGTTCTGCTGTATGCCCAGGAGATACTCTTGCCTGCCGCGGACGCCGCGACGTCGGGAGGAGCTGCCATGGCCGCGGCCTCGCCCTTCACGGATTACACAGCTGCGGCGATCGCTTGGACCCTGATGGTGGCGTTCTTGGTGGCCGTCATGTTGATTGGTGGCATCTTGATCGTCAATCTGGGGTTGATGTCCAAGCGGCCTGAGGATCATATCGGGCGGCGAACTCCAAGTGATGTGGGGATTCTCAAGCATACGGTTTGGCCAGAGGAGGCGTCCGAAAAGAGACTGTTGCCGGCCGAAGAAGACGGCGAGGGTCTGGAAGGAGCGGGGCCGGACCTTCGCGAACAGCGGGGAGCATCCGAGCCGGATCAGCAAAAAGCTTTTAAGCGGCCGGCGTGACGGGCTTGCCGGGAGGGCGCCTGGGGGTGACGATTTCATCTGAGGATTCGGATGTGGCCGATTCCGTTGCGGCCGTCGGGGCGACGGCCTCGAACTTCTCACTGCGGAGCTTGCGGCGCGCTTGGGCCACGTCCCATCCCGCTTGGATGAGCGCGACGTGCACCGAAGCACAAGGCAGGTTGCCCGTCAGCTCGCCGCTCGTGGGGTCGACCTGCTCGGCGAACATCCCCAGAGAGGAGGCATACGAGCAAAGCTCGGCGAGGCGATCGCTCGCTTCGTTGACGTGTCCGGATTGCGCGAGGCAGGATACCATTTTGAGGCTGGGAAGCAGAAAGGGACCTGGCGTGGACCGATCCCGGAGAACAAGCGAACCGCCTACCGAAAGCTCCGCCTGCAAAGTGAGAAGGGTGTTCTGGATGCGTGAGTCCTCCCAGGGCAGAAAGCCAATCAGCGGGAGGATCAGGGCGGAGGAGTCGATGTCGCGATCTCCGAAGGAGCGGACAAAGCAACGTCGCTCGTCGTCATATCCTTGAGCGCAGATCGTGCGATGGAGGGTCTGGCGTTCGTCGCGCCATCGTTTGGGAATGCGTTTTCCGAGCGCCTCGCCCAAACGGCAGGCACGGTCGATCGCCGCCCAAGACAGGGCCTTGGAGGCGACGAAGTGCTCGGATTTGAGCCGTGATTCCCAGGGCCCGTGATCAGGTCGACGCCAGGCTTGCGAGACCAGATCTGCGATGTCAGCGATAGTGGGCCAGAGATCCTCGGGGAGAGGGCCGTAGAGTTTGTGGAACTCTTCGGCCGCGAGCAGGACGTGGCCGTAGACGTCGAGCTGAAAGAGCTGCGATGAAAGGTTTCCCACGCGGACGGGGCGGGAGCCGCGGTAGCCCGATAGGAAGTTGAGCTCGCTTTCGGGGAGGATCCGCCCGCCGTCGACGCGGTAAACCGCTTGAAGTCCGGCCGCTCCGTCCCTCCGGGCGACTTGCGCCACGCGCGCGAAGATCCTGCGCGCTTCAGTCGCATGGCCGAGCTGGTGGAGCGAACGGATCGAGGCTTGCGTATCCCGGATCCAGAAATAGCGGTAGTCCCAGTTGCGGGCCGAGTTCAGCGAGGCTGAGGTGGTGACGCTTTCCGTGCCGAGAATCCGCAGGGCGAGCGAGGCGCGCACGATCGTGTCATGCCAAGGGCCGCGCAGTTCGCAACCTTCGGGTGGGCAGCGATGCGCCCAACTTTGCCAGGAGTCGATGGTGGCACGCGGATTGACCGACGGGCCGGAGAGCGGCAAGGGGCGATTTCGCCGACCCCAGCAAAGTACGAAGTGGGCGCTTTGGCCCGATTCGAGGACAAAGCGAGATTGCACCTGGCGGTCGCCGCCTTGCTTGAGCGAGGTCAGCATGTCGATCTTGAGATCCGTGCCCAGGGTGGCAAGCTGGTCGGGGCCGGCGCCGCGGAAGACGAAGAATCCGGGACCGGCAATCTCCACCTGTGGGGCGTCGCTTCCGTAATTGAAACGCGGAGCACAACTCAGTTGCCAGGCGACGCGGCCGCTCAGCACGTCCACGCGTCGGCGGATCATCGGGATCTCCGAGCTTTCGTCCTCCATGGGCATCCAGTCGGTCAGTACGCCTCGGCCGCCATCCGAAGTCTCAAAGAGCGTTTCGAGCACGAGAGTCCGCTGGTGATAGCGCTGCTCGGAACGGAATTCCCCCTCCGGAGAAATGACGAAGCGCCCTCCGCGATTCTCGTCGAGGAGGGCGCCAAAGATGCTTGGGGAGTCGACCCAGGGCATGCAGCACCAGGCGACAGAGCCCGCGCGGCTGACCAGAGCGGAGGTGGTGTAATTTCCGATCAGCCCATATTGGTTCAACGGAGAGGTGCTCACGCGACCCGCTTTAGGTCCCGATCGGCTTCGTGGTGGCGTCCGCGCAGCTGAGGCTTGAAGCCGATGCCATGATCATAAACCAGGAGCCCGCCCAGGTACCCGGACACACCCAGGATCGCGATCGACACCAGCGAGAGGACGAACTGCCCGCGGGT
>CAYXVB010000142.1:0-1133 GCA_964467785.1 uncultured Bacteriovoracaceae bacterium
GCCAACCTATACTGAACCTTTTCTGAATGCAAGAGGGTAGAACGACCTTGATCCCGGGGGGCGTTCGGCTATGCTTCCTCCCACTTATGCTGCACGAGCTGATCAAAATCTGGTTCGGATGGGTCGAAGCCTGGGGCTATTGGGGGGTCTTCTTTCTGATGGCCTTGGAAAGCACGATCGTCCCTGTTCCTTCGGAGATCGTCATGCCTCCGGCCGCCTTTTGGGCCGCGCAGGGCAAGATGGATTTCACGGGTGTGGTCGTGGCTGGCACGCTCGGAAGCCTGGTGGGTTCGGTCATCAACTACTGGGTCTCCCAGTGGGTCGGGCTGCCGTTGCTGAAGCGCTACGGCAAATACATCCTTTTGCCCGAAGACAAACTCGCGATGGCCAGCCGTTGGGTCGAGCAGTTCGGGGTGGTGGGGATTTTCACCGCGCGGCTTCTGCCGGTGGTCCGGCATCTGATTTCGATTCCAGCGGGAATTCTGCGCATGTCTTTTTGGCCGTTCGTGACGGCCACCTTCGTCGGTTCGGCGCTCTGGTGCTGGATCCTCAGCTGGTTCGGCAAGGAGGTCATCGGCGGAAGCCCCGAGCTCCTTCAGTCTCCCGAGATGATGATGGCCGTGATCAAGGCCAAGCTGGTCTGGTTCGTCGTCGCCGTCGTTCTCTTCGCCGCGCTATACGTCGGCGTTTTGGTTTTCAAAAGGCGCGGGGCCGACAAGACCGCGGTCCTTCCCAGTCTTTGAGGAGCCGGAACTCGCCATGAAAAAGTGGATCATCATTTCGGTCGTTGCGCTGCTGCTCGTCGGCGCCGGCTTTGTCAGCGTCAAGTGGTACAGCTATGTGTTCGCCAAGAGCGTGGACGGCGAGATCCTTAAGGTCGAGCGCGTGACCCAGCCCGAGGCGATCATCGGAAGTAATGTTCCCAGCGCGCAGGTCTTCTCGTTCGCTATCGCCATTCGTGACAAGAAGGGCGAGATCCACACCGCGAGCTCCGAGGACCGTCAATGGGCGGTCGCGGAAAAAGGGCAGTGCGTGGAAGCCAAGTTCTATCCCTACGCCCCTTGGCAACTCGACAAGGCGGGCACGTATTTCGGCGCGCGCCTGATGCGGCTTTACGCTTGCACGGGCGAAGC
>CAYXVB010000142.1:1233-9375 GCA_964467785.1 uncultured Bacteriovoracaceae bacterium
CGGGCACGTATTTCGGCGCGCGCCTGATGCGGCTTTACGCTTGCACGGGCGAAGCGGCCAAGTAAGTCCATCGCTCGCATCAGCACGATTTCCTGGCTCAAATAAAAAGGCCGGCCCCCGTGAGGAAGCCGGCCTGGCAAAGCACGCCTGAAATGCGTTTACTTGTTGCTGGCCGCAGCGGCAGCAGCGGCGGCCTTCTGCGCGGCTTCGATATCGAGCTGGATCGTGACGTCTTCGCCGAGCATCAGCGAGCCGGAGTCGAGGACTTTGTTGAAGACCATGCCGAAGTCCTTGCGATTGATCTTGGAGGAGGCGGAGAAGCCGGCCTTCATGTTGCCCCACGGATCCTTCTGCGCGCCCATGTATTCGGCGTTGAAGGTGACGGGCTTGGTCACGCCGAGCATCGTCATGTCGCCTTCGATCTTGAACTTCTTGCCGGAACCGGTGACCTTCTTGCTTACGAAGGTGATGGTCGGGTTCTTCTCGGCATTGAAGAAGTCGGCGCTGCGGAGGTGTTCGTCGCGCTTGGCGTTAGCCGTGTCGATCGAGGCCGTCTTGATGGTGAACTGGACCTTTGCGTTCTTGAGGTCCTTTTCATCGAATTGGAAGGTGCCTTCGTAGTCTTTGAACGAGCCGGGAACTTTGCTGACGAGGTGGCGGATCGAGAAGCCGACATTGGAGTGGTCCTTGTCGACAGTGTATTCGGCGGCAAAGGCGGGAAGCGCGGCAAAAAGGCCAGCGGCGGCGACGAACGTCTTGAAAATCGAGCGTTGGAACATGGATCGAATTCTCCTTGAGTTGAGATTCTGGACTGGTTTGAGACTCCCAAGTTTAGTGTAAGGATTCGCCATTGAAAAGTAGGTACCTTTTGGTAACTAATCGATCCAAAATGATGCGACCGAAGCCAAATAAAGCCGCCCCGCCCGCCCAAGACTGCCCGCTTGAGGATTGTCTCCGCTTTTTAGCAGGGGCATGGACTCCCAAGATTCTTTGG
The DNA here is from genome assembly GCA_964467785.1 of uncultured Bacteriovoracaceae bacterium. Taxonomy (GTDB): domain Bacteria; phylum Bdellovibrionota; class UBA1018; order UBA1018; family UBA1018; genus CAYXVB01. The sequence goes on from CAYXVB010000142.1 coordinate 2,228, forward strand.
TACCTGCGCGAGGAGCCACGGCGGTTCGGAGACCTCAAGCGCGATCTAGGCTCGGTGTCTGCCAAAGTGCTGACGACCCGCCTTCGTGAGCTGGAGAGCCGCGGGGTAATCGAGCGCAAGGTCCAATCGACCTCGCCTCCGACGGTGGAGTATTCATTGACGGCGCTCGGCCAAAAATTTCAGCCAGTGCTCGACTCGATCGTAGTCGTGGGCCTCGAACTCAAGAAATCCGACGGTGCTCTTTCCAAAAAGCGGAGGGGCGAAGCGGATGTTCCGTCCGTTTCGCCCCTCGCGCGAGTCCGGGTCAGGTCACCTCAGTCGGGTGAGCCTGCCGTCCATGATCGTGTGCAGGGTAGCGTGCGCGGCTGAGTGCCGCTTTACCGCACGTTGAGGATCGCTCCTTCGTTATTGAGTTGAGCCATCCGCATGAGGAGCTTGCGTTCCATCTTGCGGGACGGCTTGACTTCGACCAGCTGCAGGGGCTGCGCGTTGGGGGCGAGGGAAACCGAGGCTTCGCGCACGACATCGAGTTCGGCGCCCGACAACGCGGCGGCGCTGCGCATGAGCGCCGCGCCGCTCGAGCTCACGCCGTCCCTGATGCCATCCAACGAGGCCAGGGTTTTCGGAGCCACTTCGGCCGGCTTGTGGATGACGGTCGAGAGGTCGACGAAGAGGGCGAGCCCGCTTTGGCCCGCGCTGGCGCCGGTAAAGATGCCAACGATGCCCCGAGCGCCCCCGGCGCCGTTATTGCCGAAGGGCTGGAAGATGTTCACGCCGGGCAGGTTCTTTCCGACGTTGTCCATTTCCTTGAAGGGCAGGGCCACGCCCATGAGCGCGACCTTGTCGCTGATGCCCACATAGAGCTGGGCGTTGTTCTTGATTGGGATTCCGATGATCGGCGTGCCGCCCAGGCCCCCGATGGGGATCGCGGTGCCGTTGGGAAGCGTGTTCACGATCGACGAGCCTTTGGCGGATTGGGTTAGGTTGACTGAGAGGACTAGCTCGCTGCCTGTGGTGCAGATCGCTGATCCACAGAACGAGCTTTGGATCGCGATGTGACCTAGGACTCTCGTGGGGTCATGCTTGTCCGTAATGGGGACATCGAGTCCGGCAATGAGCAGATTGCCGGTATCGAGCTGGGTGCGCAACTCGGCAACTATGTCAGTTCCGGACAAGTAGGTGGAGAGGGATGATTTGGAAACAATGCTGCTGGAATCGGAATTTAATCCGCCTCCGCAAGCAGAGAGTCCGGCTGCCAAAGCAAACGTTCCGCAAAATGTGGCTGCTTTTCTGAGAGAGAGATTTTTTATGGCTTCGGCTTTCATATTCTTCCTCCAAAAATGAAGAATAGTTAACAGTCTTCAGCAATACTTACTGAAACAAGTTGGCTGGTCAAGGTAAAGTAATGCGGCGCATTAAATCAAATCGCTGAACAGGTCGCTTAATTCGCCGAAACCTTGGGTGTTTTGGAGGGGGAGGTGAGGGGCAAAAAAAAACGCCCGGGCGCCTTTGCAGGACCCCCGGGCGAATGTTTTTGAAAGGACGTTTAAAAAATCAGGCGACCCGGCGGGCCCTGCCGCCTTTGGCGGCGATCGATTTGCGCTTCTGCACGCTCATGGATGCGAATCCACGCTTGGACGTACCTGTTCCGGACGACGCCTTGCTGCGGGTGCTGGACGAACGTGCGGCGGGACGCGCGGAACTCTTGCTGGCGCTGCTGCCGGTGCTCCCGGCGGAACGACGGCTCTGACTGACACTACGGCGCTTGCTATTTGAATTCGAGGGCATGGTTTGACTTCCTCCTGAGTCATTGCCCTGAGCAACCCGCGTACCAATCGCGCCATGATTTTTTGATCGTCGTGAACTTCGGCAAATTTTCGCAGAATTCCTCGGAAAATCGCATCAAAACACTTTTTGCCTCGCTTTGATTTGCGGTGGTGATCTTCCGGGGTCGTGAAAATGATCTCGGGTCGGAACGGAGTCTTTGCAGTCTCGGATGGCGTAATCTGCAAGAGTGCGCGTGCATCCTGCAAGCTCGTCGCTGCGGACGCACGCATTCATGAGCGTGTCCGAGCGTGCGTTCGAGGGCGCGTTCGAGTGATTACGACCGTCCCGGCCCCCTCTTCTAATCAATGAGGCTCTCCGAGCTCGCCGAGATCCCTCGGCGTACGGGAGCGACCTCCTGGATGTGCGGATCGATGGGGTTCGCGCAAAGCGCGCAAAAGGGGTTCCGCCTTTCCTAAGTTCTATCTGCGCGCCTTTACCGGGTAGGAGTCGGCGGCTTCGCTGTCGGCGCGGTTTTTCGCGATATCCGTCTCTGATTCTTGCCATGATTTGCGCGGCAAAGCGGGCCGCTCTTTCGGACGCCAGTGGAACGCGGCCGATGGAGAGGGGTTTTGAATTGGAGTCCGAATCGAGCGAAGCGCGGAGCGGCTGTGCAAGCAAAAAAGAGCGAAAAGCCTTTGGCGCGGAGTGGGGAGCCGCGTGCACGCCGATTGCATCGGGGCCCGGCTTGGGGGTGGCTCGCCATGAACGCTTTGGATATCCTTCGTTCTGATCATCAGAGAATCCGGGACCTGTTTGTCGCGATGCGGGAAGCGGACTCCGTCGCTGAGAAGCGCGATCTCTATGAGACGATCCGGGAGGAGCTGGATCGTCATACCGAACTTGAGGAAGAGGGGTTTTATCCTGTTTTTCAGGATGGTTTCGGAGATGACATCGCCGACATCGTCTCGGACTCGCTTGAGGACCACCAAGAGATGCGCGACATCCTCAATGACATCGAGGACGCGGGCGACGACGAGGATCTGGTCGATCTGATGGAAGAGCTGATGGACCTGGTTGACAGCCATATCCAGGACGAGGAATCCGTGCTCTTTGACGAGCTGCTCGAGACCGTTGAGGAATCCCAGCTCGAAGCCATCGGACAAAGACTCCAAGAGCTCAAAAAATCCACGCCCCGCGCGGCCTAAGTGCGGCCACCGGAGTCGACGCTCCTTTCGGAGTCCGGCAAGGGGTGCCAGCCCGCCTGGCCAGACTCGGAACTTGCAATCGTTGTCCGCCATGGTCAGTTCAAAGATGTCGAAGGCGATGGTGCGGATCCGAGTCTCGCAGTTTGTCCTCTTGGGCGCGGCCCTCGCCCTGAGCGGATGCGGCCTAAAGATCGGGCTGGACCGCGACGCGCTGGTTGCGATGTATCAGAACCACGGTGCTGTAACCTCCGGTGCGGCGGCGGCCCCTGTCAATCCGGCGGCTGCCGCTTCTCTTACGCCGGTGCGCATCACGCCGAGCGCCACTTCGGGTCGAGGGCGGCATGAGGGCGACGGTGGCTATGATTTGCCGGACTCGTCCGACTATCCTTCGACGCCTTCCCACGGATCCGATTGGGATCACGGCCCGGGCTATGGCGGCGGATATGGGCCAGGGGATATGCCGTGGCAACAGAAAGCGCCTACTCCGATCAAGCCGATGCCTATCGGCAAAAAAAAGGGCGACCCCCACCCATCGTATCCGTATGACGACCCTGGTTCGAGCTCAAGTCATGGATCCGATTATGGCTCTCGCACGGACGGTCGGCGAGGGGGTGAAGCGGGCATTCGTCTCGGCGAGAGTTGCCAAAACGGCCAGGGACTTTGTATCGGCCTCAAATATGTGGTCTACCGGGATCCGGAGAGCGGCCTACCGCTCGAGTTGCCGGCAGACGTTCAGCGAAATCTCGAGGAAGTGAACCGCATCTGGGATGATTGTGGGATCAGCTTCCAAGTCGAGAGTTATCTTGCTGTGGATTCCGATCGATATGCTCTGAGGTATAGAACAGCGAATTATGACGAGCTCAATTCGATTCGTCGGATCTTCGGTGATGATCGCTACCTGCTCGTGGTTCTGACTGGCGAGTGGAATCGCCTTGGAACGCTCGGGCGCACGGCTGCCAACGCATGGACCAACATGCCGGGCGACGGGATCTATGGTGCGGTGCTTGAAGGCTCGATGCGGCACAGTCCGAATCTCATCGCGCATGAGTTGGGCCACTATCTCGGCCTCAGCCATGTCGACGACTGGTCGGATCTCATGAATCCGGTGGTCGCGCCGTCCTCCCGGCGTCTGACTCGCGAGCAGTGCCGCCGTGCTCGGGGCGTGGCCCGAAGCGAATGGGAGGGTGCCAGGGTGCATGACTAGCAAGCTTTTACATAAATATTTGACTTAAAAATTCCAATGCAGTAGCGGAGCCTCATCTCATCCAGAATAAAGAGAGGTTTCGTAGATTATGCGTTTGTTTTCTTTCTGTTTACTGAGCTTGATCGCAATGGGTAGTTCGGTTGCCCAAGCTGACAATCAGCGGGAGTTAGAACTTCGTGGGGTCAAAAATGCGTGTGGCGCCACGACGAATTGGGAGTCTGAAGCCAGGTGTTACCGTGCTGGAGTTGAAGGGGTAATCAATAATGAGCGTTATGCGCTCTATACTCGGACCATGTGCGGTTCCACGACGAATTGGGAGTCTGAGGCGAGGTGCTATCGAGGCATGATTGCCACTCTGTCAGAACGCCACTTGAGCGTTATCAAAGACGCTTGTCAGTCGACGACGAATTGGGAATCCGAGGCGCTTTGCTATCGCTCGGCATTTTCGAATCTTTAGTTTTATTCGGTGACTTGTCAGGGAAGACGAGAGCCATTTCAATCAGCGTAGATTACGAGTGGGTCGAAACTCCCAGGGCGCATCACGTCGCATCTAGGGTTGTGCTACGATAGAGAGATGCTTCGACCCGGATTCTCGGTATTGCTGCCGACGTTCGTCCTTTTTGGCGCTCTCGCGCTGAATTCTACGGGTTGCGCACTTTTTCGCCGGAAGCCCGCGCCCGAGGCGCCGCCCGCTCCCGCGACTCGTCTGACCGCGCCTTATCCCGAGGGCTACGAGTACGAGGATCTTCGCTCCTTCTTTCTGCGTCGGGACGTGCCGTCCGCTCAGGAGCTGGAACGCTGCGATTTCGACTATCAAGTGGAGCGTCGGCTTTCTCCGGGCAAAGAGGGGCTCTTCACGACCTTTCCGGAGCATGTCAAGGCGGAGCCTAACCCGTTTCATTGGTGCTTTTATTACAAGCTCTACCGGATCCTGGACGCGGCCCAGGCCGCGCCGAATGATCCCGCGCGCGAAGCCGAGGCCCGGCGTCGCATCGTGGACGACTATCCCTTTATCGCGCATGTCGCGCGGATCTTTGAGGTCGACTTTGGCGAAGGGCGTTACCTTCGAGCCGCGGTCTATCAATACAAAAAATTAAGCCGTTCGCTTTACTTCGTCTCAGTTATCGAAAGGTATCCGCTTCCTTTTTGATGCACGGTGCGTCATGGCGCGTCAGGCTTGCCAGTTTTAGTTTTCCAGGGGGCTACCTTTTTGGCCGACCGGCATTGTAAGATCGCGAGCCGTGACCCGCACCAAGTTGACGCATCTTCCGGCCGCCAAAGCCACCCGGGCCAAGGGTGGTGGCAAACTTTCTCTTTCCAAGCTCAATGAACGCCAGCGCGAGGCGGTTCTGCATGGCGAAGGGCCTTTGCTCGTGCTCGCGGGGGCGGGCAGCGGCAAGACCAGCACCATGGCGTACCGGATCGCCTATCTCATGTCGGAGCGCCAGGTTCCGGGCTCGGCGATCCTCGGGCTGTCGTTCACCAACAAGGCGGCGGGCGAGCTCAAGGAGCGCGTTTCGGGACTCGTGACCGGCGCGCTGGGCCCGCGCTCCACGCGCGAACTTTGGATCACGACCTTTCACAGTCTTTGCGTGCGCATCTTGCGCGCGCACGGAAAACTTTTGGGCTTTCAGCCTAACTTCACCATCCTCGACGAGCATGATCAAAAGGACCTGCTCAAGCAGATCTTCCGCAACGTCAAGATCGACGAACGAAAGTTTGACCTCGACCTCGTGCTCTTCCAGATCGGCCAGGCGAAAAACCGCCTCATGCGGCCCGAGGAGGCTGAGCGCTATTTTTTCGAGCAAGCCAAGCTCTCCACGGATTACGCCATCGCGGCCGCGACCAGCTACGGCAAGTATCAGGAGCAGCTGCGGCTGCTCAACGCGATGGACTTCGATGATTTGCTGTTTAACGCCGTCGAGCTGCTCGAAAGGCACCCGGAGGCGAGCGATCACTATAACGACCGCTTCCGCTTTATCCTCGTCGACGAGTACCAGGACACCAATCCCACGCAGTTCCGTCTGCTCGAGCTCCTGACCCGCCGGCGCAAGAACATCACCGTCGTAGGCGACGACGATCAGTCCATCTATTCGTGGCGGGGAGCGGATGCCGCGCACATCCTCGAATTCGAACGCCATTATCCAGGCGCGCGCGTGATCACGCTGGATCAAAACTACCGATCCACTTCGCTCATCTTGGATGCCGCCAATGCGGTCATCGCCAAAAACAAGGTGCGCCACCCCAAGAGCCTCTGGTCCGACAAGGGCCGGGGCGAGCCGCTGACCGAGATCATCCTCGAGGACGACCGCGCCGAAGGCGAGTGGGTCGCCAAGGAGATCTTTGAGCACGCCGAGCGCTTTCACCGCCCTTGGAAGGATTACTCCATCCTTTATCGTTCCAATGCGCAATCCCGCATTTTCGAAGAAGCGCTACGCCGCCATCGGATTCCTTACAAAATCGTGGGCGGAATGTCGTTCCTAGACCGCAAGGAGGTGAAGGACACGCTCTCGTACTGGCGCCTCGCGCTCAACTTTGGCGACGATCCGTCGCTCCGCCGCGTGATCAACTGGCCCGCGCGTGGCATCGGCAAGTCCACGATCGAGGCGCTCGGGACTTTCGCGTTCCAGAAGGGCGTGACGCTCGGGGACGCGCTGACGAAGACGGAGCTTGGCTTTGAAATGCCGGCCAAGGGCGCGGTCGGCGCGCGTACCTTCGTCGAGTTGATGAATGCGCTGAGCGCGGAGCTGCACTCCGCGCCGCCCACTCCGCAGGCGCTCGCCGAGTGGGGCCGCCGATCGCTCGACAAGATTGGCATCAAAAAGGCCCTTGAAGAAGAATCCGAAGATCCGGTCCAGTTCAGCAAGAAATGGGAGATCGTCGAGGAACTCGTGCACTCGATGGGCCAGCTCGGTCCCGATGCCGTGGATGCGGTCGGATTCCGCCTGCATCAGCTGCGCGAACCGCTGCGA
>CAYXVB010000143.1:0-3038 GCA_964467785.1 uncultured Bacteriovoracaceae bacterium
GCGAGGAATTGCGGATGCAACCATGGATCAAAGGGGAGAAATTCGGCGACTCGATCGACAAGCACTCACTTGGCCTGCTCATCCGGCTCAAACGGACCCACCTTGGACTGACGCAGGAAGAGCTGGCAAAACAGCTCAGAATAAACCGAGGCAACCTGGTGGAAATCGAAACCGGAAAGGTTCAACCCCGGGAGCAAACCCTGGTCCGGATCATGACCGCACTAAAACCGACAAAAACCGACATTCGCCGAACTCCCTGCGGAGCAGAGTCCTGCCCATGGCCCGAAGCCACGATGTCAGCACTGGCCGAGCCCAAGCCCAAAAGCAATCACTTCCAGTAGGTGTCCATTGGAACTTCACCGCCGACAGTGAGCTCGGAAATACGCAAGGTGGGTTGAGCGTCGGTGACCGGGGCGCCCTGCCCATCTTTGCCGCAGGTGCCGGTGATGAAACCGAGATCCGTACCCACGCGATCCACCAACGAAAGGGCGCGCGGACCATTGCCCACAAGAGTCGCGCCCCGGATGGGGGCACCGAGCTTCCCGTTCTCGATGAGATAACCCTCGGTCACGGCAAAGACGAAATCGCCCGTCACCGTGTTGACCTGACCGCCACCCATCGCCTTGACGTAGATGCCGCGCGGAGTATCGCGAAGGATCTGAGCGGGATCATCTTTGCCCGGGGCGATGTAGGTATTGGTCATCCGGACAATGGGCTTGGAGCGAAAGGTTTCGCGCCTCCCGTTGCCCGTCGAGGGAATGTCGAACTTCATCGCAGAGAGGCGGTCCACGAGATAGCCCTTCAGGACACCGTTTTCGATCAGGACATTTTTTTGCGAAGGCGTGCCTTCGTCGTCAAAGGCAAAGCTGCCGCGCTTGCCAGGGAGCGTGCCGTCGTCGATCACCGTGATTAACGGCGAAGCGACCTGTTGGCCGACCTTGTTCTGATAGACCGACAGTCCGTTGCAGGCCAGGTCCGCTTCCAAGCCGTGACCCACGGCTTCGTGAACCATCGTGCCGCCGGCTTCGGCCGCCATCACGACAGCCATCGTACCGGCGGGAGCGGGTTTGGCGTCGAGGAGAGTTTTGACCCGGCGGGCGGCTTTTTCGCCCAACGACTCGGGGGTGACTGTGTCGAAGAACTCCAGGCCGACGAAACCGCCGTCAGAGGCGTAGGCGGTTTCGATGCGCCCCTCTTTTTCGCCCACCACTTCGACAAACATCTGGAGATAGGTCTTGGAATCTCGGACGATCGTGCCGTCGCTGTTGACCACGAGGAACTTCCGAAGCGCGTCCAGGACGGTGGACGAGACTTGCCGGGCGACGGGGAGCGCGGTTCGAGCGGCGGCTTCACCGCGGCTGGCGATATCGATCTTGCGGTCCAGCCCGGCCTCGCGCGGAGACTTGCCGATCCGGTAGGCCGCGATCGCGACTTCGGGCTGGCGTGGGACCAGCCATTCGGAAGGTGGGCTCCACGGACGAACCGCCTGGCCGGCAGGCAGCTGGACCGCCGCTGAAAGTGCTGTGGCGAGCGATTCGAGTGAGGCCTGAGTCAGGTCCGTCGAGTAACCGTAAACCGAGCGGTTATCGAAAAGAATGCGGAGGCCGGCGCCACGATCCGTGCCGTCGACGACTTGATCGACACGGCCCCCCTCGTAAGTCACCCGGCTCGAGGAGGTCTCCTCGAAAAAGAGTTCCGCCAAGGCGCCGCCGTTACGTAAGGCGATGCTCAGTACTTTGGGCAGGTCCACTCCGCCAATTCCGAAGTCTTTCAGTTCACTTTTCCAGCTCATGCACCATTTCCCCCAGACTCGCGAGCAGATCCTCCACCTCCGCGACAAAATCGGGAGGGATCCGCAACTCCATGACACGATACGGATCCCCCGTTTCGAAGTCCAGGGTCGAGTAACTGCAGATGCCCTCGTGGGACTCCAAAAGAAAGTAAAGGAACGCGGTGTCCTCCTTGCGGAGGCGGATCAGCTTGAAGACGGAATTCACCCTGGGTGAAGTAGCACACTTGCCCTCCGCGACGGGAGCCCTTATCCTTGAATGATGAAGATCCAGCGGATCGGACTTGTCATCTCCTTTGCCTCATTCATTGCGCTTAACGCGCTCGCCCCCTCAATGACGCAGGCAAATACGGCACCCGGCGAGATCGCTCCCGGCAAGGTCGACGAGACCCCGCTGCTAGATAAAACCCCGACAGCGCCGGCCGTAGACACGGCGCCGATCGCGTCCGCGGGATCCAATAGTTCCACTACTTCCAAGACGACTGATCCGGAACTCAAGAACACGATCAACTCGCTTCGCGAAAAGCTCACCGAAATGGAAGCCCGTGTCGAAGAGCTGACCCGCAAGCTTGAAGCCAAAGCGCCCGTGAAAACTCCTCCGCAAGCGTCAACCAAGATTTCGGCCAAAGCGGCCACTCCTGGGTCCACACCTTCAACCGCACCTGCATCCGTGCACGCGACCGCTACGGGCGCGGAACTCGACTCCATTCCGGGGGAGGACTCCGCCACCGCTCCCGCTTCTTCGAAAAAAATCGAGACCGTTTCCGTTCCCATGCATCCCGGCGACAGAATTGGAACCTCGGTGTCCGTCAAGGACGTGCCAGGCGATCCCGAGCTGGGGTTCACCAACGATTCGACGATTCAAGAGTTCCGCAGCGCCATCATTCTGCATAAGGCCGGAAAATATCCCGAAGCCGTCTTGGCGTTTTCCACGTTCGTGGAAAACTATCCAGATCATCCTCTCGCGGGCACCGCTCAGTTTTACGTCGGTAACTCCTATTACAAGCAAAAGGAATACGGCCTCGCCGTGCGCGAGTACCAGCGCGTGCTGACGACTTACGACCGCAGCACCCACATCGCGCAAACCCTGCGCGAGATCTCGGATGCCGAAGACGCCCTCCGCAAATCCGACGACGCCGCCCGGCACCGGCAACTCTTGATGTCCCTCTTCCCTCACTCGCCATTTGCAACGAAGCCCGCGGTCTCCAAGGCCGCGCCGGCACCTGCGCCGGCCTCGTCCGCGCAACCG
>CAYXVB010000143.1:3138-9350 GCA_964467785.1 uncultured Bacteriovoracaceae bacterium
TGATGGCCGCGTCGTGCGCCGCATGCGCCCTCTGGACTGCCGGAGCTCGCGCTTCGCTGACTCCGGTCGAAATGGAAAAAGAGGTGCTTCGCATCTCACGCCACCTCAAGGCCGTCCCCGATTCCGTCTGGGAGGAAATCGCCGGCGCGCAGGCCGAAGAACGCTATGCGATCGTCCAGGGCGACACGCTTTATGACATTTCCAAGCGCCTCTTTGGGGATCCCAAGTACTGGCCCAAGATCTGGGCGCTCAACAACCATTCGATCCTCAACCCGCACATGATCCGCCCTGGCGTGCAGATCGCGTTCCGCGCGGGCACGGGCACAGACGTGCCGATGGTCACGCTCGTTGACGGCGACGAGACCATCGCCATCGGAAGCTCCGGCGAAGAGCCGGCGCCCGGCGAGACCGCATCGCAGGGCGATGAGGAGGACGATTCAAACGTCGCCTACTCCGATCCAGACGCCCGAGGCAACGGAAAGGCGAAAAAGAAGAAAAAGAAGCGCGATTCCACCGAGTGGATGAGACTTCCCGCGCAACGCTGGGAGCGCTCGACGATCCGAGTTCGAAGGGCAGCGATCAAAGAGGATTTCACGCTGACGGGTCCCGCCATCGGGAGCGAACGCAAGGGACTCACCTTCGATCAGACCATGATCGTGACCTCCGAACCGACGGAGGAACTGGGTGAGATCACGTCGACGACATCGCTCGGAACCTACCCGACCCTGCTTGAGACCGTGTTCATCCGGACGGAGCAGCCACTCCAGGTCGGCAAGGTCTACGCCGCGACCTCGACTCCGGACCCGATCGTCGCGCCTCAAGGCGAAGACGCCGAGCCGCAAATGGAAGGCTATGCCTACCCGTATTTGGGAAAAATCAAAATCGTCGACCACAAGGACGATACCTATGTCGGAACGGTGATCTCGAGCATCGACTTGATCGAGCGGGGCAGCCGGATCGTGGCGCTTCCTCCGGCGATCGGTGAGCTGGAACCCATCCCCATGTCCAAACCGCTCGAGGCCGTGGTGATCCCGAATCGCCGCCATACCGCGGGGTACGCCTACGAACGCTCCCTCGTGTATCTCAATCGGGGCAGCTCCGACGGCGTCAAACCCGGCCATGTCTTCCGCATCATCCAACGCAGCGACCGCAAGACTCATGTCACCTTTGGGGCCTCGCCGCCTGAGGCCTACGCGGAAATGATCGTGATCCAGGCCAGCGATCGGTATTCCGCCGCGATCGTCACCCGAAGCAAGATGCCGATCGAAGCTTACGAAATCGCCACCGCCATGGTCGGCCAAGAGTCCGTGAAAGACTCTCCGAACCTCGCGCCGGAAGCCAACGAACTCGATCAGTTTCCGCAGACCGACCAACTCAAGCCCCAGGAAAAGAAGGATCTCGACCAGCTTGAACGCTGGAAGAGCAATCCCTCACCGACGCCCGTCCCCAGCCCGGAACCTATGCCATCCCCGACTGCGGAGCCCTCTCCAGTTGTGGCCCCCTCTCCGATTCCGACAGAATCGGAACCCGTTCCGGAGCCGTCGGCCCTCGAGCCGGCAGCCCAAGATCCGGCGACCGAGGTCCCTCCGACCGCTCCGGGCGACGGCTTGCCTCCTCCGCCCCATGACATGTTGGCCCCTCCGACGACTGAAATTCCGGCGGAGCCGGTTCCGGTCCCGACTTCGGATCCTGCCATTCCCGTGGACCCCAACGCGGACCTGCCCCCGCCCCCACCGTTCTGACGAAGGTCCGATTTCCGACTGAAGGTCCGATTGCCGTCACAGCAAGGGCGGCACGCCCGCCTCTAAGCGGCACCCGACCTGCACAGCGGGATGGCCATGCAATCCATCACCACTGAGCTCTATCCCTACGGCGACTCCCGACTTTCCCCCGAATTCTGGCAGATCCTCGAACCTCCGCGCGAGATCCAGGTGCAAGGCAAACCCGAATCCATGGAGCTTCTGACCCGGCTTCCATCCCGAGGCCTAGCGGTAGTGGGAACTCGACATCCGCAGGCGCGCTCTCTCAATGAAGTGAGACGCGTGATCGCGCAACTGGCAGGATCCGACTTGATCATCGTCTCAGGCTTTGCCCGAGGGATCGATGCGGCCGCCCACCAGGCCGCTCTCGAGTTCGGACTCCCTACCGTGGCCGTGCTCGGGTGCGGACTGGACATCCATTATCCCGTCCAGCACGAGCAGCTTCGCCGCGAAATCTTAGAGGCGGGCGGACTTCTCATCAGTGAGTTCCCGATGGGCACCGAGGCACTGCCCTCGTCCTTTCTCAAAAGGAATCGACTCATCGCCGGCTGGACGGATGCCACCTGGGTCGTCGAGGCGTCTTATCGCTCCGGAGCGCTCAATACCGCCAAATGGGCCCGCGATCAGCATAAGCCCGTCTACGCGACACCGTGCTTTCCCGGCGACCCAGCTCTGGCCGGCAACCAAGAACTGCTGGACCGGGAAAACGCGGAGCCGCTCTGGGGCCGCTTCACGCTCGGCGACACCTGGATCCACCTCTGTACACCGGCCGCCTGGACCTCGACCCGTCCACCTGCGACTCTGCGGGTCGTGCAAGCGGACGGGTCAATGCGCGACTTATCCAATTCGAAGACCGTACCTCTTGCGGGAGGCGGCATTCTGCAGGTCGGGCTCGCTCCGAATTCGAGGGATACCCAGGACCTCGCCCGGCTGCTCAAAGGCATCTGCTCACGGCGCGGCGGAGCGACCCTCCAAGACGCGCTCGATGCGACACTGGCCTCCGGCTGGAGCCCCGCCCGCTTTTTCGCGGCCTTTGATGACGCGCAAAACAGAAATTTAATCAGATCTAAAAACGGAATCATTCAGACCATTTCGCCTCATTAAAGCCTCGCGTCACCCTCAAGTTCGGACGCGTCGCGGGCGACCCGTTTTTTTGCGCGCTTGAAAAAGTCCAAGAAGTCGGACTACATGGGAACCATATGGCTAAGAAAGCCCTCGTCATCGTCGAGTCCCCTTCCAAAGCGAAAACCATTCAGAAGTACCTTGGCCGCGAATACATCGTGAAAGCGAGCGTCGGTCACATCAAGGATCTTCCGAAGAGTAAGCTCGGCGTGGACCCCGACAAAAACTTCAAAACCGACTACCAGCTCATCCCCTCCAAGACCAAGGTCATCGAGGAACTGAAAAAGGCCAGCGAACAGGTTCCGGAACTCTATCTGGCGACCGACCCTGACCGCGAGGGCGAGGCGATCGCCTTCCATATCAACGAAGAGCTCAAGGCCAAGGGCAAGAAGGTGCACCGCGTTCTTTTCAACGCGATCACCAAGCCGGCCGTCATCGAAGCGATGGCCGCGCCCACGCAGCTCGATACGGACAAGTACCAAGCGCAGCAAGCGCGCCGCATTCTCGACCGTCTCGTCGGTTACAAGATCAGTCCCTTGCTCTGGGACAAGGTCCGCCGCGGGATCTCCGCTGGCCGAGTCCAATCCGTCGCGCTTCGTCTGGTGGTGGACCGCGAGGCCGAGATCAAAGCGTTCAAGCCCGAGGAGTACTGGACTCTCGAGGCGGCCTTCGTCAAGGACGGCGTGGCGTTTGATTCCAAGCTGTTCAAGACCGACGGCAAGGACCCGGAGATTCCGAACAAGAAGGCCTCCGACGAGCTGCTCGCTGCCCTCGAGGGCGCCGACTGGAGCGTCGATTCGATCGAACAGAAGGAGCGTTCGCGCAAACCGACCGCGCCCTTTGTGACTTCCCGCCTCCAGCAGGAAGCCGCGCGCAAGCTCGGCTTCTCAGCCAAGAAAACCATGACCCTCGCCCAAAAGCTGTACGAAGGCGTCGACCTCGGCGACATGGGCCAAAACGGTCTAATCACCTATATGCGAACCGACTCGGTGCGCATTGAACCGGGCGCGCTCCAGGCCGTGCGGGACTATATCAAAGACGAGTACGGCAAGGAGTATCTCCCGGCCGAACCCAACCAGTACAAGTCAAAAAAGAGCGCACAGGAAGCCCACGAAGCGATACGCCCCACCTCGCTCGAGTTCCGCCCCGAGAAGGTCCAAGGCTTTCTCGACAAAGACGAATTCCGCCTCTACCAGCTGATCTGGAACCGCTTCGTCGCTTCGCAGATGACCCCGGCCGTCTACGACCAAACCGCGATCGACGTGGTCGCCAAAGACAAAAAGGGGCGAACACAGCAATTCCGGACGACCGGCTCGGTGATGAGATTCGCCGGCTTCACCGCCGTTTACGCCGACAGTGAGGACGACAAGGAGGGTGATAACGAGAACTCCGCCCTCAACCTGCCCCAGCTCGCCGAAGGCGACTCGGTCAAGCTCAAGCAGTTCGAGCCCTGCCAGCATTTCACGCAGGCGCCCCCGCGCTACACCGACGCTTCGCTCATTCGCGAGCTTGAGGAAAAAGGCATCGGCCGTCCGTCCACCTACGCATCGATCCTTTCCAACATCCAGGACCGCGAATACGTCGAAAAACGCGAAGGCCGCTATTGGCCCTCCGAGCTCGGTACCGTCGTGACCGAGCTGCTCGTGGGCGCGTTCCCGGAGATCCTCAACAGCGAGTTCACCGCCGAGATGGAGAACAAGCTCGACTCCATCGAGGAAGGCAAGACGGGGATGAAGGACACGCTTTCGGACTTCTGGAAGCCCTTCGAAAAGACCCTCGAAAAAGCCAAATTGCACATGAAGAACGTGAAGCGCCAGGAGGTGCCCACGGACATCAAGTGCGACAAGTGCCAGCACACCATGGTGATCAAATGGGGCAAGACAGGCTCGTTCCTCGCCTGCTCCAACTACCCGGAGTGCAAGAACACCCAGGACTTCAAAAAAGACGACCAGGGCAAGATCATCATCGTGCCCAAGGAGTTCACCGACAAGAAGTGCGAAAAGTGCGGCAATCCTCTCGTCGTCAAGAGCGGCAAGTTCGGCAAATTCCTCGCGTGCAGCGACTATCCGAACTGCAAGTTCACCGCCCCGGTCACCTTGGGCATTCCCTGCCCCGAGTGCAAGGAGGGCGAGCTTTGCCAGCGCCAGTCACGCTATCGCCGCATCTTCTACAGCTGCAACCGCTGGCCGAACTGCAACTTCGCCATGTGGGACAAACCGCTGCAGAAGCCCTGCCCGCAGTGCCAATTCCCGATTCTCTCTGAAAAAATCACCAAGCGCGCCGGCCTGATGCACAAGTGCATCAAGAAGGAATGCGGGTACGTCGACATCATCGACCCCAACGCCGGCAAGGCGCCGGTGGAGGAGCCCACTGAATCCTCAGGCGAGAAGGCTGGAGTAGCGTGATTGTTGATCGGGATTAGAGTGAAGTGACAGTTCACCGCTGCCGCGCCTGAATCGCAGTAAAAAGCGATAGATTTTCGCCATCGAAATCCCAAACGCGAGCGAACCTCATTGCCCAGTCTTGGTAACTTCGCGCATGATGACAGTGACTTCATTATTCACCTCGGAGCGATCCAACACCTTGAATCGAGTTCCAGGCGGGCAAAGGACCTCTGCCTCATCCGGCGAACTTGAAAGAAAGTCGATTCGCTTGCAGGTATTCGAATAGATGAGGACGCGGTGCTGACTACCGAAACCTCTTTTGTAAGAAGTACTGACAAAAGACGGGTACTCCACAACATTTCCAACCTGATGGGCGTTTAACACTTCCTTCGGCAGCTCACTGCCTCTGCGGACCAACCCTTGATAAGGCGGAAGCTTTTGCAACGCCTGCTTGAGTAACTCGATATGTGGCGCCAAACGCATGAGCTCCGCCCCCCCTTGGCGGAGGCTATCGTTTACTTGCATATATTGACTCCCCGTGTACCCCTGTATTGCGACAAGTTCATCATCAGTCAATTCCACATTCGGAAAACCCAAAGCCTTTGCTTGATTGCGTATGACCCACGCAGTCGTCCTGACCGACTCCTCACTCAGGCCCCGCAACGCCCTAAAAGCCGCGCTCAGCTTGGCGTTTGCCTGAGCGAGCCCGATTGCCGCCAGTGCTTCAGGGGTCTCTTTAATCCGGGCGCGCTTTCCTTAAAAGCAGCCCGCTTCAGGCCCCTTGAACGTATCGATCAATACGTCACGAACGGCGTCTGCACCTAGATTGGAAATCTTCTCCGCTTCCTTGCAAAACAGCAGAAGATCCTCAAGTCCCAGTGCTGAACGACTCGAAGTCCCTTCCACTGAATCAGGAGTGCCCTCCGATTCCAATCGTTCAGGAGTT
>CAYXVB010000144.1:0-1353 GCA_964467785.1 uncultured Bacteriovoracaceae bacterium
TGTGGCGATCCCGCGGGTGGCAACGCTTCGTATTTTTGCGAAGACTCCTCTCTGAGCCCGGTGGACTACGCCCGTTTTGTCACGGACCCCGTGAATGCCGATCGCGTGGAACTCACCGCTACTTGGCCAAGCGGACGGAAAGTCACCAAGCGCGATCGGTTTGACGCAGTCACGGGTCGCAGCAAGGGCCACTTCAATCTCTCCATTGATTCGGTGTTTCAGCGCCGACTGCTCGGCAATGGTCTCAATCGCGTGCACTACAAGTTGACGCAAGGCGGAGTCGTGGTCCGCGAAGGCGATTTCGATGCCGCAGTCAACGACGGGGGGCCGGCCAAGATCTGCGATACGGGCACCGTCTTTGAAAGCCAGGCCTCCAGTTGTCGCGACGCCAATCTGATGTGCAGCCGTTATTTCCGCGAAGCGGCTCGCAACTGCCGTCGCTGAGTCATTCACCGCTATTTCGGCCCAGCCGCGCCAAGTCGCTAAGGATACCGCTATGGCACTCACCTATTCCGAAAAAACTCCCCTCGGCTCGGCTGCGCCGGATTTCGCGCTCCCTGGCGTCGACAGCGTCACGCATCGGCTGAACGATTTTCGCAACGAGCGAATTCTGGTCATCATCTTCATGTGCAATCATTGCCCGTACGTGAAGGCGGTGCTGGATCGGATCAACGCACTAGCCCGCGAGTTCATCGAACGCAAAGTGGCGGTGGTGGGGATCAATTCCAACGACTCTAGTCGTTATCCGGACGATAGCTTTGAGTCGATGCGTCGCCTTGCGCACGAAAAAGAGTTCGCGTTCCACTATCTACATGACGAGACGCAGGAAGTGGCTCGGGCCTATGGAGCGGTCTGTACGCCGGACTTTTACGTCTTTGAGCGGGGACGTCATCCGACTCCTGGCGAACCGGAGACGCAGGGGCACTTTCTGCTACGTTATCGCGGGCGCCTCGACGACAACTGGAAAGATCCCTCGGCCGTGAAGTCGCGCGACCTCGCCCGCGCGATCGAACAGATCTTGGAAGGTGAGCAGCCGCCCGAGGATGGTCAGATCCCTTCGATGGGTTGTTCCATCAAATGGAGATAACTGGGCGGCAGTCTTCTCAAAGCAGCCCATCCCGGCGCATCAGCGCGTCCGGATCCGGCGCGCGCCCGCGGAACTTCCTGTAAAGCTCCATCGGGTGCTCGCTCCCTCCGCGCGAAAGGATGAAGTCCTTGAAGCGCCCGGAAACTTCGGGATTGAAGATGCCTTTTTCCTGGAAGTACTCGAAGGCGTCGGCATCGAGCACTTCGGCCCATTTGTAGCTGTAGTAGCCGGCGTCGTAACCGCCGGCAAAAATGTGGCCAAAAGCG
>CAYXVB010000144.1:1363-9305 GCA_964467785.1 uncultured Bacteriovoracaceae bacterium
AGCGGATCGGGCACGACGACGGGCCCGCCGCCGGCCGCAACGCCGGCCAGGTGGGTGAGTTTCAGCATGGATCTGGTCCTGGTGAGGCGATTGAAGAGACAGTTCGTCACGGCCGGGCGCGGGCGAATCGGCACGGAATTTGATCCGGCAAAAATGTGGCCAAAAGCGCACGAAAACGAGGTGCCGGGCACAGGATCAAAAGGTCGGGTCCGCGCGGTGGCCTCGACCTCGAACTGCTCCACTCCCTCGGGCGACGAGGGGATGCGTGCATCGGGAGCGTACCAAGCCTGGTCGAGCGTGCCGAAATTGAGCTGTCGGAGCGCCGTCCAGCCGGCCTGGAAGCGGGCGCTGTCCTTGATTTTCTGGATGAGCGACGATGGGATCTTTTCCCCGGTTTTGTAATGCGCGGCGAAGAGATCGAGTCCCTCCTTTTCCTTGACCCAGTTTTCCATGATCTGCGAGGGCAGTTCGACAAAATCCCACTCCACGTTGGCGCCTCCGAGCGAGCGGTACTGACAACGAGAGAGCAGCATGTGCAGCGCGTGGCCGAATTCGTGGAAAACGGTCCGCACTTCCTCCAGGCCCAGGAGCGAGGGCTTGTCGGCGGTCGGGCGCGTGAGGTTGCAGACGATGCTCACGTGCGGACGGCGGATTTGACCGTCGAAAGTGCCTTGGTCCCGGTAAGTCGTGGCCCAGGCTCCCGGGCGCTTCGAAGCGCGCGGGTGGAAGTCGGTGTAGAAGAGGCCGATGTATTCATCGCTCTTTTCGTCGCGCGCCTCAAAAACCTGGACGTCCGGGTGGTAAACGGGCAGGTCCGCGCGCGGCAGGAACTTGAGTCCGTAGAGTCGTCTTGCGTGCTCGAACACGCCTTGGATCACCTGGTCGAGCGGGAAATAGGGACGAAGAATCTCGTCATCGAGATCAAAACGCTGTTTTTTGAGGCGTTCCGAGTAATAGGCCACATCCCAAGGCGCGAGCGGGTGGCCCGCCAGTGCTTGTAATTCGTCTAGATCTCTCTTTGCCGCCGGCCGGCAGCGCTCGATCATGCGGTCGAGGAACTGGTTGACGGTCTCCGGATGGGTGGCCATGCGCTCCTCGAGCACGAAGTGAGCGTGCGAAGGGTATCCAAGAAGCTGGGCGCGTTCGCGCTTGAGGTTCACGATCTCCAGCACGAGAGGGCGGTTGTCGAGTGGGCCACTCATCGCGCGAGAGCTGGAGGCGCGCCAGAGTTTTTCGCGCAGTTCTCGCCTTTCGCTCTGCTGCATGAACGGGACAAGGCTGGGTTGGTCGAGCGTGATGACCCAACCGGCCTTTTCGCCGGTATGGCCGCGTTCACGGGCCGTGTGGGCCGCGGACTCGCGCACGGATTGCGGCAGCCCCGCCAGATCGGCCTCATCCGTGAGATGAAGCGCGAATGCCTGCGTGGCTTTGAGGACGTGTTCGCCGAACTGCTGGGTCAGGAGCGCGAGGCGCGCGTCGATCTCTCGGAGACGCTTTTTCTGGTCCGCGCCGAGACGGGCGCCATTTCGCACGAACGCGCGGTAGGTTTTTTCGAGGAGTCGGGTCTGCTCGGAGGTGAGGGGCGCGGGGTGCATTTTCTGCGCCTCGAACACGGCCTGCACGCGCGCAAAGATGGCGTCGTCGAGATAGATGTCGTTGGAGAGCTCGGCCTGCAAAGGCAGGACGGTGCGCGCGGTCTCCTGCAGCTTTTCGCTGGTGCGCGCGGATAAGAGGTTGTGAAAAGCGTGGCTGATGAGGTCCAAGGGTTCCGTCGCGCTTTCGAGGGCTTCGAGGGTGTTGGCGTAGTCGGGGGCGTTGCTGTTTTCGCGAAGGGATTTGAGGCGGTCGCGCGCCAGTCCGAGGCCGATGTCGAACGCGGCACCAAAGTGCTCATCCCGGATCTGGTCCCAGGGCTGGGCTTGATCGAAGTGGGGAGATTTCTGAAGCAACGGATTTTCCATCATCGGAATATCCTACCACAGAAGGTATCCGCTTCCTTTTTGATGCACACCGCAGCACGGTGCCCTAAAAATCTTTTGTTGACGCGGTGTGCATCAAAAGGGAAGCGGATACCTACTTGATGCCGGGCAGAGGCAAGGTTTCTTCGACGTCTTCGTAGGGAAGGGGTTCGCCGCGTCCGCGGGAGCGGCAGAGCGGGTAGTTCTCCGGGGAAACGTAGAGTCGGGTGATCTCGCGTTTTTCGGCGTATCGCTCAAAAAGATCCGTGCACTGCTCGAGCGGGATGAAGCTCGGCTTGCTGTAATGGTTATCGTAGCGGACAAAGATCGGATCTCCCGGCTTGCGGAAATATTTGGAGAGCTCGCCCGTGGCCATCGCGCTCAAATAGGGAATGTTCTGAGCGGCGAGATCCTTTTCGATCTTAGCGAGTAGGCGTTTCTGCTCCTGCATCGAAGTCTTGGTGGCGGGGATCCCGCTATGCAGTTCCACCAGCATCCGGTAAGGACGCTTTTCGATGATGCGGCGGGCCCATTCGTTCGGGCTCCTCGAAAGATCGGCAAAGAGCTGCGCGTCCGTACAGTCGCAATAGGCCTCGATGTCCGCGGGGAGCGAGTAAGTGCACTCCGGGCTCTCGAGGTACCGCTTGAGCATCTCATCGTACACCACGCTCTTGGCGTGGAAGTAGACCATGAGAAACATGTGGTAGCGCGAAATCAGGAAGTCCTCGAAGGAGTACAGGGCGCGGTGCTCTAGCGCGAGGTAGCACTTACCATTACGAACGTGGGAGGTGAGGTGATGGACCAGCCAGTCGAAGTCGAACTGGCCATAGCTCACGCCGGCATGCGTGCTATCGCGCCGCAGATAATCCATGCGGTCCGCGTCGAGTTCGCTTGAGATCAGCTGTTTCAGAATCGGGCGGAAGCTGACTTTTTCTCCGTCGATGCGCTCGTCAAAAAAGTCGTCACTCACCGCCATTTCGGGGTCGATGAGTGCGGCGATGTGGCGGGGCGAGAAGCCCCAATCGGCGCCGGCCCGCTCGAGGAGTGGCGTGAGTCCCGAGTCGAGGATCATCTTGAGCGTATAGTCCTCGTGCGTCGCCTTGCGGGCCCGCACGCGCGGACCAGGAAGTTTGAGCGACTTGACGTCGGGCATAGCGCATTCAGTCGTATGTGAGAGCGGGCCATGGCCGATGTCGTGAAGCATCGCGGCCAGGCGGACAACGCGCCGAAACCGCTGGTAGGCCGAAGAGTAGTGACGAGCGAGGTTGAGCGCGCGGGCGCCCGCGCCCGAAAAAATGCAGTCGAAAGCGAGGGAGGCTGTGTTCATCGCCCCCAGGGAGTGAATGTAACGATTATGAGTAGCGCTCGGAAAAGAAAGCTCGGCGAAGCCTAACTGCTTGATCTGACGCAGGCGTTGAAAATAACGCGAGTCGATGATGGATTGTTCGGAGGGATCCAAGAAGATGGAGCCGTGGATGACGTCGCGGATTTCCATAGGAGGGCAAAATAAAACCCCCGCGTAGCTCTTTAGTCAAGCTGGCGGGGGTCGAAATCGTCAAGAGGCGACAAAACAGGCGGTCAAACAGGCGACAAAATCTGTCGGCCCCGGACGAGGCGTCCGACGATTATTCTTCGGATTCGTCGTGGCCGTGACCGCGACCGCCACCAAAGGAGCTGCCGAAAGCGGAGCCGAGTGCGCCGCCGGCGAGGCCCGCAGCGAGGCCGGACATCGCGGAGCTGGTGGCGCCAGCTGGCGTCACGTTCGCGATCGGAGCAGCCTTGGGGGTCTGGATCTTCGGAGCAGCGGGCTTGCGAGGGGCGGCCTGCTTGGCGACCTTTTTCGCGGCCGCCTTAGGGGCAGCTTTCTTTGCAGCGGCCTTTTTGGGGGCGGCTTTCTTCGCGGCTTTCTTGGCAGCCTTCTTCGTCGCCTTTTTCGGGGCGGCTTTCTTCGCAGCAGCCTTTTTCGCGGGCTTCCGGGTTGCTTTCTTCGTCGTCTTTTTCGCCGCTTTCTTAGCGGGCGCTTTTTTCTTCTTGGCCATGAGTTTGGATTCTCCCGCAAAAAAAGTAAGGCAGTGCGGGAGCCTTTGCAACCCCTAATCAGTCATTTTTTGGAGGCGGCCCGCGCGCGGCTCAGTGCTGGATCTGTTGCAGATCCGATTCGAGATCCGGATCGTCCAGCGGAATGCGGTTTCGGGACCCCCCCATGAGGGATTCAAAGGAGACGAACTTCACGCTGTAGCCCACGCGGCCTTCGGCCTCGACCCCCGCGTCGTTGACATCGTTCCAGGACGTGCGCATTTCGGCGGCATTGTTCAAGGTGAATCCACCGACCTGGATCTTGGGCGGCCCCCCGGCGTCGCGCGGACGCGGGCGGATCGGATCGGTGACTCGGGCGATGCGGAATCCTTCGGCATGGGGGACCGTGGCGCCCGGAGCCACGGGCAGTAGGTCAATCTGCTCGCCTTGGCCTTGATTGAGCTTGGCGAAGTACTGGCTCAACCCCTGTTTGAGAAGAGGGAGCTGCACGGCTTGATTCGGGTTGCCGCCTTTAAAATATTGGGTGATGAGCGATTCGATCTCGGCGGCTGATTGGCCCAGTTTGGAGAGCGGAAAAATCGGCGCCCAGAACGCCATCACCCGATTGGAGTCGAAATTGCGCACGAAGGGCGACGTCGACTCGGCTTCGCTGGGAATGTTGTAAAGCGGACCTTCGCCGTGATTGGGAGCCATCGCCGCGTGATAGGCGCGCGCCAGGGTGAACTCGTTGATCGTGAACGCACCGCCTACGGCGCCGTTGGCGAGCTGGGCGTACATGGAGGCCATGGCCTCGCGCGTGTCCCAGCCCGTGCCGGCCGAGGCCGGGGCCTTGATCTCCTCCTCGCGGAGCGCAAGATTGGGCACCTGGTTAGTCAGGTCCGCGGTCGACTGGGCGCTGAGCTGCGTGAGCTGCGCGCCTTTGCGGACAAAGTGGCTCTCGTCCAGCCGGGGGCCGATCCGACTGCCAAAGGGTTTGGCAGCTGCGTAGGCACGGAGCGTGAGCTCGCCGCCAAAAGGATTGAAAAGAAGCCGGGCTTTGCCCTGTAGGCGAAGCGCGTAATAGGTCTGGATGTCGGGGTCTTTCCAGACACCGATAGGCAGCGGAGAGGCGAGCGTGTCGGCGACGAAGCGGGGAATGCAATCGCCTCCGCCAGGGCCGCCATTGGTGAACTCCACTGCATAGGTGTCGAACTTGACCGGGATGTCGTTGAGCTTGATCACCTGCTGCGGAGTCAGCTCGTCCATCAGGATCGAGGCCGAGTCGGAGAAAGTATTATTGCCCAGCGTAAAATAGGCCGAAAGGAAGGCCTGGATCGCCCGCTCGTTCTGGGGCGGCTCCGGAAGGTGCCCACCGTCTTTGAGGGTGTTGATCTGATCGAGCGTGAGACCCTTGAGCGGTGGAGTGTTCAAATAGGTTTCGAGCGTCTTGATGCGCGAGCGCAGGATGATCTCGCGCGGCACGAGTCCGAGACCCATCGCGACGCTGCGCATGATCGCGGCGACCTGTTTGGCGGCGTTGTTCTGAGCGCTGTTGGAAAGCCGGACCGCGTATTCCGGATCGGTGTTCCAGAGCCAGAGGTGGAGGATCTGGATGTTGGTGGCGCTTTGGTTGGTGCAGTTGTCCTGGCGGATCGACTCCAGCTTGTCGAGGTATCCTTGCAGGGTACTGGTGATCGGGTCGGTGGCCGCGACGTTGACTTTAGGGATGCGCGGCAGGTTCTTGAGTTGGCAGACGTTGTCTTCCTTGTTTTGGACAGCGAGGCAGACCACTGGCACTCCGTAATCATTGATCGGGTTGCCGTCGGGCGACCAGACCATCCGAGTCCGCGCGGTGCTGTTGCCGCCGCCTGCGCGCGGAAATTGCGCCTGCGCGAAGTTGCCGACCACGTAGTAGCGGAAGAGGAACTTTTTGTACTGCCGCCGCATTTCGTAGTTGAGGTAGGAGATCTGCGTGAGTTGACGCGCTTGCACTGCGGCGCCGGCGTACGCCGCCAAGTCCGCGGCGTTTTGTAAATTGATCTTGGCGTTGACCAACATCCCCGTGTTCACCACAAAGGCGAAGAAAAAAAGGAAGGTCGACATCATGACCCCGATCATGACGGACGCCTGGCCCCTCTCTTTCAGGCGTTCGAGTCGGTTTTTGAGCCGGCTGTGCATCCTTCGATTGTGGCGCAAGGTGAGGGGGCTGTCCAACTGTCTAAACCCTGAACACCCCGTTGCCGTTATCCTGCAACCTATTGCTTTTCAGACTGGATATGACGCGGCACGGCAGTTGCTCTAAGGCCCGCGACTGCCGTTACCGGGCACGGACGGCAGGGAGCAGAAGTGAGCTATCGCGAATGCGCTTGTGGCGTGCTCAAGACTCCCTGGATCGCGTGAAAACGCCCGCCAGGTGTCGCGTGAGAGTGTACGAGGTTTTTGTGCGGAATTTCCAGTGGTCGCCCAAATGGTCTTCAAAGCTGTCGCTTTTCGGAGCAGGAGCCCTCTCGGTGCTTCTGACCTCAGCTCAGGCAGGAAATCAGATCTGTGTGAACTGTGAGCTCATGGCGCGCACCCAGCAGGTCGGTAACACCGCAGTCACCTCCGGCGTGCAGGAAATGGGCGTCGACATCGCCGCCATCCTACAAAAATCCAATCTGATCCGATTTCCGAGTCTTGCCCAGGCGGGCGTGACTGAAAATGCACGGGCTTCGGGCGCGAGCTCCGCGCAGGCTCAGGCGAGCGCCCAAGCCCCCCTCTGGGACGGCAGCGGCCCGATTCCGGGCGCGTTCAAGCGGGGCTTTGAATGGGCACCGACTGATTTCAATCCCAGTTTCAAGACGGATTTTTATACTTCCGAAGGCGGCCTGGTGAACACCGCCGCCGCTCCGTGGAATCTCTACCTGCCCCCGGATCTGGCTCGTCTCTGGTACGGACCGATCCAGACGATGCCCCAAACGGTCGCGGCATCGTTTCCGCAGGTGCAGGCGATTCCCCAAGTGCTGCCTCAAAGGTTTTGAAGATTTTTACAAGCTTGCCGCAGGGGAGGCTCCTCTCTCTCTCTTGAAATCCTCCCTTGCGGCATCCGCGCGACCTTCCTCGCTTTCGTGAGTGGGTCGCACTCTCTCGCTCCTCTCTCTCTCCCCCCCGGTTTCTTTCATGATGATGGCATTATGAAAGAAGCCGGGGTTTTATTTTGCATCGACGACACTCGTTTTGCTCCGAAGGCCCGTCGAAAATGGGCCAAAGGATGGTGCTGGTTCCCGTCGGCGCACCTACGAGCGTGTTTGGATAAGTCTGGGGATGTTGGGAGAGGTCGGACAGGCATTGGCACCTCAAATGCACTAGTAAAGTTTCGTCCGCAGGAAGCGGCTCATACTACTCCTCTCTCTCAGGCCCTCCGGACTTCACGGTCCGGGGGGCTTTTATTTTTTGGGCCTCTCTTTGTGTGCTTCGAGTCTTTGATCTTGCAGGCAGGCATTGCTCCTGCTGCTTGTGCCGGTTAACCTGTGAGACATGGTGCGCAACTGGAAGAGCATCGCGATCGGCGCCTGGAGCCAGATGCTCCTGATGACCATTGCGCCTTGGGCCCGGGCCGAGCTGCCACGCTCGTGGGCTCCTGCTGGGGAGCCGGCCGCTACGCCCACGCCGACGAGGGCCCCGTCACCTCGGCCCGCGTCTGTCGCTGCCAAGCCCGCGCCGAGCGCGCCCAAAGGAGCGCCCATCCCGCGCAACGCGGTGGCTACCCCCCCAGTCAAACCTGCCCACAAAGTTTTGCCACCCAAGGTCATGGCCCCGCCCCCGGCGCCAGTACCCGTTGCGCCTCCGCCGATGGAAAGTGAGACGGCCGACGATTTCATCGCCCCACCGCCTGAGTTGCTCCCGGTGGGACCGCCGGCCAAGAGCTCTGCCCATGCTCCTGCGCGGCCTCACGGCCCGGCCACGCGGCCTCATCATCC
The DNA here is from genome assembly GCA_964467785.1 of uncultured Bacteriovoracaceae bacterium. Taxonomy (GTDB): domain Bacteria; phylum Bdellovibrionota; class UBA1018; order UBA1018; family UBA1018; genus CAYXVB01. Next base: position 9,297 of record CAYXVB010000144.1, read on the forward strand.
CCAGCTCAA
>CAYXVB010000145.1:0-9221 GCA_964467785.1 uncultured Bacteriovoracaceae bacterium
CCCAGGATCAAATTGCGGTTGTCGCAGTTGAAAAACTCGTTGTCCTTCTGCGGGCAGACGCAGCGAAAGCCCTTGCCGCCGTCGTACTTGAGCTCAAACGGAGGTATGACGTTTTCCTGCGAGTAAACGGCCGAAATTCCGAAGGGGACGCCTTCTTCCTTCGGGAATCCGTACTTTTCGCGCAGAATGCGCCGCAGTGCCTTGGCCAGCGGGTCGCGCTCGGTTTCCGAGAGATCCGCGACCCGCACCTGGGTCGGATCCATGCGACCCCCAGAGCCGGTCGAGCAGACGACTGGCACGTCATTTTTGCGGCACCAGGCCAGCAAGTGGCACTTCGAGGTCACGTGATCGATCGCATCGATGACCAGATCGGGCCTCGCCGCGAAGATCTCGTCATGCGTCTCTTCGTTATAGAATTTGGGAATCGCCGTCACTTGCAGCTGCGGATTGATCTTGCGCAGACGTTCCGCCATGACTTCAGACTTCTGCTGGCCCACCAGCCCATTCAGCGCGTGGAGCTGCCGGTTGAAATTGGTGATGCAGATCTCGTCGAAGTCGACGATCGTCAGCCGTCCCACACCGGAACGCGCCAGGCTCTCGGCGGCCCAGGAGCCCACGCCACCCAAGCCGATGACCAGGACATGGGAGCCCATGAGCTTTTTCATCGCGCGATCGCCCACGAGGCGGCCCATGCGATCCCAACGGCGATGGAGCGTGTAGCTTGCCAGCTCCTCGTCGGTCATCGGATCGATCTGCGCTTTCATCTTCGGCAGCACGGACGACTCGCCGGTGAGCGCGGACAACGCGCCCTCCGCGGCGGGCGGAAGCTGGCTCAGGTCATATTCCTTGATCGACGAATCCGACATGCTGACTACTCTCCAAAAACTCTCAAAAGATTGCGGGCGCTTCGCTCGAGCACCTCTTCGGCGCGCTCCCCGCGGAGCTCCGCCACCGCGCGCGCCACTTCGAGCACGCTCGAGGGCTCGTTCCATCCAAGCCCCGTCCGCTCGCACCAGCCTTCAGGCGCCTGATCCGGGGCATCGCTTTCGATCACCAGGGCTTCGGGCGGGATCTTTACCACGGCCCTCTTCAGAGTCTCAAAGCCTTTCTTGCGGACCACGCTCCCGCCCACTGAAATCAACAGCCCCAGTTCAATCGAGCGGCGGGCGATTTCCAGGCTGCCCGAAAAGGCATGACTGAGGCCCCCTCGGGCCAAGCGTCCCCGCCTCTCCAGGATCTGCAAAACCTCGCCATGAGCACGAACGACATGGAGGACGACCGGCTTTCCCGCCTGCTCGGCGATCTCGAGCTGCCGCTCAAAAACGCGGAGCTGCCGGTCCCGGATCTCCCCTTCCCGAAATGCCGGATCCCCCGCGAAGTCGAGACCCACCTCCCCTACGGCGCGCACGTCAGGCTCACGAACCGCTTTTTCAAGAAGCGCCAATGCGCTCTCGATCTCCGCTTCCGTTCGGGCCGGATCGCGAACCCACCAGGGATGTAGCCCAAAAACGGGCCAGACCCGCCCCGGATAGCGGCGCACCAGTTCGCGCTGCCGCTCCCAGTCCTCCGGATCCACTCCGCCCTGAAGAAAGCGCCCCACCCCCGCATCCGAGGCCCGCTCAAGCACCTGCCCCAGCTCCGCTGCCCAGCGAGGATCCGCGAGATGGCAGTGCGAGTCGATGTAAAGGGCGCCCGCCTCGCTCACTTCCGCCATCACTTTCGGTCGAACTCCCCGCGCAGACGGCGAGCCGCCCAGGCGATCCCGTCGCCATTGAGCTCGCAATCCAGCTTCAGCACCCGCCAGGCGGACTCATCGGACCCAAGCCCGCGCTTGCGGAGCTCGACTTCGAGATAATCCCGCATCGACTTGCGACAGACCGCCGCAAGCTCCCCACCCCCGAGCGGCGATGTTTTGGCCTTGTCCAGGAGCGCCCCCATGAAACGGAGATGCCCCTTGAGCTGCGCGGCCGCGGCCGCGACATCGCGGATCGGTCCGAAATGCGTGAGGTAGGCGACCTGCGCGCCGCTCGCGGCGATTCGGTCCACCGCGGCGATCGCTTCGTTTGGGTCGAAATCCGTCGGGCTGGACGAAGGGATGATGAAAAGCCCCCCGCCCTGCAGGGCTGGATAGGCGAGCCCAAATGCATCGCCCGTGAAGACGGACTTCTCGCCCGTGGCACCGCCGGAATCTAGCACGCAGAAATGATGGTTGGCGTGGCCGCGCGTATGCATGAACGTCAGCGTGCGCGTCCCCCCGAGCGTGACCTGCGACCCGTCGGCCATCTCCTGCACGCGCGAGGCCTCGATCGGCGGGAGCTCGCCGTAGAGACGCTCAAACTCGGAGTCACCGTAGACCTGCCGGGCGCTCGCCACGAGCTTGGAGGGATCCACCAGATGCCTCGCCGCGCGCGGATGGCAGAGGAGCTTGGCGTTCGGGCAGAGACGAATCAGGGCGCCTGCGCCGCCCGCGTGATCCAGGTGCACATGGGTCACGATGATCCATCGCACTTGTTCGGGCTTGAGCCCTCGCGCTCGAAGCGCCTCCATCAGCCCTGGCACCGAGTGCGCCGTATTGGTCTCGATGAAGGCCGCCTCATCGCCTTCGCGAATCAGATAAGCACCGGCGAACCGCGGGAGCACATAATCACAATCGATCAGGACCGTTTCGGACGATCTCGAAACCTTGGGCAACATCAGCTTGCTCCTCCCTTAGCCTCAAGCTCCGCCCAGCGGGCGTAAAGGCGGTCGATTTCCTCATGAAGGCGAGTCATCTCGCGCGAAAGTTCGGCGAGCCGCGCATGATTCGTCGAAAGCTCAGGCCTGGCGCTTTCGGCGGTGGCGCTTTGCAAGGCCTCTTCCGCGGCGTGGATCGCCGCTTCCATCCCGTCGAATTCCCGCTGTTCTTTGTAGCTCAGGCGCTGCTTCTTGGCAGCGGCCGGTGCGCCGGATGGTGAACCGGCCTTTGCAGCAGCCTCCGCCGCGGCTTTGGCGCGGGCCGCTTCCTTGGAGGCGATCGCCTCGGCGCGCCAGTCTTCCCACTGGCTGAGACCGGTAAAGGCCAGGACCTCTCCCTCGGGACCCAGTTCACCCGAAAACGAAAGGATCCGTTCGGCCACCTGGTCGAGGAACCAGCGATCATGGGTGACCATCAGCACCGCGCCCGGGAAATCCTCGAGACATTCCTCAAGCACCTGCAGGGTCGCCAGGTCCAGGTCGTTCGTCGGTTCGTCAAGCACCAGGAGATTGGCCGACTTGAGCATCAGGATGGCCAAAAGCAGGCGGCTCTGCTCGCCGCCCGAGAGCTTGCCGACGGGCATCTCCGTCTGCGCGTAGTCGAAGAGGAACTTGTCGAGGTAGCTTTTGACATGAATGCGACTGCCCCGGTACTCGACGGTCTCGCCCGAGGGACAGATCGTCCTAAGCACGGTCGTTTCCGGATCCAGCGATTCACGGTTCTGTTCGAAGTACGCGACCTGCAGCTGCTCCGAGCGGACCACCTCACCCGTGTCCGGCTCCTGCTCGCCCAAAAGGACTCGAATCAGGGTCGACTTGCCCGCGCCGTTCGGGCCAAGCAGGCCCACGCGGCTTCCGGGACCGAGCATCAAGTCGATGTCGCGGAAAAGCGTGCGGGTTTTCGGCCCCTCAGGGGTTTCCGTGGTGATGGTCTTGGAAATGCCCTGCGCGGTGACCAGCTTCTTGGGCGATTTCTCGGCGCCCTCGAAGCCCATCGAAAGCGAGCGCGAACGGTTGCGCGCCGAAAGCTCGCCGACCTCATCGCCTAGTGCCTCGGCCCGTTGGATACGGGCCTGCTGCTTGGTCGTGCGCGCCTTGGCGCCGCGCCGGAGCCACTCGGTCTCGCGGCGGAGCAGATTCTTGAGCGAACGTTCGCGGCTTTCGGCTTCCGAGATCATCGCTTCTTTGGTCTGCAGGTACTGGAAATAGCCGCCATTGACCGAGAGCAGGCAGCCCGGATTGCGTCGGTCGAGCTCCAAAATGCGCGAGGAGACCTTGTCCAGGAACGCGCGATCATGAGTCACGGTCATCGTCGCAAAAGGGGCCTTTTTGAGCCATTCCTCGATCCAGAGGATGCTCTCGACGTCGAGATGGTTGGTCGGCTCGTCCAGCAAAAGGAGGTCCGGCTCGCGCATCAGCTCGCGGGCGAGCGCGACGCGCTTTTTCCAGCCCCCCGAGAGATGTTCGACCTTGGACTCCGCGCGATCTTCGAGATCAAGGCGGTTCAGGAGCGCATGCGCCTGCGCGAGCACCTCCCATTCGGGGTGGCCGGCGGGGACTCCCTCCATCACGGTGGCCAGCACGCTCGCGCCCGCCTTGAACTGCGGCACCTGTTCGAGATAACCCACGCGCAGGCCGCGCGAGATCGAAAGCGTCCCTCGATCGGGCGTATCGCGGCCGGCGACGATCCGAAGCAGCGTGGACTTGCCCATGCCGTTGGGCCCAATGAGGCCAATGCGCTCGCCGGACTCGACGGCAAAACTCAGGCCTTCGAAAAGAGGGCGCGCGCCGAAGGCCTTGGATAGATTGCTTGCACTGAGAAGGACTGCCACTCGCTTTTTTCCTTATTTCCTGGCCAGGACCGATAGCGTCATCCGGCTCACGCAGATCAGACGGTCCTTACCGGCATTTTCACCGGCATTTTCACTCGGTCCATCCGGGCCCGCTTGGCGGATTTCCGTTTGCCAGACCTGGGTGGTGCGGCCGAGATGAAGCGGAAAGGTTTTTCCGAGCACGAAGCCGTCGCGCGCCGAGCTGATGTGGTTGGCATTGATCTCAAGGCCCACGCAATAATGGGTCGCCGGATTCACGCACAAGTTACCCGCGGTGGAAGCCAGAGTCTCGGCGAGAACCACCGAAGCGCCGCCATGCAAAAGCCCGATCGGCTGCTTGGTGCGTGAATCGACCGGCATTCTGCCTAGAATATGACTTTCGCCCATCTCCAGGATGTCGATCCCCAGGTGCTCGACCATGCAGCCTTTGCCGCGCAAATTGACTTCTTCCAAGCTGTAATTCCGATGCCAGATTGCCATGTGCCTTCTCTTATCCTTTCAAAGGATTACGGTCGAGCCTTTCGCCGCCCTACCCGTGTTTTTCCTCTAGCGACCCATTCCCGCCATGCCATACTGGATAGAGCTATGGCCACGACCGTCGTCCTGCAAGAGAACCCCAAGATCCGTCTCGAGCTCGAAACCAAAGGCGTCGAAGGGGTTTTCCGTCCGATCGGCATCATCGACGAGGACACTAACTTTTCGATCGCTCTGGACCGCATCCAGACGCTTACCCCCCCACCGCAAGCCCTACATATCGACTTGAGCCGAGTGCGGCGAATCAACTCCTGCGGCGTCCGCGAGTGGATCCTTTTCATGGAGCGGCTGATGCCTCTCACCCGGTGCGCTTTCGTTCAAGTCAATGAACTGATGATCGAGCAGGCCAATATGGTGCCTTCTATTCTCGGTAAAAAGGGCACTCCCGTCCTCTCTTTCTACGCCCCCTATCACTGTCCACATTGCAGCAAAGACGTGCCGGTGCTGCTCCATCCAGGCCAGGTGGAGTTTCGCGGATCACCCACGGCGGGCGACTTGCCCTCGATCCCCCAACCCGATTGCCCGGTATGCAAAAACCCAATGAATTTCGATTGGCTGGCGGAGGAGTACTTCGGCTTTATCCGGCATCTCTGAGAGATCTAGGCAAAAGCCCTTGGCGGACCTCGGGCGAATCTGATATCCACCAGACGCCATGAGTAGCGCTGCGTCAAACACTCAAACGGTCGTCGTCGGCATGTCCGGGGGAGTGGACTCATCCGTGGCCGCGCTCCTGCTCAAGGAGCAGGGCTTCCGAGTGATCGGCCTTTTCATGAAGAACTGGGACGAGACCGACGAAAACGGCGTCTGTTCGGCGACCCTCGACTATGAGGACGTCGCCCGGGTCTGCGACAAGCTCGACATCCCCTATTACTCCGTCGAGTTCGTGCAGGAATATTGGGATCAGGTCTTCAAGCGCTTCATCGAAGAATATAAGGCGGGCTACACGCCCAATCCCGACATCCTCTGCAACCGCGAGATCAAGTTCGCAAGCTTCTTCGATAAGGCCATGGAGCTCGGCGCCGATTTCCTCGCCACGGGCCATTACTGCCGCACCGATGGCGAGGGGCGTCTCCTCAAGGGCCTCGATCCCGGCAAAGACCAGAGCTATTTCCTGAACGCGGTCTCCCACGAGCGCCTGCGCAGGACTTTGTTCCCGATCGGGGGAATGCTCAAAAGCGACGTGCGCGCGCTCGCCGAACAAGCGGGCCTCGCGACTGCGCGAAAAAAAGACTCCACCGGCATCTGCTTCATCGGCGAACGGAATTTCCGCCCGTTTCTGGCCAAGTACGTGCAAGCCCAACCCGGCGAGATCCGCCGGCTCGACGGCACCGTGATTGGCCGCCATCCGGGCTCGGCGTCCTTCACGCTCGGCCAGCGCAAAGGACTCGGCCTCGGCGGCGAAGGGGAGCCCTGGTTCATCGTGGCCAAGGATCCCGCGCGTAACATCCTCTACTGCGAACGCGGAGATGATCATCCCGCGCTTTACGCAAACTGGCTCGAAGCCGAAGAGCTTTCCTTCGTCTCCGGTTCTGCGCCCTCCCCGCTTCCGTTCCGCTGCCGCGCCAAAGTGCGCTATCGCCAGGCGGATCAGGATTGCACCGTGACTTCGATCGCCAACGGCCACATGCGCGTGGAATTTGACGAGCCCCAGCGAGCGATCGCCCCAGGCCAGTCCGTGGTGCTTTATGATGGCGAGGTTTGCCTGGGCGGCGGCTTCATCCGCAAGGTCGGGCCTTCGCTGCACGAGCAGGGCATCACCCAGATCCTGCAAAAATCCGCGGAAAATCCGTAAATACCGTCACGCCTTTGACAAGCGCCGAAAGCGCGACGCGGAGACTCCCTCAGTCGCCTTGACTCGCTTTTCACTCCCTTTCATAATTGAGTGCGGCTGGCTCGCATCCCCGCGATGCGACCCTCCAATGCGGCCAGACTCGCCGGGGAACTCGGGGAACGATGACTAAAAACGCTTCAATCGCGCTGACGCTGTCCCTTGGTCTGTTGATTTCCGGCCTGGCCCGAGCGAATTTCGAAACGGAAAAAACCCTCCATTTCAACGTCAACAAGGAAAAGATCGCCCAAGGCACGGTGCAGATCTCGTCCCTTTACGGATCCACCGAGGACGTCGACCCGCTTTGGCCGTCGGAGCTGGACCCGGGAGACATCTTGAAGCTGAAGGCCGGGGGATTCCTCGCCGTTAAGTCGGCCTACGCGGTCAAAAAGAACATCCAGCAGATCAACGATCCCAAGCTTTTCAACACCGACAATATCTCGAATTTCCTGCCGCGCATGTCTGTGGTCGAGTCGGCGCCTGACGGGCGCTGCGTAGTCCAAACGCCCGCGCCTGAAGCACCGTTCGGCCTCCTGGAGCCTTACCTACGCTGCACGCTGGATTTCCGTCACTATCCCAAGGCGCAAACCGTGGCCCAGGACAAGAACCTCGGTTCGCCCGCCGCGCACACCGATCAGAGCTGCGCGGAGTTCAACATGTTGTTTGAGCGGTTCGGCAGCATCAACCGGTACTATCCCCTGGACTCGCACACGACCGCGGTCGTGAGCTATCAGCTCTACGCCATCCGGAACAAATCCGTGATCAAGGCGCGCTTCATTCCGGGATTCGATCTCAAGAAGCGGATTCTCGAACAGATCAAGAGCGAGATCGAAAGCTCCATCAAAGCCCTAAACAGAGAGACTTCCAAGTGAAAGTTGCGGGCGATTATACCCTACCGCCTGAAGTCTTAGCCTGAAGCAGCAACGGCTGCCAGACTCGGGCCCGGCCAGGTCGTGGACAGAGGGAAATGACGCTCTGCGTTAAAATCTCTATTGAAATCTGTCCTCATTCGGTATATAAGCAGGGTCAATCATGACGCAGTGCATCATTTTAATAAATGTCGACCCCACAATCCGGCAGCATGGCCAGGATCTACTTACTCCGAGCAAGCAACAACCATAAGGCGGAGTGCTCGGAGATCTCCTGATTCGCCGACATCGCCAATCGCCCGTTCTTCTTGGGCTTCTCTACAAGCATCCGTCGGCTTCTTCATCAATCAGTGATCTACCGGTAAACGGTAAACTGTAAACTAAAACGATATACTACCAGGAGACGGCCATGAAAACGAACGCCCTCAGGAAGTACTGGAAAACTTCGATCCCGGCCCTCAGCTACGCGATCGCATCACTGACCGCTTCGATTTGGGTAACTCCGGGCTTCACGCTGACCACCCAAGCTGCGGAGCCGGACTCGCCCGCCCCCGATCTCCCTATCCTCAAGGAAATCTCTCCCGCCACGCTCGAGGAGGCCGAAGGCTATACCGCGGATATCCTGGAAGCCTATCGGCAAAAGAAGTACAAACTGGACGACCCTGCGGGCGACTACGCGCTGCTCAAGCGTTCCGAACTTGTCCCCCCTCGGGCTTTCGCCGCCCTTACAGGCACGAAAGAAAAGCCTCGCCAATACAAGATCATCCGGGAAGAGGATTACGAGATCACCCGCGAGTACACTTCGACCGAGGCGCCCCAGGCGCTGAGCGAACGGGAGATCCTCGAGGACTACCGACTGAGAAACCCCCGTGAGGCCGAGCTGTTCGGCTCCGTCTACCGGAGACTGGAATTAAAAAGCGAAATCGACGCCGAAAAGCTCAAAATGGTCCTCGAAAATGCCGCAAAACCGATCCAAGGTCGCGAAAGTCCCCTACTCCGCGAGGGATTTGGCAAGATGTTCGCCCAGATCATCAATGAGGAAACCGCCAACGGAATCAATCCGATCTACGGCCAACCCCATGCCTGGAGCCCGGAATTTCTTGCCAAGTACGGCCAAAGCTCACCGATGCTGGCGACCTCCAAGCTGCTCATGGCGCTCGCCACGGGCGACACCTTTCGCTTCATGCGGACCGACCAGGAAGAGCCCCTCTACAAATGGATGATCGCGCACCCCAAGTCGAGCGTCACGATCCCCGAGCTGTTCCGGCAAAGCTACCGCCTCAACGGCGGCGACGTTTACAAGACCCTCCTCACCATCGAGAACGTGCTCTCACGCCAGTGGAAGAATCCGAACCGCGAACGCCTGCCGCTCACGGAGCGCCTCAAGCCGATCACCTCGGGCCATCAGTACTCGGGCGACAAATT
>CAYXVB010000146.1:0-8982 GCA_964467785.1 uncultured Bacteriovoracaceae bacterium
ACGTTCGTTATGCTGCCTGATTATCCGGCTTTACCAAGGCTCCCCTTAGTAGTATTAGCGCGCTCCCTTGTAGGATAACCACCGCGTCCAGCATGTGCAGGGGTTCGTGCCAGAAGGTCATTGCAACGAGGACCGTAAAGAACGTAAACGGCAGGAGCGTCCACTTTTTCATTCCGGTTCCATCAGGGAAAACGATTTGATGGAATAGGACTAAGGCGCGCGCGCGGGACGAATGGGCCTTGGAGATTCCATCCTGCAAATACAGACGCTCGTTTGCCTGAGCGAGCGCGTTCAAAGTTTCCGCGATCTCCGCGGCGCTCGTCTTGATTTCCTGCTCCGTGCTCGCGATCCAAGGAGTGTAGAGGACTCGAATCTTTCCCCGTGCGAACGCGAGGGTCAGAAAGCCCCGGTCCGGAAGGCGGGTCAGCCTGTTTTTCAGCTCCGGATCGGCGAGTAAAGCCTTTAACCCTTCAGTATGTGAGCAGACCACGTGGAACCGTCGGTCAAAGTCAGATTCGCCAACTACGGACTCTTCTGAAAAGCCAATTGCCCGAATGGCTTTGTCGCCGCCCTTCTCAGGGTAAAGAAAGAGAGCAAAGGAACCGGGCACCGCTGTTGTAGCGCTCACCGTGAGACGCGACGGTCGCACGGACTTGCCTTGCGATCGCCGAGGTTCGAAGTGGTAATGGTAAATTCTTCCGCCGACATTGCACTCGCCCCGAATCTCCGAGCTCAGCGCCCCCGCGGGATCATTTTCGGCCTGTTGCGCAGATTTTTTTGTGATCCACGTGGCGAGCACGATAACGCCGGCGAGGATAATGGGAATTAGAATCGTGAAATAGAGCGACATGAACTGATATTAGGAACGGGATACAATAATCACAATTCGGAAATCGCTCCAAAGGAGCCTTTGTTCCCGCATTCGCGGGATGCCAGTTTTTTGGCGCCCGGAATGGCAATGTCCATCATAAATTCCACTTCATTTCCGAAAAGAAAATAGGATGAACTCGGTTTTTAGGCACCTCCTATCGAGCATACGGATTGCCCCCGTGATCGGACTGGCGTTGATCATCACGCAGGCGAAATCCTCTTTTTCTTCCGAACAGGAGAGTTACCTGGCACGGACGGAGATCTCTGCTGTCCCAGCGAGACCACATCCTGAGTTGGGTCAGGCATGGCAGCGGGTCAAGCGCGGGCACTTTGAAGTCGTAGCCATGCTGTTGGAGATGTATCCGGATCGGGAACTTTATTTTCTCGCTCGTGATGCGGAGCTTCTCCATGATCTCGCCACAATCGAAGCGCAAGGCGACCCGGAGCTGCTCAAGCGACTTCATCTGTTGAATGTCTCGCGAGCTAATGTTGGGTCGAGTCAACTTAAGGATTACCTTGCGCAAGAGGGTCTGAGTGAGGAGCGACTCCGGACGGGTAAGAAAATTCTCTTTGTCGACACCGGATACCATGGCTCGATCGCGGAAAAGATCCTCTCGCAATTTCCGGAGGCGTTGCGACAAAACTTTAAGACACATCTGATGGCTTCGTGGAATTCAAAACACCCGTCTTCGATGACCTTCCTCACCGCATTGAATCCTGGAGCCTTGCGCGTTTCACCCAAGGACATGGAGAGTCCGATCCGCGAATACGAAGGCCTTCCCAGAGGCACGGACAGCTCGGACCAATTCGTCCGTTTCGACGGCAAGTGGCATCCAATGAGCCCTGTCCTGGATCGGGAGGCGAATCTCCGGAAAAAAGAGACGGTTCGAGGATATCGGGAGGACTTGGTCCATGAGGCGCGCGACGGAGAGCTGCGAAAGCTCATGGAGAGCCGGAGGACGCAGTGGCGGCGGCTCCGAAAGATCGTGAGTCGAGAGGAACCTTCGGAAGTCGCGGGCGCATTGCGTGCATTCCTTGTCACCCACTCTGGGGATCCGTTCGTCGAAGCCATGGTGCGCGACCTTTTTGACATGTCTGATACAGGGCATTTGCCCGGGGCCGTGCGGCTTTCAATGACACTGCAGGATCTGGGTTTGCCGTTGTCTGAGAAATTGGGCTCACGCAAGGGCAAGTACATCCTACTGGCGCATAAGTACCCGCAATGGGCCGGTCTGCTTGAGTCCCCCGACGAAGAAATTCTAAAATTGATCCGCGCTGGCCGTTCCGATGCGCTTCTCAAGCTGATCCGCGAAGTCAGCGAGGGCGATCTTGCGAGAGTCGTGTTCAACCTGCTCGGTTCCGAAGGGGCAGCTCCAGAGGCTCGTGCCGTAATCCGCGCCTTGATCGAGGGGAGCCCTGAGGTTCATCCATTTCTGGTCCGATACACGTTTACCCAACCCGAATCCGTGGAGCAAATCGAGGAGCTGCGTCTCCTCATCGAAAAAGGCGATCCCACGACTAGAAAGGCACTCGTTGCAATCACCCTAAAGGAGCCCGTTTGGAGCGACCGAAAATACAATGAGCTGAGATGGGCGGCCGGGGATACTTCAGGATGCGCGGGTTTTTTCCGCTCTCTCTGGCTGCGCATGTCTGGTGGCTGAGTCGGGCTTTCCCTGATAAGCTGCGTGGCATGGGATCGTTCTGCTCCTATTTCGATCGCGCTCTTTGTCGCTCGTGCGAGTGGTTGGATCGCGATTACGCCGCGCAGCTCGCCGCAAAATCACGGTCGCTCCGGTCCGCGCTGCGCTGGATTCAGGATACCGACTATGATGCGGCTATTCGAGAGCCGGCGCCGTCCGCGACGCAGGGTTTCCGAAATCGCGCCAAGATGTCAGTGACGGGCACTTCCGATGCACCAGTCATCGGTCTGCTTGGCGAGATTGATCTCGATGAAGGACGCGAGCTCCTCTCCTGCCCGATTCATCATCCCCGCCTCAATCAGCTGATCGAGGCGCTGCCAGAGTTTCTACGCTGCCACGGACTCGTCCCCTATCAGATCAAGGCGAGAAAGGGAGAGCTCAAGGGGCTGATCGCTTTCTACTCTCCGATGAGTGGACAGATGTATCTGCGCTTCGTCCTTCGATCGAAGGAAAGCCTGCCCCGGCTGCGCAAATTGCTCCCTGAGCTGCAGGTGCGCTTCCCGGATCTTTTGTGTGTCTCGGCCAACCTCCAGCCCATTCCACACGCGATTCTTGAAGGCCCCGAGGAAATCGTCCTGTCCGAGCGAGGATGGATCGAACATCGGCTGGGGCCGGTGACGCTCCAGCTCGTGCCGCAGGCCTTTGTTCAGACCAACGTCTCGGTCGCGACCGCGCTCTATCAGGCCGCCGCGGAATGGATCGAGGAGACGCGTCCTAAGGCGATGCTTGAGCTCTATTGCGGCCAGGGAGCTTTCAGCCTTTTTGCGGCCAAAAGCGCCGAGCGCATTGTAGGTATCGAAGTCAATGCGGATGCCGTTCGGATCGCCAACGATACGGCCCGATCGCGTGGACTCGGGCATGTGAGTTTTCGATGCTCGGACGCAACCCAACTTGCCGAAGAGGTTGAACAGATCCACCCAGATCTCATCCTCGCCAATCCACCCCGCCGGGGCTTGGGTGAGGGTGTTGATCTCATCCTGCGGCAAAGGCCGGTTCATTTCATCTACTCGAGCTGTAATTCCGAAACTTTGGCCCATGATCTCGAAAAACTTGCTCCGCTCTACCAAGTGAAGCGTATCCAGATCTTCGACATGTTCCCCCATACTCGTCACTTTGAAACCTTGGTTTGGGCACTCAGGCGGTGACGGCGCAGGGGTCGAACTTCGAATGACGCGACGCACTTGTGGGGACTCTCTCAAAATTTATGGTATGAAAGAGCGATGAAGCTTCTCTCGACCGCGACTCTTGGCGCTCTATCCCTCAAAAACTCCGTTGTCATGGCACCCATGACGCGCTCTCGCGCGATCGGTGGCTTGGCAAATGAGTTGATGGCCCAATACTACTCGCAGCGTTCCGGCGCGGGACTGATTGTCACTGAAGGCGTGTCGCCGTCGCCCAATGGTCTGGGTTATGCGCGGATTCCAGGTCTTTATAATGAGCAGCAGATGGTGAGCTGGCGCCAGGTGACCGACGCGGTCCATAAGAACGGTGCCCGGATTTTTCTCCAGCTCATGCATACGGGTCGCGTGTGCCATCCGGCCAACATGCCCGCGGGCTCGCGCATCGTCGCGCCGTCGGCAATGGCTTTGAGCGGCAATATGTGGACAGACGCGATGGGCATGCAGCCTCATCCCCGACCCGAGGAAATGTCCCGGACCGATATTCAAGCGGCTATCCAGGAGTTTGTCCATTCGGCCCGCCTGGCGATCCAAGCCGGTTTCGATGGTGTGGAACTCCATGCCGCCAATGGTTATCTTCTGGAGCAGTTCCTCAATCCAAACGCCAACAAGCGTCAGGACGAATTCGGTGGCGAACCCGATCAGAAAAATGAAGGTCGCATGCGCTTCGTGCTCGAGATTGCCCGGGCGGTTGCCCGAGAAATCGGCCCCGATCGTACCGGTATTCGCGTTTCTCCATACGGTGTTTTCAATGATATGGGCGCGTTCAAAGGGGTGGATGAGTTCTACGGCGTTCTCGCCGGCAAGCTATCCGAGATCGGTCTGGTTTACATCCACGTTGTGGATCACAGCGCGATGGGCGCGCCAGGCCCGAGCCCCGAGGTTAAGCGCCGTATCAGGCAAGCTTTCAAGGGCAAGTACATCCTCTCGGGCGGATATAATGCCGGCCGAGCGGAACGCGATCTCGCCGAAGGCAAGGGAGATCTCGTCGCGTTTGGACGCTCATTTCTCGCCAATCCTGATCTCGTCGAAAAACTCAAAAACAGCTCGCCCCTCAAGCCTGCCAATCCGGCGACTTTTTACACGCCGGGTGCCGAAGGTTACACGGACTATTGAGCTCAGTATGGCTCAGGCCGATTTCTTGATGCCAGCCTGTACGATCGCGTAGTCCTTGAAGCCTTGGAAATCGATCAGTTCGCAGGCCTCCCCGCCGTCGACCCCGGCATCGTGCCCAGGTGGGCTGTGAAAAGACACTCCGGCCGAGACACGCATTACTTGGCCATCGTTCATGCGGACGACCATCGATCCTGAAGTGCAGTAGCCGATGTGCTCGGCCTCGCAGCTCTCGGTCTCAGCGATCGGCTTGACATCGTTTGACCAGCGCCAACCGGGCTCAAAGACGCCGCGCCCTACGCTGATCTCATTGTCGAGAGTCACGATCTCCAATCGACCATGGTCGGCGAAATCGCGAACTTCGTCAGGAGTGTCGAATTTTTTAGAACTGGCCTGGTCGCTCATAAGGGATCTCCTTTTCGTGTGGCATGTGTGTTGAAGACCTCTGAAGCTAACCCCATGCCATCCCTTACGTTGAGCTCGCCCGCATTCAAAGACCACGGAGAGGTGCCCGTCGATTACACAGGCGATGGGCGCAATATCTCGCCCCCGCTCGCTTGGTCCAATGTTCCGGCAGGGACGCGTGAGTTCGTGCTCATCTGCGAGGACCCGGACGCTCCGCAGCCCGGCGCGTTCATTCACTGGTTGGCCTACGGCATTTCTCCCCTGCTTACTGCTATGCCGGCAGGAATTTCTCCGCAGCCCAGTCTCGAGGTTCCGATCCGAGTGGATCAAGGGACCAATAGCGAAGGTCAGTTCGGATACTCTGGTCCGTTGCCGCCCGTCGGTCATGGAATCCACCGATATATCTTTCGGCTCTACGCGTTGGATCGAGCGCTCAACCTTCCCCCCGGCATCGGGGTAGAGGAGTTGCAGCGCGCGCTGCGCGGACACATCCTGGATGCCGCCCAAATTACTGGTCACTATAAGCGCAACGCGATCTGGGACTATTCGCGCGCGATCTAAAAAGCCGCAGGCCCGATCGGTCCTCACTCCGGATCGGGCCTGCGTTGGGTTGTGTGTTGGGGGGCTAACCAGCGGGGGGCTGGAACTTTTATCTGGCCATCAAGATGCTCCTGGCCAGATCGCGGTTGCTGGGAAACGCGAAGGAATCCAACACCGCAGACATTTGCGTGATTTCGAAGATCAGCATAGGCTTGAGGATCTTCACCGCATCCAAGCGACCGGTGTCAAAGGAGTGGGCGCGGGTGATTTCAGAGAGTTGCGCCATCGTGATCCGGCGCGTTCCCCAGTAAGAAGCGTAGAGATTGAGCACCTTGGTCTTGCCGCTATCAAATGACTCGCGTTTGAGCTCAGCCATAAACGCGCTGAATTCCGACTGGGAAATCATGGCGTCCATCGGGAAACCTGGGCCGTAAATCGGGCCAGGTCCATAGACGGGACCGCGGCGCCCTTCGCGTTCACCACGTTCGGGCTCCGTGCGGAATGGCTCGTCCATCGTCACGCCCGCCATTGCGAGCGTCACTTCGCCCCGTGTCCGCAGGATCAGGCTTTGGAGCCCGCGCCCCAGTTCGCGGTCGACGGGGACTTGGATCGAAGTCAGCATCGAGTCGAGCCGTGTCTGAATGAGCACCATCCCATCAGCGGAAACTTCGATGGCGCCACGTCCCTCACGAGCGGATACCACGAGAATGAGCGAATTGATCCGACCGCGACCGAACACGTTCAGCTCTCGAAGGAGATCCATCGATTCTTCACGCCGCATTTCGCGAGAAAAACTCTGCGAGATAAGGCGCTCTTCCGCGAAGGCCGGGCCCGCGGCAAGGGAAGATGCGGCGGAAAGGAACACAGCGAAAGCCGCCATCATCGCCAGGTTCGTTATCGCACGAGCCGTCGTCATCTTTTGATTGAGTAAGTTGCCCATTTCCGTGCCTTTCGGAAGTTGATTCGTTTGCCGCCTCCCCTTCGGGCGACATGCTGGGCCCTTGAGCAACGCTTGTGCCAGGACTATTGCGGCGTTTCACGGTAAATATGGGCCGAATCGCGCGGAACGTTGTCACTTTGTCACCAATGATGGCGGAAATGGCCGAGTCGAGCGGGTATTTTTTTCAAAAAGCGGAGTGCTGCCCTGTCTGCGGGTCCAAGGACCTGTACCACGAGATTTTTCTACGGACCCTTGCCGGGTGGGGCGAGATCCAGCGACATATCGTCGAGTTCATGGGCTAATGGGACTTTTGAAAAGTCCCTCAAAAGTCCCTTTGGCCCAATAGCCCCCAAAGGAATCCTTAAGCCTACCCTCATGAATTTGAGCAGTCCGCAAACTGGGGATGACGTCGAAGGCGCTCCAGCACTTCGTTTTTTTGCCCTTCTTCCCATCCAAAAGGCACCGCGCGCGAGGATCGCAAAAGCTTTCCCAGCCATTCACCACCCAAAGGCGCGGTCCCCAGATTCTCCATCGAAAGTGCCGCCAAGGTGGTCTCGGACTTGGCCGGCGTCGACCGCCCCCGCCCCACAAAAAGCCCTGCCAGCAGCATGGCCACGCGAGCATGGGTTGCCGAGCTATAGGTGATCAGCCGCGCTCCTGGAGCGCAAGCGGACTTCAACTTTGAAAAAATCTCGACCGCCCATAGGGGGCCGCAAACTTTCGGGGAGTAAAAGTCGAAGTAAATCAAGTCCGCCCGGGGGAATCCCTCCAGGCTCATTGCGGCAAAATCGCCCACGTGGAGGTCCCACTGGATTCTTTCCTGCTCGATCCGCCCTCTTTTGAGCAGCTCCCGGAGCCGGGGCTCCCATAGGCGCAGATAAGGAAATGAATCGAGGTTTTCGAGCGCCAAAGCCAGGCCTGAGGGGTCGTTTTCAAAGCTCACGACGTGAATTGGGGAGGTCGGGCCCAGCTTTGGGCTTTGATCCGCGTCCAAAAGTGCGATGGCGTTAGCCGCCACTCCCATTCCGATGTCGTAGACGACCAGTGGGATGCCTCGGCCCGGGCGATCCAGATCGGATTGACCCACATAGACTGAGTTGGCCTCCTCCCAAGCGCCGATGGACGAGTGCATCGTCTCGCCGGTTATGAGATCCTTGAGGGTGCCCCCGGGGGCAATTTCGTGGTTCCGATTCATAAAAAAACGTGGGAAAACGACGCACTACTATGGCTTACGACCACAAGCAAATCGAGCCGAAATGGCAAAAGCATTGGGAAAATAAGAACGTATTTGAGGCTAAAACCGGGGGTAACAAGCCCAAGTTTTACGCCCTCGACATGTTCCCCTACCCCTCGAGCTCGGGGCTACATGTGGGTCACCCCGAAGGCTACACCGCCACTGACATTGTGTCCCGCTATAAGCGCGCCAAAGGTTTCAACGTCCTGCACCCCATGGGTTGGGACGCCTTTGGTCTACCCGCTGAACAGTACGCCATCCAGACGGGCACCCATCCTGAGAAGACCACCCGCGCTGCGATCGACAATTTCCGCCGCCAGCTCAAGTCGCTCGGCTTTTCCTACGACTGGTCCCGCGAAATCGCGACCTGCGACCCTTCCTATTACAAGTGGACCCAATGGGTGTTCCTGAAACTCTATGAAAAGGGCCTGGCCTATCAGAAGGAAGTCCCCGTCAACTGGTGCCCGGCTCTCAAGACGGTTCTAGCTAATGAAGAAGTCGTCGATGGCAAGTCCGAGCGCGGCGGCCACCCTGTTTATCGTCAGCCCATGAAGCAGTGGATGCTCAAGATCACCGACTATGCAGAGCGTCTCCTCAAGGACCTCGACAAGGTGGACTGGCCAGAAAGCACCAAGGAGCTTCAGCGCAACTGGATCGGCAAGAGCGAAGGCCTCCAGATGCGTTTCCCGCTCGAAAGCGGAAAGGGTGAAGTCGAAATCTTTACCACCCGTCCGGACACGATCTTCGGCGTGACTTTCCTCGTGCTTGCGCCCGAGCATCCGCTCGTGGAAGCAGTGACGAGTCCCGCCCAAAAAGCGGCCGTGGACAAATACCGCGAAGAGGCCGCCCGCAAGTCGGACGTCGCCCGCCAGGACGAATCCAAGGAGAAGACGGGCGTGTTCACAGGCTCGTTTGTCACCAACCCGCTCAATGGCGAACGTGTCCCGCTGTGGATCGCCGACTATGTCATGATGGGTTACGGCACCGGCGCGGTCATGGCGG
>CAYXVB010000147.1:0-8959 GCA_964467785.1 uncultured Bacteriovoracaceae bacterium
CACGGTGTCTCAGGCAGCGTAACAAAACTGTCTACCGAATCGGGTCAAGCCCAAAGGAACGGGCCAAGTGAAAAGAAGCCGGGGAGAATGCGGTTCCAGATTCCCGCTTGAAACCATAAATCTCTTACGCTAAGGTGCCTTCATCTCGCGCTTAAGTGGGGACGTAGCTCAGTTGGTAGAGCGTCGCGTTCGCAATGCGAAGGTCAGGGGTTCGACTCCCCTCGTCTCCACCAATCCTCTAAAATTTAATCATACATTGAGCGCCTCGTGGCGGCGTTCTTCAGATCGTCCGTTGAATGTCGGTTTCCCGGATCAATCTCAGGAACTGCTCATTTATAGTTCGCATATCCTTAGCGCCAACTCAGCCCGGCAAAAAAAGCACCCACCTAAGAAGGTCGATGTATCGCGTTCAAGGAAGAGGCTGAACTCGAACGACGAGATCCGTGTGCGCATCCTCAGCCCAGCCATCGGTGATCTCGCGTTGAACTTCAGGATTGTCCTTGAAAAGCTGGGCGAGCTGCCCGGGAACCATTGGGAATGGCGTTGCCTTCGTTGTCGACCTTGAACGCCTCTTGTTCAAAACCTGTCGAAGGCGAGTCGTAAGGATATCTGACGTACTTCACCACGTTGGGCTGCGGCCTTTGGCGAGTATTGGGGTCGCCTTTGGGTTTGACCCGGACCACGCTGCCGTCCGGGCACATGAAGAATTGGATCGGCAGGGGGTTGCCTGCTTCGTCATTCAGTGTTTCGTCAGTCCTGCCAGGCCGACGGAGAAAGTCTTCGGACTTTTTGCAGTGCTGCCGGCTCAATTCGGCTTCGAGGGTCACTAGAGACTTTCCCACCACGCTGAGGTCGCGCACCAAGGCCCCGTACTCGAGGCCATTCGGCAGCGGCTTGCGACTTCGGTAATCCTGGAGCGCGGCTCGGGTCATGGTCGGTAGTTCCTCTGACCAGATCGTGTCGCCGCAGAGCCGTTGGAGTTCGTCGAAGCGGTGCTTTCTGACCTGCCGCTGAGTCACCGCACCTGGAGAGCGATCCGAGTTGCAGGGGGTCAATGCGGGGGATTCGTCGTTCGCGCTTTGTGCTACAAGACTGAGATTGAACCGAAGGGCGCAGTCCGCGGACCCACGCAAAAGTTCGGGACTTGTAGGGCCAGTCTGTGTCGTGTCCGATACTCCGGCGGAAAATCCAAGTGGGGCGGAAAGTCCGGCAATCAAAAGCGGGATGGCTATCGTTCTGATCGCCCGGGATCTCATTGAGATAGATTACAGGGCTGAAAGTGCTCCGGCAATCTTTTGATGTGCGATGCGTTAATTCAGTGCCGGTTCGAGCTATTTACCGCGCGCCATGAAATGAAATGGCATCCGAATGAGTCCCAGAATCGTATCTATCTTGATCTCGTAGCGATCCCAGCCGGAGAGGCCAGTGCTTTGTGTGGCGGCCCAATTCCAGGATGATTCCTGGGCGACACGCGAGCATTCCTTGGCCTTTTCATGGAGCGAGACTCCGGCTTCGTGAAAGCAAGCGGGACTCACCGTATAGTTCGAGCACGGAGCCTCGACGAGCTCGCGGCAAACCGATGGAGCCACCGGGCAGCTCCGCCCTTGGCTTCGAAGTCGCCCCTCGACGGCCTCGGTCATTTCCTTCGAAACGTACTTGGAGCAATTGAGAGCTTCATCCCACGCTGGGGAGACGTATTCGGCCCAGGAGAACGTCCGCCCCCTGACAAATCCGCCTTGTTCGCAGCGAACATAGGGAGCTTGGCCGCCCAGGAGCCCGAGCCAAAAGCTCAGGCCTTTGAGATTGACGGAAAGATCCGCGTACGAATAGACGCCCGAGCCGATGTAGCCGTTCATGCCGGCCTCGTCTTCATGGCCGAAGTCGAGCGCCGTTTGTAGGTTGCCAAGCAGGAAGTATTCCCAACCCTGGCCAAAGAAGTGTCCGAGTTTGTCGGTGCCGATGATTTGGCCGTTGAGCCGAATAGTGGGAGAGAGCCAGCCGGTGATCACAAAAAGATCTGCGAAAGTGGGGGAGGACCGCCGTTCGCGGAAGGTGGGCACGCCTGCGTAGACGCCTCGATCGAAATTCACGAGGAAGGATTGAATTCGATCGGAAGTCTCGGCGAAGTTCTCGGTGCGACCGATGGGATTGCGGCCGAGGGACTCCCAGACCGTCTTGTAAAGAGTGCGTCGATCGCAGGATCCCGCTTCGTTCGCCTGCTTGATCGCGCGATCGATCTGCTCGTTCACGAATTCGTCCAATACCGGAAGCGAATCCCGAAGAGAGGCAATCTCCGTGTTTCGTCCCGTGAAGTTGTCGGTTTCGGCCGCCTGGGCGCCGACGCAGAAGCAGAAGCAAAAGCAAAAGCAGACCACGAGCGGGACGATTGCGAACAGCCGAAGCGAGTTCATCTTAATGAGCTTGCTGTTCATGATTCAAGTACTCCTGCGCGGCCGCGCGCGCTGCCACGAAATAGCGCCCCACCAAAAGAAGCGCGAGCATGCGATTCAGACACAGAAATGCGCGGTAGGAAAAGATGGCATCCTCGAAGTCGATGTGATTGCGCTCAAAAAGAGCGTGCGACGCCAGGCCGATCAGCTGGGTGAGCGGTACCGCGAAGAGGAGGGAGTAGCGCCCGCTCGCGAAGGTGTAGGCAAGCAGGCCGTAGAGATAAATCATCGCCGCCGCGTGCAGCCCCACGCAAATCGGGCTTTGATGCTTCATCAGGAAAATCTTCCAATAGTCGGAAAAGGGATGCGTCGGTAGGGCCGCTCTGATGCGATAGCGAATGGATTCCTGGTAGGCGCGTTCGTCTTCAATGGAAACCAGGCAAGGGCTTCCTGGAGCCGGCGCCTCGGTGCCGAAGAGTCGTCGAAGCTCGGGCTTGAGCTCACCAGCGACCATCAAGCCCACCATCTTGAGCTCGCATAGGCCGGCTACCAGCGGATTGCGCAGCGTGGGCGGAATGTTCTTCTCAAAAACGAAGTGGCTGATCCAAGAAGGCGTGTAGCCAAAAAATGCGAGCAGAAGGAAGAGGGGACGGCCGGTGACCGCGAAAAGGCCGAAGTTCGAGAACATCCAAAACGTGCCCAACCCATGCATCAGCTGGGTCTTGGGATGCAGATGAGCCGCGATGAAGACAGGCCAAAAATCATTAAAGGTGCGACGGAGCGTTTCTTGGAATTTCGTCATGAGAGGGTCGCCTCCTGGGACGGGACGTCGAGATAGCGAAGAAGGCGTTGGCCTTCCTCTGGAGATTGAAGCAATGGCCGGAGCTTAACGTCGCCCGCCTTCATTCCTCGCTCGCGCACGTAATAGTCGAGGAGCTTACGTCGGAATGAGGCGACTCTCACTGCGCGGACCGCTCCGAGCTGTCCCAAGCGCCGCGCATAGGAGTAGTGGTAAGCGCCTTGAAGTCGATCTTCCCACCAAACGGCCGCCCCTGACACTCCAGCGCTCGAGTCATCGGGAATGTCCATCAATACGAGGTAGCTGGCGCGCTTCGAACACGATAAGGGAACGAAGAGATAAGTGGAACTATGGAAGCGCCGCGAGAACTCCCGCTCATGCGACGCCAGGTAGCTTGCGGATAGCTTTTCCCCGACCAAATCGCAGGAATCCCCGTCACGGCCGATGAACTCCAGGCTAGGGGTGGGATGGAGGTCCGAGCGCCGAGCTTGCACGCGGTCGCACATATCATAGCGTAAGAATCCGCCTCTTTGAGAGATGACCAAGGAATATTCCCGATTGTTCTCCAGCTCGTCGATCCAGTGGTACCGTCCGCTCTCATCGCGGAACTCGAAAAGGACGTCGCTCAGAAAGGGGTAAGGGGTGGACTGGCCGTCCGGGCCCAGCAAGGGAAGAGTCATCGGCGCTTCGGTCGCGAGCAACCCTTTGCCTTGAAAGCTCGCATGCGGGAGCAACTCTCGGAGAGTGTGCGCGGACAAGGCGCTTCCAGCAGATTCCCAAGCCGAGACGAAGCGAAGCCGGGGCCAGAGCTCCCGTGTGCTGAGCGGTGAACGGCTGCGGAGAAGCTCAATCGAGAGGGGCGACTTGGGGATCGAACGCTCTTGGATGCGCGCTTTCCCTTCGATCAGATCGGCGATGCGCTCGCGCCGTGAGGCGAGGTGCTCCCAGAGAACCAGGAAGAGGCTCGGGTGCCAGATCGAGATGACCTCTAAGTCTTGATCCGATGCGAGATAGGCGCAAAGCAGGTCCCTAAAATCATCCGGATCCCGGATGAACTTGAGATCCAGCGGAACACTCAGAAAGCGCCTCATGACGGCGCGCAGGATCGGAGAGAGGTACTGCGTGTCATCCTCAAAGCCGATCTTTTGCTGGACTTCCGAATCGCTTCGGAAAGAAGGAGACACGCTCATGAACACACGAAGCGAACGAAGCGTCGGACCGCAGCGCAGGAGGTCATGGAGCCAAACGCGGAAGTACCGTTCGAAGCTAGCGAGGAGCTCCGAATTATAGGGAATCAACTTTTGAGTCCCTGAACTGCCGGAGGTCTTCTCAAATAGACGAATTCCCCCAGGCGCGATGATCGCTCGCTCGGGCGCTTGCCGTTGCCTTTCGATCCACTCGCGGAATTCCGGTTGCTCGAAGCTCGTGAGCGGGATCCTTTCTCGGAACTCATCCTCGCTCATCGACGGATCTATTCGCATTTGTCGGCCGTAGTCCGTGCGCGAGTGCTGCAGCAAAAGCTGCTTCAGCAGCTCCCGTTGGGCGTGCCGGGGAGTCCGGAGGTCCATCAAAAAGCGACGATGGGAGCCATGGCTCAAAAGCCGAAGCCCGCATTGGAGCCCGCGGCTACTGAGCGCGCTCATGGGCGACCTCGGCGGAAAAGAGGTGATTGACGGGCCCATGGGTCCCGTAAGGAAGGCTGACTTTGCTTTCCACTCGAACGCCGGGCCCGAGCGCCGTGTGCGCGCCGATCAAGCAGTCCGATCCGATCTCAACTTCCTTGACGTAGAGCCGAAGCCCTTTTTTGGTCTTCATGACGACATGGGAACAAAGGTCCACCTCATGCCCGAAGATCACCGAGTCGCCGATCTTCACCAATGATCGATCAAGGATCTGCACTCGCGGCGTCCAGTAAACGCCTCGGCCCACTACAGAACCCCAGAGCCTCAGCCAAGCGCTATACGCGCCAGGAACCAGGCGAAGCGCGCTCTCAATGGTCGGAAAGCTGATGTAAAGCCCTTGAAGCTGATGGCCGCCCCACCAGGGACTGTAGCTGTTGTCGACTTCAGAAGAGTCGATGCGGCTCACTTCGCTTTGCAGCGGAAAGAAGCGCTCGTGCAAACGAAAGAGAAGGGGAGCGAGCAAGTAGAGATTGAAAAGCGTCAGGGATCCGAAGACCGCTGCTGACATCAGGTCGCCGGTCGCTAATGCGCGAACCGAGAGAAGCAAGGCCGCCAAAATCGATAGGGCGTGAGCGAGTGGAAAAAAAGCGAGGATCGCGCTGAACGCCGTCATTCCGTTCATACCGACCCTTTCCAAAACGCTTGCCAAAGCGAGCGATTCAACGGCGCGCCGGTGCGCTCAGGGAGTTTAAGGCTGACATGGTAAGTTCCATGGAGTCGATCCCAAAGATTGAGATTGCCTCCGAAGTTCACGCCATAGAGATCCGAGCTATGGTGCCAAGCATGGTCGCGCGGAGAAATGATCCAACTAAACGGGGCGCGCTTGGGCCAGGCTTCGAAGCCCGCATGTCGAAGGATATCCAAGATGTTACTCAAAGCCGCGCCCCAAAGGTAGGCTTCCGGATGCCGAAGCAGGTAGAGTGCGGCTCCGTGGACCCAGACGTAGAGGATGAGGAACGTTGTCATCCAGCTGTTGCGGCTGGTCGTGAAGACGTCAAAAGTCTCGCCGGAATGATGCAGGGAATGAAAACGCCAAAGCTTCTCGGTGTGCAACAGTCGATGGTTCCAATAATATGCGTAGTCCACGAGAACGAAACTGAGCAGAAAGGCCAAAGGCGCCGGGATATCCCATATTCCTCCAAGAGTAGGACACGCTTTGGAGAAAAGCACCACCAAGACGAAGCTCTGAAAGAGAGGCACCACGGTGCCGTGCATGGTCAGGCCAAAGAGATCGACCGCCCACTGACCGAGGGAGCGCGAGAAGAGGCGTGTGCGCCTTTCGGCGTTGGCCACAGTATAGCCCAGGATTAGCCAAAAAGTCAGCAGGATGAGGATCAGGTCGAGATGTCTCATCATATGTAGAATTCCACGGTTTCCTTCTTTGCCGGAACTTGCCGCGGGTCGCGGCCAGCTTTGAGATCCGCGTAGATGTTCTCGATCCACACATGATGGAGGTCGCAGCGGGTATGGGCGAACTGCTCGCCGTATTTGCTGACCACATCCGTTTGCTCGCCCATGATCTTTACGTCCTGCGCGATGATCTTCTTGGCCGCCCAGATCACAAAGGGTCGCGCGATCCAATTCCAGACTCCGTAATCGTAAGTCAGGTCCGTATAGACATGCGTCTCGGATTCGCCAACTGGTATCGATTGGGAAGTGATGTTGAAGTGCATCCGGCGACCAAAGCGATATTCGACATGGGTCACGTTCGGAAGGTAGTAGTGGTCCTCATGGAAGATCTCGCGTTCGGTGGGATTCAGGAATTTCGAGAACCATCCGAAGTTCGAGGTCTCGTTCCGATAGCGGATGTGAACGTTTCCGTTCTCGCGCTCCACTTCCGCGGCGAGCTTCTGCGGGGCCTTCTCATAACGGAAGACACCCGGATGGACATAGGTTGTATGAGGGATGTCGATGAAATTCTCTGCGCAGTTCGGCACGTTTGCCTTGAAGATATGCTTGAGGCGAATGTGGCGATAGCCGCGCTTTCCGTAAAACGGAATTGCGAAAGGATCGGATGCGGGACCGGTCATTTGCGGCTCTTCGGTGCCCGCGGCCGGACTACTGAGCCGCACGTAAATGTAACCCTCCTGTTCTCGAGTCTCAAAGTGAGGAACGCAGCGCGACGCCCGAGGCTGATGGCGCTCGCCTTCGCTTGGGATGCCCGTGATTCGGCCTTTTTCGCCATATTTCCAACCATGATACGGGCAGACGAGCTCGCCTTTGACCACACGGCCCTTGGAGAGCCTCGCATTGCGATGCAGGCAACGATCGAGGACGGCGGTTGGTTTGCCGTTTTCATCGCGATACAGCGCGATCCATTCATTCAAGATCGTGATGCCCGCCACTTGTCCCATCTTGAGATCTTTGCTTTCGCAGGCGATGTACCAAAACTGCTTCAGCTTGCTCATGGAGATTTGCTCCTAGCGAAGGTCGAGAGCGGCTGTCGCTCGACGTAATCAACAAAGGCGCGGAAGGGCTTGTTGTCAAAAGCGTAAGGCGAAGGGTTGAAGCGGATGGAGTTTTGGATCACCCGGTCCTCGCCGCCCCCCCTGGTCAGGATTTTGCGCGTGAGATGGAGGGCAAGACGAGAGATCAGGGCACCCAGTGGTCCGCCTCGCCTTTCGGTGACATAGATATTGAGCCCTTCAGTCTTTCCCTCCGGAGTCGGCCGGTAGGCGAAAATGGAATAAAGCGGTAGAATGGGCGGGCCGAGTTCCGCCAATGCGGTCGACGCGTGCCAGTAGGTCACTTCGTACTTGAGTACTCCTCGGTAGACCCAGCTGAGGATGCGGGCCTTGAGGCTCTTGCCGGAAATTGGGGCCTGATTCCAAAACCGGATGACCGCCGGTGAGAGTTCCTCGAAGCGAAATTCCAATGGGCCCGTATTGCGCGTCGTGCCTCCATGCACGAAGAGAAAGTGCTCCTCGTCCACGCCGCCCCCGAGAATCAGTGTGGGATGGCAGTTTCGGGTCTCCTGCGTATCGACCTCGACGACCACTTCGCGGCCTTGCAGAGCCTTGAACTCCGGCAGCGGATCGCTCGAGAGGGTCGCCATCGGATCCGAGTGGAGCCAGATCATTCCGTAGCGCTCGGCGACGAGGAACGACTTTCGAGGCGCGATGTCCTCGGGCTTTCGCTGCGCGCTCGAACAGGGAATCTGGGCGCAGCGGCCTGTTCCGGTGAATTTCCAACCATGGAAGGCACAACGCAGGTCCTCACCCTCGACCCGGCCCTCCTTGAGGTGCGCGCCCATGTGCGAGCAGTAGGCGTCGATGCAGTGGACCTGGCCGGACTGGCCGCGATAAAGTACGAGGGCGTGCCCAAAGATCGAGAGCTCGCGCTTGTCTCCGCGCCGGAGCTCCCGGGCCGGGAGCGCCCAATACCAGCCGCGTGCGAGGGCTTGCGGGTTGGCAAAGACTTTGAGCGGGCTCATGCCGATTTCCTCAGGAGCTTCGAAAGGGATTGGGCGCAGTCTTCCGCGCGGGGAGCCTCAAACGCCGCACGGTCTTCGAGGCTTTGCAAAGCGTCTCGGGCTCCAGCTTTTTCCAGAAGAAAGCGAATCAGGGCGAGGTCGGAGGCGACCTTTTCGAGCGCCGAGGTTTCTTCGATGAACTCGCGGATTTCGGCGGTGCTCAGTCCTCCGTTTTCACGCGACAAAGCGGAGACCAATGCGGCCGGACCGAGCCTGAGCATGGAGATGAGCTCAAAGAGTTGGTCATGGAGCTGTTTGCGCTTGGCCCCCTCGATGCGGTTCTGGTCAAAGAGGATCAATCCGCTGCCGTGGTGCCGCGCTTCGTCCGCGACGATTTTCTTGAGCGTTGAGGTCACAGCCTTGTCCTGCGAGTGGTCGGCGAGATTTGAATAGTACGGAATACCCCAACCTTCGAGGACCACTTGAATGAGAAGGATCAAGGAGGCTTTTGGCTCGTCTTGGATCATCGCGTCGAGATACTGCAAGAAGGCGTTGGCTTCGAGAAGGCGCCTCTCCGGGCGGCCCACAAGGGCGCTGATCATGCGATAGTGGCTGGCCTCGTCGGAGGAGAACGTGCTGTAGAGTTCTCGAAGGGGCAGAGTTTACGAGAGCAAGG
>CAYXVB010000148.1:0-8915 GCA_964467785.1 uncultured Bacteriovoracaceae bacterium
ATCCCTGTCTCGATCAGGGACCCTTGCGGGTGTCGCTCGGTCAAGTCAGCGAATCGCGGCTGGGTGTGGCCCATTTCGTATACCAAACTGGCTAAAACCGAGTCCGAAAGCCGATACTCCGCCCCGGGAGCGAAATGCAGCTCCCAGTGGTCCCCATTGCCATCTCCATCATGACCGTAGAAATTCCGCTGAACAAACGTAGTCAATGCCAGAGTCCATGGCGTGCCGGCCATCTCATAGGTCATGTGTTGTTCAGAGGCGACGGAGGTAAAGAGGCCGCTTCTGGTCGATTGCCTGGAAACGGGAAGGCCGAAGCGAAAATCCGCTTCCATATTTAAGTTACCCGCGGACAAGAGCTTCCCATGACTCATGCGCAGATAGGGATCCTTCAGTTCAAAGACTTGACTGCTCACCGAAACCGGGCGCATATTCCATCGAGTCACGATACCCAAGCTCACATCGGGGGTGACCCTGTACCCAGCCAGAATATCATTTTCGAGAACTATCAATCCGGTATTGTCGCCCGTCTCGTCATTGAAGTTTTTAGAAGAAAACGGGGACGTAACAGATGGGCCTACTAAGACATTAGAATACTCAAGAATAAGTGAAGTCGCTCCTTCGGATTCCAGAGCCGCACTCTGGCTTCGGCCTGCGGCTTCGTACGACGTTTCAGAGGATGCCCAGGTCGAACCCATCTGAAGGGACGCAAATAGTAATACCCAGTGATACCGTCCTGCGATTGCCATCTATCTTCCCCCAAAGGTGAAAAAAACGTCACTTTCATAGCAATCGGACCAATATTTTTCAATGATATTAGATACTATGAGACCGATGGAAGCACCACTTCAAGAGACCGTGTTTGAGGTAACTGGGATGGACTGCGAAGACGAAGTCAACGCGGTCAAGACAGTGTTATCGGCGCTGCCGGAGGTGAAAAGGATCGATCCCGACTTACTCAATGCACGGATCCGGGTGACTCACGATCCCGCCCTCCTGCCTCAGGAATTGGTTCGACGGATCGAATCGACAGGACTCGAAATCTGTGACGCCGCCAGCAAGGAAAAGAGCGGTCGTAGTCTTTCAAAGAGGGCCATACTGCTTACCTTTTCGGGGCTATGTCTTGCGACGGGGCTCATTTTGGATGGGCCTTTTAATAGTCCCGAGCTATTGATTCGTGTTTTCTATCTTCTCGCCATCGCCTCAGGTTGGACTTTGATCGCTCCAAAAACTCTACGGGCTGCGAAAACATTCACCTTGGACATGAATTCCCTGATGTCCGTTGCAACGCTTGGAGCCATGGCAATTGGCGAGTTCGCCGAGGGTGCGGCTGTCGTCTTCCTCTTTGGAGTTGCCGAATGGCTAGAGAGCTTCAGCATCGAACGCGCCAGGCGCTCAATTCAATCTCTTCTCAGGCTAGTCCCGGAAACAGCACTTCTCAAAAATGAAAGGGACGAGTTCACGGACGTTCCAGTCTCCGAGGTCCCCGTCGGCGGACTGATCCGGGTCAAATCAGGCGCGAGAATCCCCCTCGATGGCTGTATCCTTCGAGGCCGTTCCAGCGTCAACCAGGCTCCGATCACCGGCGAATCCCTGCCGGTCGAGAAACAAGAAGGCGATCGAGTCCTCGCAGGTTCGATCAACGGGGAAGGGTCACTCGAGATCACAGTCACCCAGGGCTCCCGCGACACCAAGATTGCTCAAATCATCCGCCTGATCGAAGAAGCGCAGAGTCGTAAAGCCCCTACCCAGCGGTTCGTCGACGTCTTTGCGCGATATTACACTCCGTTGGTTTTTGCGCTTTCCATCGGACTTCTTTTGATTCCTCCTCTTTTCTTTGGCGGAAACTGGCAAGTTTGGATCTATCGTGCCCTCGTTCTCCTCGTCATTGCCTGCCCCTGCGCCCTGGTCATTTCGACGCCCGTGTCTGTGGTGTCAGGATTGACCGCCATGGCCAAACGAGGCGTCCTCATCAAAGGCGGCGCCGGATTGGAAGCCATCGGCAAACTCAAGGCGCTCGCGGTCGACAAGACCGGCACGATCACTGAAGGTGTGCCTAAAATTGCTCAGATCTTCTCGGTCAATGGCACGAAACCCGACGATCTACTGGCGATTGCGGCATCAATCGATACCCATTCAACCCATCCCCTTGCCCGCGCTGTCGTTGCTGAGGCTGAACACAGGGGAATTCAGATCCCTCCCAGCACGGATTACCGGTCGATCAACGGGCGCGGGGCCGAAGCGATCCTCCATGACCATGTCTTTTTCGTGGGCAACCACCGCTTCGCTCATGACTATGCGCTTTGCACCGAAGAGTTTTACCGAAAGCTCGAAGCCATCGAGGACCAGGCTCAAAGCGTGATTGTAGTCGGGCATCGGCCTCACCCCGGATGCCCCGGTGAGGTCATCGGCGTTCTCGGCTTGGGCGATGCAGTCCGATCAGAGGCCGCTGACGCGGTACAGGCGCTCCATCGCGCCGGAATCGAAAGCGTCGTGATGCTGAGCGGAGACAACCAACGCACGGTCGATGCCATTTCCCGTCAGGTTGGAATTGACGAAGCCTACGGCGATTTGCTCCCCGAAGACAAAGTCCTCCGAATCAAGGAGCTTCGTGACCGGTACGTCCATGTCGGAATGATCGGAGACGGAGTCAATGACGCCCCCGCCATGGCAACGGCTTCACTTGGCATCGCCATGGGAGCGTCCGGAACCGACACAGCCATCGAGACCTCGGACGTGACGCTGATGCAAGATCGTCTGACCGGCATCGCCGATGCGATCCTCATGGGCAAGAGGACCCTTCGGACAATCTGGCTCAACACCGGATTTGCCCTGGGCACCAAGCTCCTGTTTCTCGTGCTTTCAGTTCTGGGCTACACAAGCCTCTGGCTTGCGATCACCGCTGATACCGGCGCAACGCTTCTCGTGATCGCCAATGCCCTACGCTTGCTCAAGCAGCCACACCGTTGCAATGAGTGTGGGTGATTGAACGGAAACTGAGGTCAGGCGCGTCACCGAGCCGGAAACTCAACTGTCATGAATTTCAGATTTCCCGGCTCACTCAAGGTCGTCGCGCTCACATCAGCCTTGCCATTGTAGGTCCAGCGCTTGTACACAATGCACCATTTATCATTCGGAGCCGTCAATGTCGTATAATACGACTCATCGTGCTTCAGAGTGACCAAGAGGGGCTTGATCTTATCCTTGTGGACGGCGGTCCCGCAAGCTTCCAAGGCACCGTTTCCAGACACGTTTGACAGCGAATCGATCGTAACACGAATGGGTTCATCCGCTGCAAACGCATTACCAGACACTGAGAGTATCGAAATAGCGAAGGCAAAACTCGAAAAGCTCATTTTCTTCATCATCATTTTCCGTTCCTTTGAAAGACTCATGGAGAGCCAGGATTACCTTCCTGGCAAGCGGGAGTCGAATCGAACCGCGCCTTTTGGTCCGCCGAGAGGACTTCCCGAATCGCCTGGACCATCTCCGGGTACGCGCGCACTTCTTCCGCGCACAGAAAGAATCTGTTACGGGTACAACCGGTCACAATCGCTTGCCATTCGGCTTTCGGCATCAACACTTTACCACAAGCCAAGGCGAGATCCGCCTTGGCGATTTCTTGGTTGAAGCGGGATGCTATCGTCGGATCCCCTTTGACCGTAAGCGCCAGCTCATTAATCTCCCTAAAATATGCCTTGAATGCCTGATGCTGTTCCTGCCGATAAGGCACCGAGGCACCTTGCCGCTGGGCTTCAACGCGAAGCGTGTCAATTTTAGCCTGCCACTCACCTAGATTTTTAGTGGCCGGGTCACACCCGAGCAAGAATAATCCAGCAACTGCGCCAAACAATACTTTGCGAGCTGACAACTCGTTCGAATTCACGCAGTTCATGGCGTCCCCACCTTTCCATCGCGATTCTGCTTCTTAAGCTCTTCGATCGACACAGGCTGCTTGCCATAGTCACCGTGAAAGATCAGACGCGCCAGCTTGTCCTCGTTCGCGAGAAAGCGGAACTTGATCGCGAAGAACGATGTGTCCGCTTGAATATGGTTACGAGAAGCCTCGACCAGGTCCAAAACATTGACATTCTGGCCCATCACCAGTCGATCATAAAGCTGCTGGGTGGTCGCCACTGAAAGATCCACACGCTTCTTCAGATTGGCATACGACTCAAGATCGAGATTGTACTGATTAACCAGGAGTCTCAGATGGCGCGTCACCGTTTCCTCGACGCCCTTCCGCTGAGTCTTCAAGATCTCTTTTTGCGCGCTTGCGATCCGCATCGATGCCGGCATCCCGAAGCCCAAACCGTCTTGAATGGGAATTGAGTCGAAAATGCCGCCAGCAACGCCTCGACTCATCGTCGAAGTACCCAAGAACGAATAGATGATCTCCTTGCGGACCGTGTCCGATGCGGCAATGAAATAATCGAATTGGCGGATCTCCGGAGAGGAATCCAATGCCCTGAACAGGAAATCCTCGTAGTTTAGGGGCTTCAGGGATTCAAACACGGGCATCTGAATCGCTGACGGCTGCACGGTCGTAGCCGAGTTCATTCCCATCATATAGGCCAGAAGGCTTGTTTCTTCGCCGATCAGGACTTCGAGTTGCCGGATATCCTCTTGGAGGGCCAGCATCCGAATTTCGATGTCCCTGGAAGAACCTTGAGGAGCTCCACCGAGCATCTCGCGGTTCTCCACGATGAGCTTCAAATCCTGAAGTTCGGCTTCACTCTGCTTGACGTGTTCAAAAAGCGACTGGTCCAGCAAAAGATGAACGTACAAGGCTTTCGCTGTCATCACCTCATTCGCCCAGAGAGCCCGATAGCCTTCCATCTCGGCCTTATAGACGATCTTGGATGCTTCGAGCCTGAACCAGTTCGCAGGCACTAGAAACGGGGCGATGTCTTGCACCGTGCCCAGAACACCCCCGAGGGCCGCATCAGCGGCGACACCGGAAATCCGCCACAAGTTCAGCTTTGGAAGTAGGTTCATCCTTGCGAATTGGATGCTTTCGCGAGCTTGGTAAACTCTCAGTGCGTTGCCGTAAACGTTGAAATTATCGTGACTGACCTTTTCGACCACATCCTGCAATGTGATCGTGACAGGGCGTGGCTCCGCGGCTATCGCGGAGAGATTCGCCACGGACAATAACGACGTCAGAACGATGCAGAGCGTGAAGTTCTTATTCATGACTCTCACCTCTCGACGATCCGATGAACCGTTAAGGAGTAGACCGAAGCGTTCGTAGAAGGGTACACCTCGCCCCGGATCTCGGAGACTTCCACGATTTTCCCATCGCGAATTCCTGCGGCAGTCTTTCGACTCAACTCCTTGTCCCGCAGAGACTGTGCCTCCGGGTCTGTGCCAGATTGCTTTGCTTCACCATCGCCGATGGTGAGCTTATACAGGTTCGGACAGCTCGAGGACACGATAGAGATCTCGCCATGGAAAATATCAGGGCGGATATTCTCCACTGTGCAACCCACGGCGCTCAACGGGTTCGCCGGATTCCACTGGATAACCTGGGCCGAGAAGTCCAAGTTGTTCAAGTCAGCGGTAATTTCCTCGAGCTGGCGCGTGCGCTCATAGGTGACGGGCACAAAGCTCGGAACTAGGGTAATGCGCACTTTGAACTCGCCCCGTTCCGTGGTCAATCCGCCTTCATAGATACCCTTGACTGCCTGATAAAACTGGTGCCGGCCGGCCAAGTCCGCTTCCATAAGACGCGCTTTCGCGGCCAGATTGGCGTTTGCAGCGCGAGTCTCGACATCGGATTGCGCCTGACCTTCGATTCTGGCCTTTTCCTCAAGCCTTTCGACACCCTGCATGCAACCTGTCGCAACCATTGCCACCAAGAAAAGCGGCGTCGAGCGCAAAATTGAGAACTTCGTACCCATAACGGACCCCCATTCGTGCCGTACAGCACTTGATTGGCGATAATCCGTCATCGCTCTATTTCGAAATTCGTCGAACGGCATTTATTCCATTACACCGTGCGACGCACTACTTCAATATGATCTATGTAGCCCTACTCTTGCGATTTCATATGCCTTTCAAAAATCAAATAAACACTAGGTAGGACAATCAGTGTAAGCAATGTCGAGGAGACAATCCCACCAATGACGACGGTAGCAAGTGGCTTCTGAACTTCCGCTCCGACTCCGGTCGAAAGCATCATCGGCAGAAAGCCGAAAATATCGACAAGCGCGGTCATGAGCACAGGACGCAGTCGAATGAGGGCGCCCTGCTTCACCAATTGCTCGCCCTTCATGCCCTGCCGCTGGAGATCGTTGAAGTAATTCATTAGAACGACCCCGTTCAGCACGGCGATCCCTGAAAGCGCGATGAAGCCCACTCCTGCGGAAATACTGAATGGCAGCCGATTGATCATCAGGCCCAGCACGCCCCCCACAAGGGCTAACGGAACGCCTGAA
This sequence comes from uncultured Bacteriovoracaceae bacterium, assembly GCA_964467785.1. Classification (GTDB taxonomy): domain Bacteria; phylum Bdellovibrionota; class UBA1018; order UBA1018; family UBA1018; genus CAYXVB01. The sequence goes on from CAYXVB010000148.1 coordinate 6,438, forward strand.
AAGATCAGTACCGTCTGAAATGCGTTCTTGAACGCTGCGTAGATCATCATCAGAACCAGAAGCAAGGCCAGTGGGGTCAGTACCAGCAGGCGTGACCTCGCCTCTTGCAGGTTTTTGAAATTTCCGCCCCATTCGACATAGTACCCTGCTGGAAGCTTCACTGAGGCCGCCACTTTTCCCTGGGCTTCCTTCACGAAACCCTCGGTGTCTCTTCCTCGAGGATTGATCATCACTGCGGCGCGACGCTTGGACTGCTCCCGCGAAACTGAGCTATAGGCTTCGTCAAAGCGCACGTCCGCGGCCTCCGAAAGAGGGATAGTTGCGGTAGCGGCAATACCGACGGGGAGCGATTGGATCGCCGAGAGATCTGAGCGATTTGTTTCGCTAAGACGGATCACGACCGGATAGCGACGAATCCCTTCATACAAATATCCTGCCTCGTCACCACCCAGAGCGATACCAACCGTCTCAAGGACTTCCCGGGAGGAAACACCCAGTTTGTGCAGGATTCCTTCCTTGGGAGTGACCTTGAGGATGGGTGACTTGCCTTTGAGCTCGACCTCAACGTCCCCGGCGCCGGGAACTTTCGAAATGACGGCTGCAATCTCACGTGTCACCTCAGCAAGTTTATCCATGTCATCTCCAAAGACCTTCACTGACACGTCCGCTCTTGTTCCCTCGAGTAGTTCATTGAACCGCATTTGGATGGGCTGACTCAGGAGTCCACGCTGACCCGGCAGATCGGCTTGAAGCTTGGCTTGAATCGCGTATTCGAGCTCGGTTTTGGTTCGCCTACTTCCGTCTATCTTCGGCCAAGTGTCCTTAGACTTGAGCATTACGTAGGTATCAGACAGGTTCACCCCCATCGGATCCGTGGCAACTTCCGACGTACCAATGCGAGAAAAGACTGCATCAACCTCAGGGAATCCCCCGATGATGGCTTCGGATTTTTCCTGAAGTGCGATCGACTGGTCAATGCTCAGATTGACCGGACGGACGAACTGAACCGTCAGGGATCCCTCATTGAGCTGCGGCAGGAACTCCCCGCCAAGGGAGGCAAACAAGGCCGCACCCACCGCGATCATCGCTACGCCGAATACGGCAATCCTCTTTCGGAACCGGAGAGAGAACTCCAGGGTGGGGGCATAAAAACGGCTCACGACGCGCATCAGCCAAGGCTCCTTCTCAGAGACCTTCCCGGTCAGGAAGAGACTCGCCAAGGCTGGCGCAGTGGTGAATGAGAGAATCAGCGCGGAGAGCACGGCAATACTGAAAGTCGTCGCCATCGGCTTAAACATCTTCCCTTCAATACCAACGAGCGCAAAAATCGGCAGGAAGACAACAACGATGATCAGCTCGCCGAAGCCGGCTGCAGTTCGGATCTCGATCGCAGCGTCGTAAACGGTCTTTTGCAGCTCTTCCCGTGTCAACGAGCGTTTGAGCTGATGTGTCCGTTCGTGAACCGTGCGGACGCAGTTCTCAAGAACGATCACGGCCCCATCTACGATGATGCCGAAATCGAGTGCCCCAAGGCTCATGAGGTTGCCCGAGATATCCAAGCGCTTCATCACAATAAAGGTCATCAGCAACGAAAGTGGAATAGTCACCGCCGTGATGAGTGCCGCGCGGACGTTTCCAACGAGCAGGAGGAGTACGATGACGACCAGGACCGCACCGGTGATCAGATTGTGCTCGACCGTACCAAGCGTCGCATTAACAAGATCCGAGCGATCGTACAAAGTTTCGAGCTTGTACCCGGGAGGGAGCCCTTTCTCGATCTCTTTTATCCGCTCAGCGACGCGGATCGAAACCGTACGGCTATTTTCGCCCATTAACATGAACACGCTGCCCAACACCGCCTCCTTGCCTCGCACCAGTGCGGCGCCAGTACGAAGACCGGTGGCTAGCCTGACTTCCGCGATATCCCCGACGGTGAGGGTCTTGAATGTCTCCAGCGACTTCAAAGGAACGTTCTTGATGTCTGAGATATTCTTGAACAGTCCGACGCCTTGCACCAGGAACTGCTCAGTAGTCTGCTGGACATAGCCGCCGCCAACATTCTGATTGGCCCTTTCCAAAGCATCTTCGATATCGCTGAAGTGCAAACCATAATGGGCCATTCGGGACGGAATAGGCTGCACGTGAAATTGCTTTTCGAATCCCCCGATCGTGTTGACCTCGGCAACGCCTTTAACCGTGAGAAGGCGAGGCTTGATGTACCAATCCTGCAAGGAACGGAGTTCCATGAGTTGTCGGAGCCGAGCCTCCCCGGTCTCCATCTTCTCAGCTTCAACCGCGTAATGGAAGATTTCCCCCAGGCCGGTACTGACTGGCCCAAGCTTGGGCTGCACGTTCTTGGGAAGCTGCCCCATTACCCCCTGAAGGCGCTCTGAGATCAGCTGCCTCGCACGATAAATGTCCATGTCATCTTCAAACGCGACAGTGACCGATGAAATACCAATTCGGGTAATTGATCTG
>CAYXVB010000149.1:0-1770 GCA_964467785.1 uncultured Bacteriovoracaceae bacterium
GGAGATTAATCCAGTGGCGCACATCTCTGGCACACACTAGAATAACCAGTTGAGTTACTTGCGATTCGGGATTTTGAGCTCGAATCCACCATATTAGAAAAGCCCTCGGTTTGCGAAAGCACTCCGAGGGCTTTTTCGTTTTAGTGCTACGATTTCAGCCATTTCTCCGAACCCCACTACATATTCTCGTTCCGCCGAATATCACTGGAAATCACCCGAAATCACTCAACTTGCATCAATCTGTAGTTGGGAGCTGTAGTTGACGGGTTGCCAACTACAGCATTTTCTAAGCGTGTAGACTTTAAACCGGCAAAAAGCTAAGCTTGACGCCATGAAAGCCCGAAGTCAGAAGATTATCGTAACCAACGAGGCCCGCGTCCTCCGCAGCCTCCGGCTCGAGCACGGACTCTCCATGAAGAAGGCCGGGCAACTTGCAGGGGTATCCGACTCCCTCATCGCCCATATTGAAACCGGCCGGATGAACCCGCCCAAAGGCCCCCACCTAGAGCGCCTGCTGTTGGTTTACGGTGGGATCAAGGAAAAGAGCTTTTACGAGCGGGTCCGGACCTTCCAGACAAAGCCTACCCCACGGGAGGAGCTCCTGGAGCTGATCGGCCGGGCGAATGCGGCCCAGGTCCAGACGATTCTTCAAGTTGTACGTGGGATACTAGGGTAAAGGCCCGCTAGGCGATCTTCAAGACTGTTTGTAGTCGCCGAAGTACACGTACGGACGAAAAATCTTCGGTAGCTCCTCAATCGTATTGAGAATGCTGAGTAGGTGGTCATGTTCCTTTTGGGCCCAGCCCTCTCCTTTAGGACTGGCAACGAACCAAGCGTAATGAGCGTTGAGTTCTTCGAGCTTTTTGTGAATCTCAGGACCGAAGAGGGACTTGGCCTTGTGGATTCCGATACCTCGGAAAGACTCGTGCGCTGCCTCAAGGCCAGTGATGACGCTCTTGTTTATACTTTCGTTATCGCTGTGTTTCGGGAGACCGCCATGTGTGACAACAACGCTACAGAACTTCAGAACCTGTTCGTAAATCTCCCACCGCTTATTCAGGAGGTCCAAGCGGAAGCGCTCTCTCGAAAAGATATAGGCATAGAAACTGAACCCCAGCGCAATGGAACTGATAATCGTGGCCGGAATCTGCTCCGGGTGCTTCAGATAAATCAGAAGGGAAACGAGCACCACGTCCAGACCCAGAACTATCCCGATAGCGGTCACAGGACTTCTCACGACGGAATCCCCGCTGCATGTGCCGGCGTAGCGGCCGCTGGGTCGGGTGCTGGCGCGGGCTCAGCTGGAAACTGAGGAATCCTTTTGATCAGATCGTTCAAGCGGATAACGCCGGAGTGATCCAGCCCTCCAGACTGACCAAGTTTGTTTAGGCGGTCGGCAATTTCCTGAGCCGCTTTTCTTCGGACTGAGAGAGGGACATCATTGGCTCCGCTGTTCAAGCCCTTCAGTACTGACCGATAGTACCCGTGGAAGAGCATCGGATCGGCCGACGCTTTGGCATCCGCTTCGTTCATAAAAGCCGGATCCAGCGCTGCCAACATCAAAGGTTTGCTGATTTCTAGGTCAGTCAGGCCGTATTTGTGGTCCTTGGATTCGAACCAGGACTTGATCGTTTGAGCACTGGTATCAACTCGAGTCTTTTGGAGCTCTGACTTGAAGTGCTTTAGGTACGGCTCCACCTTCTGCTGCTGAAACTGGGTTTCGAACTCAAAACCACCTGGCATTTCGAGTGACTTATCACCTGCCTGCGC
>CAYXVB010000149.1:1780-7414 GCA_964467785.1 uncultured Bacteriovoracaceae bacterium
CGGAAAGCCGCCGCCGCCGAGATCGATCAGTTCCGTCGCGAGATCATCGCACGTAGTGGAAACCGCGAGGATGGTGAAAACCTCACTGACGAAGCTTTGCTTCGCGAAGTGATGAACACGGTTGGCAAGCCCGGCAAGCTCAGGGGCCTCGACCGCCTTGGTTTGATCCAAAAAGCTGAAGTAGACCTTCAGAAACGTGAGAACAGCGTAGGCCGAAGCAGGTTCTTTGCCGCGAAGGAAGTCGAGAATCCTCTTCATAAAGCCTTGCTTCTCGGCATCAGAAGCAAAAAACCATCCACCGTCTCGAATTTCGCGAAGTATTTTCTGATCTTCCGTTTTGGGTTGGTTATCCTCCGGGGTAATTTCCGCCTTTAGCGCGCCTGCATCAAGAGTCCCAGATTTGACGAAATCATAGATAGCCTGAGACTTCGAAGGAGGCGGTCGATCCTCGCAGTAACGCGTGTAAAACTCGTAGGCGTTCTTTTCATCTCCCTCGAGTTCTTCGACCTTCTTTTTATCATTGTAGGACATGATGTGATACCGGATCCAATTATAGGTTTCGGCGTCTCTTAATCCTTTACGGGCGTCCTCGATTAAAAGAGCAACCAGAAACCTGAGGGCTCCCTCAGGGATCTCAACTGGACAGGCGTCAAATACTTCGCCCAGGTATCTCAATACCCGCTGGAGCGTCCGGAGGTTTTCCCAAGCTCCAGCTCGAAACATATCAAGTACCAAGTCCTTCGAGGCCTGTACCTTCTTCTTAGTCGCGCCATCTTTCAGGTCGTTAACAAAGACGTCATAGACTGCCGTTGGGCTGGGGTTGTAGCTAAGTGACGTCCAAATGACTTTCTCTTTGTAGGATTCGTATAGCGACCTCTTATCGCCTTTCTCCCCAGACCTAAGCGTGTCCTCGTTTGCAATCAGAAGAATGCGGCACTTCTTGTGCTCGACAAGGTAATTGATAAAGCCAAGAGTGATATCCGGATGAACGGAGGCGCGCTCCAAATCGTCAAAGCAAATAATCGTCTGTTCCTTGAGAAAGGGGATCAGGTCAATCTTCACTGCTCCTAAATCAACGCCAGCAGCTTTCTTGAGAAAACCAGCGGCACTCGAGAGCACGCCGAGCTTTTCAATCCCCTCGAAAACCTTATCGCCGCCAAAGCCCTTGGCGCTCCGCTTCACCCAAGACGAAATCAGCTTGCTCCGAATATCGTCGGGACTAGTTGCACCGAAGAGGCTGACGTAGACGGGCTTCAGGCCCTTGGTGATCAAGGTCGGCTCAATCTCATTCAGCCAAATATATGTCTTCCCGGAGCCCCATCCGCCGGTCAAAAGCGTTGCGCCAATCGGTCTCTTCGAATCGTGGGTAAGAATCTCGACGATTCTAGCGCTGATCGGGTGAAGGATCTTTTGGGGTGTAATGATATCGCTCATTCACACCACCGCCCAGTCCTTGCAAAGGAGCTCGGCCTGCTGAAGGACCGTCATCGTTGCCCTCTCCTGCTTGTCGGGCGGATACCCGTACTTTCGGAGCAAACGTTTGATTCGGACCCTCATTTCAGCACGAACACTTTCCTTCACGGTCCAATCGATCTTGATGCTGGCTTTGATCTCTTTGACCAGATCTTGGGCGATCTTCTTCAGTATCTGGTCGCCAAGACCTTTAACCGCGCTGTCGTTCACCTCGAGGGCGTCGTAGAAGGCAGCTTCGTCACTCGTGAGGCCAAGGTTTTCACCACGGCCCATCGCCTCGTTGAACTCCCTCGCCATCCGGATCAGCTCCTCAATAATCTGAGCCGTCTCGATGGCGCGGTTTTGGTACTTCTTGAGGGACTGCTCTAACATTTCCGAAAAAGACCGCGCTTGAACGAGGTTCTTTCTGCTCCGGACCTTGATCTCGTCGTTGAGCAACCGCGCAAGAAGCTCTACCGCCAGGTTCTTTTGAGGCATATTTTTGACCTCAGCAAGAAACTGATCGGAGAGAATGCTGATCTCGGGCTTCTTCAGGCCCGCGGCCGCAAAGACGTCCATGACGCCCTCAGAAGCAACAGCCTTGGAAACAAGTTGCCGGAGCGCGTACTCCATGTCCTCGATGGTCTTTCCGGTCATCCCGGTCGGCCTTGTTAGCACGGTCCTGATTACCGTAAAGAACGCCACATCATTCCGCATCGAGGCGGCTCGGTCATGAGAAGCCGCGAGCGAGTACGCCTTCGATAGCTCTGTCACGGCCTTCACGAACCTCTGCTTGCCGTCCTTCTGCTTCAAGATGTGTTCTTGGGCATTGGGTAGAAGCGCAAGCCGTTGCGGCGGCGTCCCATTCTTCCAGGCGGACCAATCGAAGCCGTGAAACATCTGACAAACGACCTCGTACTTCTCCTCCATGACTTCCAACGCCTTTTCCTGATCGACGTAGAGATCACCGCGACCGTTGTTAGCGGTATAGTTGGAAAGCGCATCCTTGAGTTGATCCGCAATGCCAAGGTAGTCGACGACTAAGCCACCGGCCTTGTTCTTGAAGACGCGGTTCACACGAGCGATGGCCTGCATCAGGCCGTGTCCCTTCATCGGCTTGTCGACATAGAGTGTGTGCATACAAGGGGCATCGAAGCCCGTGAGCCACATGTCTCTCACGATGACGAGTTGAAACGGGTCCTCGGGCTTCCGAAACCTCGCAGCAAGCTCATTGAGTCTCGCCTTATTACGGATATGGGGCTGGAACTCAGCCTGGTCGGAAGCAGCTCCGGTCATGACCACCTTGATCGAACCCTTGGCATCGTCGTCGCTGTGCCATTTAGGTCTGAGCCGGGTAAGTTCATTGTAGAGGGCCACACAGATCCTTCGTGACATACAAACGATCATGCCTTTACCGCCGTCGAGCGACTCTTGGCGTGTCTCGAAGTGGTTGACGATATCGCGGGCAATCTCCTTGATGCGGGTTTCTGAGCCCACAAGAGCTTCGAGCTGCGCCCACTTGGACTTGAGCTTTTCCTTGGAGCTCTCTTCCTCGCCCTCGGTCACTTCGTCGAATTCCGGGTCAAGGTTCGGCACCTCGTCCTGCTTGAGCGTCAACTTGGCAAGACGACTCTCATAATAGATAGGGACAGTTGCCTTGTCTTCGACGGCCTGTTGGATGTCGTAAATATCGATATAATCGCCGAAGACGGCGCGAGTGCTTTTATCGGTAAGTTCAATCGGTGTGCCGGTAAAGCCGATGTAGGATGCGTTCGGAAGGGCATCTCGCAGGTGTTGAGCGAAGCCTACGTTGATGTTTCCGGATTTTGTGTCCACCTTGGCCTTGAAGCCGTACTGGCTCCGATGCGCCTCATCCGCGATAACCACGATGTTCTTGCGATCCGACAAGACCGGGAACTTCTCGCCCTTCTCCTCGGGGAGGAACTTCTGAATGGTCGTGAAAATAATACCGCCAGAACCCACGGCGAGGAGCTTCTTTAGACTTTCCCGATCTTCGGCCTGTCGCGGGGTCTGCCGCAGCAAGTCCTTGGACTTCGCGAACTGGCCGAACAACTGCTCATCCAGGTCGTTCCTATCCGTCAGGACTACCAGCGTCGGATTTTCCATCTCGGGATGGGTCGTAAGCGCCCCCGCATAAAAAGTCATGGTCAAGCTCTTGCCACTCCCTTGCGTGTGCCAAACTACGCCAACCTTCCGGTTCCCGTTGGGTTTCGATGCCTTGACAGTCTCGCTGACGGCCTTGAGGACTGCATGAAACTGGTGATAACCCGCGAGCTTTTTGCTCAAGGCACCGCTTTTGTCCTCCTCGAAAATCACGAAGTGCCGTAGGAAGTTCATCAGGCGAGTCTTCTCGAACACGCCCTTCACCATGACCTCAAGACCGAGCTGAGTACTGCTCGCGAGGCTCGATCCATCGATGGTTTTCCAGGGCATGAACCGTTCGCGGTCAGACGTCAGGGAGCCGATGGCGGCCTGGTGCCCGTCCGACACGATCAGTACCTCGTTATAGGTGAAGAGTGATGGGATTTGAGCCTTGTAAGTCTGGAGCTGGTTGAAGGCTTCGACCATCACGCTCGTGTCCTTCGTAATGCTCTTCAGCTCCAGAACCCCGATCGGCAAGCCATTCAGGAATACGATGATGTCTGGCCTTCGGTTGACATTGCCCTCGATGATCGTGAACTGGTTACAGGCTACGAAGTCGTTCTCGTCGGGATCATTGAAGCTCATGAGCCTGACAGGTTCGGAGACCTGGCTGCCGTCCTTCTTGCGGTACTGAATGTCCACGCCATTCACCAGCATGAGATGGAAGGACCGGTTATTGAGAACAAGGCTCGGATGGCTTGTGTTCAGGACCTTACGAAGGACTTCATCGATGGCTTCCGTCGGCACCCCGGGGTTCAGACGCTTGATGGCGGCCTCAAGACGGCCCTTCAATACAACTTCAGAGTAAGAGCTCCGCTCTGGAGACGTGCCGTCTTCGGCGATGTCTGGCCCGTGGAGCTTGCTAAAACCAAGTTCTTCAAGCCACGTGAGGGCAGCTTGCTCGACAGTGTTCTCGTTCAGGATCTCTTCGCTCATGGCAGCTCCTTGAGAGTAAGCTCGCCCGAAAGGAGCCGTGGCAGAAGAAGATCGCGAAGCTCGGTAAGCATTTGAGTCTCCTTCTGATTGTTAAAATACATCCCGAGCAGATCCCCACATCTTCGCTCGTACTCAGCCGCGACCATTTCATCTGGTACGCAGCACGTCAGGCGCTTGAGATCGCTGACGGTAACGTGTCCTAAGCCGGTTGTTTGCTTGTTTCTCGCTATCTCGATGAAGATTGGTTTCAGATGCTTTAGAAGGCCGAAGCTCCAGGCAGGCCCGAGCTTTGGCGTTACCTTGAAAACATGCTGATTTAGCAATGCTGGCCCTAAACTCCAGATAAACGTGTCAATCGACGTATCTGGGCTGCCAGACCAGGAAAAGAGAATGTCCCCGTCTTTGATTCTGAATTTTGGCTCATGTTCTTGGTTCGTGCGTTTCGTGCCTGAATCAATGCCATTCTTCAGTTCGGCAATCTTGATAATCGGTAAACCGTCATCTGTGAAGTGAGTGGCTTTGAACGCCATACCGTTCTGCCAGTCAGCAGTGTCATAAACCGGTAGCACTTTCCATCCCTTCGGAATTTCGCCCAGCGCCGATTTCTCAAAGCTGCTCGGAAAGATCGCAGCAGCGGCATCATCTATTCCGGAGGGCCTCTTACCCTGGCGCTTGGCGTGGACGGGATCGAAGTCAACGAACCATGACTTGAAGATCGCACGTGCCATCATCTCCAGGTCTTCGTTCAGCCGTCGATTTAATTCGATTTTTTCATCGAGTACTTTAGCAGTGCCGGCAATTGCACGCTGTAGGTCAATATCTTCGGGGATTTCAACCTGCCAGTTCGGCATCTCTATCAGTGGAATACGATCAACCGTGCTGCCGTGCACGGTCATCTGGCGAATCAGCTCTTGGAAAACTGGTGAAAGATAGAAATACAGAAGGAAATACGGATCAACAATGTCCCTCTTTGGACGAAGAAGGCCCATCCGTCGCCCTAAACAACATCGTAGACCTTCCGGAATGATCGCGGCCTCCCCAAGTCGGGTCTGGCAGCGGCGCTGGCGATCAGCGTGATGATGC
>CAYXVB010000149.1:7424-8848 GCA_964467785.1 uncultured Bacteriovoracaceae bacterium
CCCAAGTCGGGTCTCATACGAAAATACTACGTCCCCAGGTTGGGGTGTAATTCGTTTTGTCCACTTCTTGAAATCCTCCTCCGAGACACATTCCGACTCCGCCAAATTCAAACGCCCTTGCTCCAAACTCGATATTCCGAGAAAGATAGGGCCTACGGCAGTTTTTTTTGGTGTCGCATGAGGGCCGTCGAAAATGTCGCAAATTTCGCCCAGCCGGTAGGATTTCAACTTCGCTCTCATTCAAGGGCTCCGAGATATTGCTCAATCTTTCGTGCCAGCTCCGCTGATCGTTCGAACTTTGCCAATAGCGATGAGCGCAATACCGCGAAGCGCTCCTCGAAAGGGGATTCATCATCGATGATATCTTCGGCTCCCACATATCTTCCTGGCGTGAGCACGTATCCGTGAGCCTTGATCTCTTCTAATGTCGCGCTCTTGCAGAAGCCCTTTACATCCTCGTATTTGCCGGCACCCTTGTCGCCGCGCCACGCGTGGTAGGTGGCACCAATCTTCTGAATGTCTTCGTCGGCAAGCTCGCGGTGGACCCTGTCGACGAGCTTCCCCATCTTGCGGGCATCAATGAAGAGAGTCGTGCGGCGGCGATCGCGGAACTTATGGTTCTTGCGGTCGCGAGCCAAAAACCAGAGACAGACAGGAATCTGCGTGGAATAGAAGAGCTGCCCCGGTAGTGCCACCATACAGTCCACAAGGTCATTTTCGATCAGATTCTTGCGGATCTCACCCTCGCCCGATTGATTCGACGACATCGATCCGTTCGCAAGCACGAACCCCGCTGTACCGGTCGGTGCCAGATGATGGACGAAGTTCTGGACCCAAGCGAAGTTGGCGTTCCCAGCAGGAGGCACCCCATACTTCCAGCGGCTGTCATCCTTGAGGCGTTCACCGCCCCAGTCGCTGTCGTTGAAAGGCGGATTCGCGATGACGTAGTCGGCCTTGAGATCAGGATGCAGATCTCGGTGAAAGCTGTCGGCGTTTTCGGGCCCCAGGTTCGCCTCGATCCCTCGGATCGCAAGGTTCATCTTGGCGAGCTTCCAGGTCGTTGGGTTGGACTCCTGACCGAAGATGCTGATGTCGCCGATCTTGCCGCCGTGGGCCTCCACGAATCGCTCGGACGACACAAACATTCCGCCAGACCCGCAAGCCGGGTCGAAGACACGGCCCTTGTAGGGTGCCAGCATCTCAACCAGGAGCTTCACGATGCAGCCTGGCGTGTAGAACTGGCCGCCACGCTTGCCCTCGGCGGAAGCGAACATCGACAAAAAGTATTCGTAGACGCGGCCGAGAAGGTCTTTCTTCCGAGCCTCTTGGCTTCCGAGGCCGATAGAACCGATCAAATCCATCAGCTCACCCAGGCGCGTCTTGTCGAGACCCGGGCGCGCATATTCCTTCGGGAGAACACCCTT
>CAYXVB010000150.1:0-8666 GCA_964467785.1 uncultured Bacteriovoracaceae bacterium
CGTGTCGCCGCGTCCAGCGCCTGCGTCAGTTCGCCCTGGTGCTTGTGCCAGAGCAGGAGCTCGCCCTTGTTCTGGAAATTGCCGTCCGTGACGTAGACAAAAGGTTGGCCGCGGTTGGTCAGCTGGAAGAGGAGCTTTTCCTTCACTTTTTTGAAGTCCCGGTCCGCGATCTCGTACTGGTTCGTGCGGCGATTGTAGGCGTAGGTGTACATCTTGTAGCGCTCGACGAACTCCTCCGTGAGGTATTCGTCGATGAACGTCACGTCGTTGCACACGCGCCGGACCTCAAAGATCTTCTGGCGGCCCAGGCCAAGCTTGCGATCCCAGCGGGCCTTGACGACCATGTCATCGCATTCGTCGTACTCCTTGCCAAAGGCGCCGCGGTTCCACCGGTCCTCGATGTCGCGGAAAAGCTCCACCCCGATCTTGTAGGGGTTGATCTGCCCCGGGGCCATCGCCATCGTGCCGGCGTGATGGTCGGCAAAATCGATGATCTCCGAGTCCGAGAGCGCCTTGCAGGTCATGATCTTGGAGTGCCAGTAGGAGGCCCAGCCCTCGTTCATGACCTTGGTCTGGCCTTGCGGGGCGAAGTAATAGGCCTCGTCGCGCACGATCGAGAGCACGTCCGCCTGCCAGGGCTCCAGGGGCGCGTTGGCCAGGAGGAACGCCAGCACGTCCTTCTGCGGCGAAGGCGGGTTCTTGCGCTCCTGCTTCGCGGCATCCTCCAGCTTCTTGCGCTGTTCGGCCAGGAAATCCGGCGGATTGATGTAGGAGTCCATGTACTGGTGCTGCACCTTGAGCTTGCCCGGCTCGCGGGCGGCCGCGGCTTCGCGCTCCTTTTCCTCGGCACCGAGCGGGCGGGTCTCCGAACGCTTCTTGGGCTCGGCGAACGGAAGGAACGGGTCGATCAGGTTCTCCAGCGCCAGGCAGTGATCAATGAAGTTCTCGACCGTGTCTTGGCCGTACTGATCCATGTAATCGCGGATCTTGACGGCGTGGTTGGCCATCGTGTCGAGCATCTTGCGGTTGGTCTTGGAGAACCAGTAGTTGTTCTTGAAGAAGTCGACGTGGCCGTACACGTGGGCCATGACCATCTTCTGGTCGACGATGTTGTTGGCCTTCATCAGATAGGCGTACGAAGGGTCGGTGTTGATCACCATCTCGTAGATCTTTTGCAGGCCGTACTCGTAGCCCTTGGAGAGCTGGTCGTACTCCATGCCGAAGCGCCAATGCGGATAGCGCACCGGAAAGCCGCCGTAGGCGGCCAGCTGGTTGATCTGGTCGTAGTCCACCATCTCGAAGACGACCTCGAAGAAGTCCAGGCCGTAGCCCTCGGCGTAGCCACGGATCTGGTCGCGGATCTCCGCGAGATCGGCGGGCAATGCGCTTGAATTGAATTCGAATGCCATCGCTCGTCTCCCTTACTTGCCTTTTCCCAGGAAGTCCTTGATCGACTGCAGGATGCCTTCCTTGTTCTCGATCTTGGACAAGATCACCGAATCGTGTTCGCTGCCAAAATGCTCGCGCAGGTCCTTGTAGAACTGGCCCGAGCCATAGCGCGACTCCACTTGGCCGTAGCAGAACACGTTGCTCATCGGGAGCAGCTGCTTGGAGAGCAGCTCCAAGCAGAGCCTCGTGTCCTCGCCTGACCAGTTGTCGCCGTCGGAGAAGTGGAACGGGTAGATGTTCCACTCGGAGGGCGAGTAATCGGTCTCGATGATCTTTTCGCAGAGTTTGTAGGCCGAGGAGATCAGCGTGCCCCCGCTCTCGCGGGTCTTGAAAAAGGTGTCCTCGTCCACCTCGCGCGCGGTGGCGTCATGGATGATGTAGCGCGTCTCGATGCCCTTGTACTGGGACCTGAGCCAGGTATCGATCCAGAAGGCCTCGGTCCGGACGATCTCCTTTTGCTCGTCGCCCATCGAGCCCGAGACGTCCATCATGTAGATGATGACGGCGTTGTTCTCGTGGCGCTCATCGGTCTTCCACGAGCGGTAGCGCATGTCGCCGCGGATCGGGATGATGATCGGGTTCTCCGGATCGTAAATCCCCGACGAAATTTGGCGGCGGAGCGTTTCCTTGAAGGTCCGCTTGAAGTGTCGGAGCGAATTCGGCCCCTGGTGCGAGATCCCCGTGTAGCGCTCCGTTTTGCTTTTCAAAGTCTTGTGGCCGCGCGGCTCGATCTTGGGGAGCTCGAGCTCCTCGCCCAGGATCTCGGCCAGCTCCTGCAAAGTCAGATCGACATCGAGCGTGTGCTCGCCGGGATTGTTGCCCGCCTCGCCCTGGCCGGGCTGGGGATCGCCCTGCCCGATCGGGTCGCCTGGCTTGCCCTCGCCTTGGCCGGTGCCGCCCTGGTCGCGGTCGCCGAATCGGAAGCGCGGGATCTCGATCTGCGGGATCGGAATCGTCACCTGGTCCTTGCCCTTGCGGCCGATCATCTCGCCGTGGGTCACGTACTTCTTGAGGTCCTGCTTGATGCGGCCTTTGACGATCTGGCGGAATCGGGAGTGGTCGCGGTTGATGTTCATCTTTTCTCTTCGACCTCTTTTGTCTTCGGGTCCGGCGTTCAGCTGGCGGCCATCCTGGCCGCGAGGTTTCTACTGCGATCCGGTTCGATCACCGGCCGTTTTGCGAAAAGCCCGGGACGAAGGCCGTTCAGGCCTGATCCCGGGCTTCCACTTTTCAAGGAGCGCTTTTACTGCCGCTTGCGGACGTCGCCGCGCGCGAAGATGCTGGCGACGAAGTTCAGCACGTCCGTCGAGCAGATCTCGCAATAACCGTAGTTCTTGATCAGCCTCGCCTTGACGATGTCGATCTTTTCCTGGGTATTGCGGTCCACCACGTTGGAGACCAGCGACGTGAGCTTGATCGTGTCCTTCTGGTCCTCGAACAGCTTGAGCTCGAGAGCCTTGTGGAGACGTTCGTTGGTCTTGTAGTCGAACTGGCGGCCGTCGATCGCCAGGCGTCCGATATAGGCCATGATCTCCTGCCGGAAGTCGTCCTTGCGGCTTTCCGGGATGTCGATCTTGTCCTCGATCGAGCGCATCAGGCGCTCATCCGGCTCCTCGTCCTGGCCCGTGTACTTGTTCTTGACCCGCTCGCGCTGCGTGTAGGCCTTGATGTTGTCGATGTAGTTGGAGCAGAGCTTGGAGATCGCGTCCTCGTCGGCCGAAATCGCCCTCTGGACCTCGTTTTTGACGATGTCCTCGTACTCCTGCTTCACCGTGGCCAGCATCTCACGGTACTCGCGGCGCTTCTCGTCGGAGCCGATCAGGGCGTGATGCTTCAAGCCCCCTTCGAGCTCGTTCATCACCATGAAGGGATTGACGCAGCCGATCTCGCCGTTCTTGTCGTTGACCAGGGCGTTACTGATCTTATCCTGCACGTAACGCGGGGAGATCCCCTCGAGGCCTTCGCGGATCGCCTCCTTGCGCAGCTCCTTGACGTTGTCCTCGGTGTAACCCGTGAGCGTCTTGCCGTCGTAGAGCTTGAGCTTTTGCAGGAGCGAGAGGTTCGCCTTCTTGGGCTGCTCCAGGCGGGTCATGATCGCCCACATCGCGGCCACCTCGACCGTGTGCGGGGCGATGTGCTTGCCCTTGATCTTCTGGGAGTTGAAGTCCTTTTCGTAGATCTTGATCTCCTGCTTGAGCTTGGTGATGTACGGGACGTCGATCTTTACCGTGCGGTCGCGGAGCGCTTCCATGAACTCGTTGTTCTGAAGCTTCTTGAACTCCGGCTCGTTGGTGTGGCCGATGATGACCTCGTCGATGTCCGTCTGCTGGAACTTCTTGGGCTTGATCTTGTGCTCCTGCGAGGCGCCGAGCAGGTCGTACAGGAACGCGACGTCGAGCTTCAGGACTTCGATGAACTCGACGACGCCGCGGTTGGCGACGTTGAACTCGCCGTCGAAGTTAAAGGCGCGCGGGTCCGAGTCGGAACCGTATTCGGCGATCTTCCGGTAATTGATGTCACCGGTCAGCTCCGTGGAGTCCTGGTTCTTCTCGTCCTTGGGCTGGAAGGTGCCGATGCCCATGCGGTCCTTTTCGGAGAGCACGAAACGGACGACCCGGATGTGATTGGCGACCATCGCCGACCAGTCGCCGTTGTAACGCTTGAGCAGCTCGCGCTGGATGAAGCGCGAGGCCGGATTCAGGTCGCCCGTGATCGTGACCTTGTAGTCCGTCTTGTTGCCGCGATTGAGCTCGTCGCAGATCTTGGAGCGCATCTCCTCGGGGAGCAGCTTGAGCGGGTCCTCGTGCATCGGGCAGAGGATCTCCTTTTGCTTGCCGAAGATGTCGGCGTACTCGCCCTTGGGATCGATCCACTTATAGGTGTACATCGCGCCTTCGTCGGTGCGCGAGTAGCGCTCGATGCCCTTCTTGAGCAAGCGGGCGATCGTGGACTTGGCCGAACCGACCGGACCGTGCAGCAGGAGCACGCGCTTTTCCGTCCCGTAGCCGAAGGCGGCGGACTTAAAGAAATGCACCAGCTTCATCAGCGGCACGTCGAGGCCGAACACCGCGTCCTTGCCGTTGTCGATCGGGTCGTCAAAAAACTTGTAGCGGACGATGTTCTTTTTGTATTCGACGTACGACGACGTGCCCCAAGCTTGCACCATGTCGTACATGCGCTGGAACGCGTTACGCGCGATCCGGGGATCTTTCTTCACCAGATCAAGATACTGATAAAACGAACCTTCCCAGTGGAAGCTGCGGAATTCCCGCATCACACTGTTGTCGGCCAGAATCGATTCCCAATTTTGACCGCCGTCTGCACCCGATGCCATCGCGTTCCCGCCTTCCGTGGGTTTTATGAGAGGTTGAACCTAAGTTCATGGGCACCCTTTTGCCGGTCCTTGGGTGCCCCTGTTCACCATTTTACCTTTACAGCCTTGCCGGTGTAAAGTTACCGTCGCCACAAAGGCGGTTAATTTCGCCATTTTCGTGACATTTTTTTAAATAAAAGATCGGACCAGTAGGTCATCCATGCACTCGAACCTGACTCCGGAATCGAACGGCCACCCGGCACTGCTTCGCGCCGTCAAAAAATTGGAACAACTTAATCCCGACCAATTCGAGCTGTATTTTCAGCATCGGACGTCGACTCGGGTCGAAGCGCGGAACCAAAAGGCCGAATCCCTCACCCGTTCCGAGGACGTCGGCCTCGCCGTGCGCTTAGTCAAAGACCAGCGGCTCGGCTTTAGCTTCACCACCTCTCTGGAAAAGTCCGCTGTCGACAAGGCCATCCAGTCCGCGCTTGAAATAGCGACAATCATGCCCAGGGACGAGCACAACGGGCTCTATTCCTTTGGCTCGAGCGCCTATCCGGACGTCGACAACTTCGATAGCCGCGGCATCGCCGAGCCCATCGAAAAAAAGATCGAGCTCGCGCTCCAGCTCGAGACCGCTTGCCGGCAGGCGGACGCCCGCATCACCACGGTTCGGTCCGCTTCCGTTTCCGAGACCATTCTCAAGCAACACCTGATCGACTCCAGCGGTGAGCACATTCGCAGCCAGGCGACCTACTTCACCGGAGCGGTGAGCTGCAAGGCGGAGACGGACGGCGACTCCCAGATGGGATCCGACTTCGGTTTTGGCAACCACCTCGACCTGCTCGACGTGGGGCAGATCGGACGACAGGCGGCCCGCCTGGCCACCGAGCTCCTCGGTGCCCAAAAGCCGCCCACGATGCAGTGCCCGGCGATCTTTCGCAACAGCGTGGTCTCCAGTCTGCTCGAGTTCCTCTCCTCCAGCTTCTCGGCCGAGGAGATCGACAAAGGCCGCAGCATGCTCGCCGGCAAAAAGGGCGAACGGATGTTCTCCGACCAGGTGACCTTGATCGACGACGGCCTGCTGCCGGGCGGCTATGGCACCTCGCCCTTCGATGGCGAAGGCGTCCCCTCCCGCCAAGTCATGCTCGTGGACGGCGGCTTCGTCCAAAACTTCCTCTACGACAATTACTACGCCCGGAAGTACGAGACCGAGCCCACGGGAAGCACCCGGCGCGGAATCAAAGCCCCTCCCTCCATCGGGATTTCCAACCTTTATATGACCAAGGGACGAAAGCCCCCCGAGCAGCTCATGAAGGGCATCTCCCGGGGCATCCTCATCACGAATCTCTTGGGAGTCCACACCGCCAATCCGGTCACCGGTGATTTTTCGCTCGGAGCTTCGGGCATTTTGATTGAAAATGGGAAGCTAAGCACGCCGGTCCGCGGATTCGCGGTGGCGGGGAATATTCTAGGAGTATTCCGCAAAATCACGGATGTCGGGAGCGACCTGCGCTTTTTCGGCTCGGTCGGCGCCCCTTCGGTCCGGATCAGCGAGATCTTCGTCGGAGGAGCCTGAGCGCTATGTCCAATAAAACGGCCAAATTCCGCGTCGCTTCCGCGACCGATACCGGGCGAAAGCGGACGCAAAACCAGGACAACCTAGCCGTCGAGGCCGACCTGGGCCTGTTCGTCGTCGCCGACGGCATGGGTGGCCATCTCGGCGGCGAGACGGCCAGCTCCATGGTCGCGGAGATCGTCCCCAAGGTCGTGCGCAAAGGCACCGAGCTGCCCGATTACGACGCGCGCAAGACGGTCGCCGCCGCCATCACCGCCGCCAGCGAAGCGGTCTTCGATTACGCCGAGAAGAATCCCAAGTTCCGCGGCATGGGCACGACCACCACGGCCCTGCTCTTTCAGGATAACAAGCTCTACATCGGACATGTGGGCGACAGCCGCTGCTACTTTCTCCGCGACGGACTCCTCTGGCAGCTCACCCGCGATCATTCGCTCGTGGCCGAGAAAGTGCGAGCCGGGCTGATCACGCGCGAGCAGGCCAAGACGGATCGCATGAAGAACGTGATCACCCGCTCCGTGGGGTTCGAGCGCTCCGTGCCCGTCGAAGTCTACGAAAAGGTCGTCCACCCGGGCGATCTTTTTCTGATCTGTTCCGACGGCCTTTCGGGCCTAATCGACGACATGGAGATGCTCGATCAAGTTCAACGCCACGTTTTCGACAAAGACGAACGCACGGAAGCCGACCTCCAGACCGCGATCGGAGAGCTCATCGCAGCCGCCAACAATCGGGGTGGCGACGACAACATCACTGCGGTTATGATTGAAATCACCGAGGTCTGAAAACCCAAGGCAGAAGAGAAGAGATGGCCAACCGCTACTACACCTTGATGATCGTGCCTGAGAAGACTTCCCAGGTCCGAAAGATCGTGATCCCGGCCTGGATGGCCAAGAGCGCCGCCGTGGGCCTTGCGCTCTTCACGCTGGTCGGCGTGGTCATGGTTCTCGACTACTGGTACGTCATGAGCCAGATCGGCGAAAACAAGCAGCTCAAGATGGAGAATCGCCGACTCCGCCAGCAAGTCCAGGTCTTCAAAAACAAAGTCACCACCATCGAAAGCACGATGGAGCGCATCAAAACTTTTGCGACCCGCCTCAAGGTCATCACCAACATCGAGGACCGCAGCAATTTGCTGCAGAGCCTCAACAACATCAAGCTTCCGGATGCCGCCACCAACATCGGATCGGCCCCCACGCCCATCGATGGCGGAAAGAACGCCTCGACCGCGGCCGTGGAGGGCAGCGAGAGCACCAACGGGGATGCGCCACCGCATTCCTCCCCGAATCCTGCTACCGCAGCGCCCAAAACCATCGGCTTCAACTCCGTCATCAGTGGCGCCCTGGCCGGGGGAACACTGGCCGGGATCGAAGACCCCGAAGACGCGCTGCTACGGCGAGAATACGAGCAGCTCGATGAACGCTTCACCGATCTCAATCGCGACACCCTATATGTCGAGCAGATGCTCCAGGACCAGTACGAGCTGCTTGCCGATCAAAAGTCATTCCTAGCCGCGCTGCCCACCGTCAAACCCGTGGTCGGTTACTTTACCAACGGCTTCGGCGTCCGGCGCTCTCCCTTTGGGGGCCGCGTCAAAATGCACGAAGGCCTCGACATCGCCAATCGGCCGGGCACGGTCATCAAGTCACCCGCGGAGGGTCTGGTCACCTTCTCCGCCACCAAGCCCGGTTACGGTCAGACCGTCATCATCGACCATGGCTACGGGATCGAAACTTGGTATGGCCACACCCGCAAATTTCTGGTGAGCAAAGGCCAGAAGGTGCGCCGCGGCGAACCCATCGCCCAAGTGGGCAATAGCGGCAGATCCACGGGTCCTCACCTTCATTATGAGGTCCGGGTCCACGGCACTCCGGTCGACCCCCTCTCCTATATCCTTGAAAACTGACTCGACAGGGGCACTATGCCCCGGTAAAGTCTTGGCTCCATGGCCCTCATCCAGAACCTCGGCAAAAAGATCTTTGGCACCCAAAACGAACGTGAACTGAAATCCATCTACCCCCTGGTAGCGCGGATCAATCAGCTCGAAGCCGGCATCAAGTCGCTGAACAACGATCAGCTACGGGCCAAAACCGCGGAATTCAAGGAGCGCATCTCCCGCGGCGAGTCACTTGACTCGCTTCTGCCGGAAGCCTTCGCGGTCACCCGCGAGGCCGCTTGGCGCTCCATCGGCCAGCGGCATTATGACGTCCAGCTCATCGGCGGGATCACCTTGCATCGCGGCCGCATCGCCGAAATGCGAACCGGCGAAGGCAAGACGTTGGTGGCCACCCTGCCCGCGTACCTCAATGCCTTGAGCGGCAAGGGCGT
>CAYXVB010000151.1:0-4235 GCA_964467785.1 uncultured Bacteriovoracaceae bacterium
GGCGGACGTTGGCTTTGCGATGGCCACCGGCACCGACGTGGCGATGCAAGCAGCGGGGGTCACGCTGATGCGCGGCGACCCGCTACTCATCGGCGACGCGATCGATATCTCGCGGCGCACTTACGCCAAGATCCGGCAGAATCTGTTTTGGGCCTTCATCTACAACGTGATCGGAATCCCAGCCGCGGCGCTTGGCTACTTAAGCCCCCTGGTGGCGGGAGCCGCCATGGCGTTCTCCAGCTTCAGCGTCGTCACCAACGCACTGCTGCTCCGACGCTGGAAACCGGCGGCCCGGGCGGAGTCCGGAGCGGCGAGGATTTCGACATGAAAAAAGCCCCGCTCAAAAAAGTTTCCCCAAAGACCTTGAACATCGGGCAGGCCGCCGCGGCCTCCGGCGTCAGCGCAAAGATGATCCGGCATTATGAAAGCATCGGCCTGATCCCCGAAGCCCGCCGCACGGCTTCGGGCTATCGTCTCTATGACGAAGCCGACGTTCACACGCTCCGCTTTGTCCGACGCGCCCGGGAACTCGGCTTTTCGATGCCGGAGATCTCCAAGCTGATCGGACTGTGGAAGAACCGCTCGCGCGCGAGCGCCGAAGTCAAAAGACTCGCCCAGCAGCACGTGCGCGATCTGAATGATCGGATCACGAAGCTGCAAGAAATGCGCGACACCCTGCAAAAACTGGTGGCCTGCTGCAAAGGGGATCAGCGGCCGGACTGCCCGATCTTGAGCGCCATCGCTCGGCGCGATTCTTTCATATCAACGTCCGGATGATGACGGCGACTGACACCGCACCGCTCCGAGCAATCGGGCAATCCATATTGATCGTCGAAGACGACACGGACATCCGGGAGTCCCTTCGGGATTTTTTGGAGTTCGAGGGTTTCAAAGTGTATTCCGCAGCCAATGGTCAAGAGGCGCTCGATATCCTCGAAACGATCCCCCGGCCTTGCCTGATTTTCCTCGACCTCTTCATGCCGGTCATGAACGGACTGGAATTTCTTAAAAGCATGAAACGGGGCAGCGTCGACCAAGTGGTCGGCACGCCCATCGTCGTGGTTTCGGCCGCTCCCCCAGAGTCCGACATCGCCAAGCAGGTCAAGCCGCTCACCTCCCGATTCATCAAAAAACCAGCCGACCTCGACCTGATCATCAAGATTGTCGAAAGTTGCGGCTGCTACCGCGAAAGCAAATCGAGCGACAGAGACGACGAAGAAGTCGCTTGAGTCCGACAGCTCGCACTCCAGCACTCGACTTTGGCGCAAAAACACGAGCGTCAAGGGACTGACCCTGCCTGCGCCCCGCACGGGCGTCCGTTGACCCCGCGCGACGCTCAGCGTAAACTTGAACGATCTCGAGCGGGGGAGAAATCCAGAAATGATCTTCAAGTTGAGAACACCGGCATTTGTGCTGACCTGTTGGACTTCATGCGCCATTCTGCTTCCGCAATCGCTGCTAGCGGCCGGCGAGCCCTGTCCGCCTGAAGGAGCCGCCCCCCCTTCGAACGCGGCTTCGATCGAGACGCTCAAAAGCGCGATCGATCCTGGCCGGACATCCTGGGTGGACGGCGTTTTCATGCTCGAATACGTGAAAGCGCAAAAGGATTCCGACTACAAAGTCCAAGGCACGCACCTCAACACCCTGCCCGAAATCGTCAAATCCAACGCCAATCGGCTCTACCAGGGAGCGTTCGGCGAAGTCCTGGTCAATGGCGCCCCCAAACCCACGACCTTCAAGCAACAGCTCCATTGGCTTCGTGAACAGGGCGCCTCTCTCAATACGAATGAGAAGCTCCTCGTCCTCTCGCTCTTCGGCAGCCGCCTGAGTCAGGGCTATGACGCCAACATCAAAAACATCATGTCCGATGAAGCTGTCTTCCAGAATGCACTAAAACACGGGAAAAACGGCGGCATCTGCGGCGACATCCACAACTACCTCACGCAGGTCGCCCTGGCGCTGGGTTTCCAAGACGCCCGCGTCCACTCGGGACTCTGGCAAAAGAACCCGAAAAAGCCTGATCAAGACGGACACTTCATCATGGTGTTCAAGGATCCGAAAACCGGCGAGTACTACTCGCAAAACTACTCCCAGCTCGTGCGCACCGGAGAGAAGAATCTCGAAGCGGCGCTCAACTCCTCGCTCCGGACGCTCGGCCCCTTCAGCGGCTCCATCTTCGTGGGGCCCGCCGAAAACAGCAGCCGCTTCCGCACCTTCGTGCCGCAGACCACGCGCTGGCTGGATCGGGAGTTCCGCGACGCGTCTTCGTTCAAACCCGGTGCCTCGACCTTTAACTTCACGATGGGCAACCACACTGAGCGCTTTTCCATGCAGGCCGAGGGAACCACCGCCGGCGGCACCCAGATCAAGGCGTTCGCGCTTCACACCGCCTATAACGGAACCGAACGATACCGGGTGGACGCCGTAGGCGTCGCCACTCAGAACGAGTACGTGGCGCAAGGCCTCAAATACGTCGACGAGATCGGACTCAAGAGCACCGCCCGGGTCGGTATCATGAATTTCGAGATGCCGATGAGCAAGGCCAACTCCGACGGCTCGCTCACCCACACCAGCGCGAGCAGTAATGGGATTTTTCTCGGCACGGACATCAAAGGCCGCGCCCGTGTCAACAACACGACCGGCCGGCTCGAGCTCGATGTCTCGGAGGATATCGCTAAAAAAGGCGTCGCTTCCGCCCCGCGCGCCCGGATCCTGACCGGCGTCGACCAAAAGCTCGGCAAGGATTCTCCCGTCACCGTGTCAGTCGAGCGCGCGACCGGACTCACCACGCGCGACTATCACAGCATCATCCAGCCCGCACTCCGGACGGATTACGACAAGGTGAGCGTGGTCTATGACAGTCGCAATCCGGAGAAGCCCGAGGCCTACCTCGTGGCCGGCGGCGAGCTCTACCTTTTTGACGGCATCCAAAAGTCCACGGCCAAGGGCCTGCGCACCTTTCTCAAGCAGGCCGTCCCCACGGAGCGCCTTGGCGAATTCTCCGTCCTCGCCGACCTCAGTAAGATCACCGCGAGCAAAGACACTTACTTTGACCAGCCTCTAGTTAAGACACTGGGCGTGGACTGGACCAAAAAAACGGATATCGCCGGCGCACGGGGCGACGTGGGCGTCGCCATGCGCTATCAGAACCGCACGCCTTCCCAGGTGTTTGACCTGCGGAACTCGCCGGTGATCGACACGCTCACTCCCGAGTTCCATACAAAGAAAGTCGTGACCGGGACGATCTGGTACCACATGAGCTTCTGACCCCGACATGGGACTTATTGTCACTTCGCTTCTGCAGAATAAGCCATTTCCGGCCCTAAGCGTGACTTGAGAACAATCAAGTTTGCCGGCACGTGGATTGCTGTATGCAGGAGAGATGATCAACATTCCATACGTCAAAGGCGTCACGTCAAAGCAGGCCCACGTAGGCATACCGGATGGGACATACGAAGAGGAATATGCCCGCAACGGGTTCTTCGGCGGTTACGCCCACCTCTACCGCACCGAGCCCCCGACCGCCTGGACACGGATCGAAGGCCCGCTCAAGCCCCGCGCGTTCGCGCCGCGCGCCCTCGCCGAAGGCGATTTCCTGGCCTGCCGCAAGCCTTATCTCTTCAACGAGGACTGCCGCATCCACTTCTTCGCGCAGACTCGCGCGATGCCCTACCACTTCCGCAACGCGGACATGGACGAGGTTTATTTCATTCATCAGGGCGCGGGCCTCCTCGAGACGGATTTCGGCCCGGTCCAGTACGAAGCCGGTGACTATCTTCTCATCCCTCGCGGCACCGTTTATCGCTTCGAACCCGCTCAGCCGACCCAGCTCCTCCTCGTCGAATCCGCGGGCGAATACCGCTTTCCCGACAAGGGCATGCTGGGCGAGCACGCGCTCTTCGACCCCTCGGTCATTCGCGTTCCGACTCCCAGGGCCACCTGTCCCTCGGTAGGATCCGCCGCCGCCCCGTCCGCCAGGGAATGGGAACTCAAGATCCAGCGCCGCGGCGCCATCACCTCGGTCTTCTACCCGTTTGATCCGATCAACGTCGTCGGTTGGAAAGGGACTTTGAGCGTGATGCAGCTCAACGTGCGCGACATCCGCCCCGTGAGCTGCGACCGTTACCACTTGCCGCCCTCGGCGCACACGACGTTCGTCGGCCACAACTTCGTCATCTGCAGCTTCCTGCCCCGGCCGCTCGAAAACGGCGACCCCGAGGCGATGAAGGGGCCTT
>CAYXVB010000151.1:4245-8596 GCA_964467785.1 uncultured Bacteriovoracaceae bacterium
ACCACTCCAACATCGACTTCGACGAGGTGCTCTTCTACCACGCGGGCCAGTTCTTTTCCCGCGAAGGGATCGGCCCGGGCATGCTGACCTTCCATCCGCAGGGCATACACCACGGTCCACAACCCCAGGCCGTCGAGCGCACTCGCTCCGTGCGCGAGACCCAGGAAATCGCCGTGATGATCGACACCAAAAAACCGCTCGAAGTGGGCCCCGCCGCCCTCCCCTCGGAGATCGCCGATTATTGGATGAGCTGGCGGAAGAAATGAACGGTCCGGCGCCACAGGCGCGGGCGCGAATCGCATCGAAACTAAGGAGTCTATCCACATGAGCACCAATCAGATCGGCCTCGACGGAATCGAATTTGTCGAGTTCGCCTCCCCCGAGCCGGACAAGCTTCACCGCCTTTTCCAGGAATTCGGCTTCTCGCGGGTCATGAGCCATGCCAAATTGGGCATCGACCTCTACGAGCAGAACGAGATCTACTTTCTTCTCAACCGCTCCAAGAATTCCTATGCCGCGGCGTTTGCCCAAGCCCACGGCCCCTCGATCTGCTCGATGGGCTGGCGGGTCAAGGACGCGCGTCAGGCGATGGGGCTCGCGATCCTTCGCGGCGCCAATCTCTGCGAGGAGTCCGACCTACTTGCCGTCCCCGAAAAAGGCGGAAAAGCCCCTGGAAAACGCGCTACCCACCTGCCCGCGCTCTACGGCATCGGCGAAAGCCTCATCTATCTGGTGGATCGCAAGCGCGGGCGCCCGCTGTACGAATCCCTCGGCTTTGAGACGCTCGCCCAACCGGACCTCGTGCCACAAAAAGGCTTCATCTCGATCGACCATCTGACCAACAACGTCCACAAGGGCGAGATGAAGAAGTGGGCCGACTTCTACAAGACCATTTTTGAGTTCACTGAGGTCCGTTACTTCGACATCCGCGGCGCCAAGACCGGGCTGACCTCATACGCCTTACGCTCGCCCTGCGGCAAGTTCTGCATCCCGATCAACGAGGGCACCGAGAAGCACTCCCAGATCAACGAGTACCTCGACGAGTACCAGGGCCCGGGCGTCCAGCACCTGGCCTTCCTGACCAACGACATCCTGGCCTCTCTCGACGCACTCGAGGGCACGTCCATCGAGACGCTCGATATCGACGACGAGTACTACGCCGAAGTCTTCGACCGCGTCCCCAACGTCACCGAGGACCGCCGCCGGCTCCAGGACCACATGGTTCTGATCGACGGTGACGCCGAAGGCTATCTGCTCCAGATCTTCACCAAGAACATCATCGGCCCGATCTTCATCGAGATCATCCAGCGCAAGAACCACTTCGCGTTCGGCGAGGGCAATTTCGGCGCCTTGTTCCGCTCCATCGAACGTGATCAAATGAAGAGAGGCTATCTCAAATGAAGAAACTTCCCTGGCGCAAGTTCACACCAGTCGAACACGAAACCTGGAACGTGATGTTCCGGCGCCAGGCCGAGAAACGCGACGAACAGATTCACCCGCTCTTCGCGAAAGGAATCTCTCGGCTCGGGATCCGCGACGGCGGCGTGCCCGACATCGCTGAAGTGAACCGGACGCTCAAGGCCCTGACGGGGTTCGAAGGCGTCCCGGTCGAAGGCCTCGAGGAAGACGACAGCTTTTACCGCATGCTGGCGGAAGGAATGTTCCCGATCGGCAACTTCATCCGCGACCGCAAGGACGTGTCGTACACGCCGGCGCCGGACGTCTTTCACGATCTTTATGGACACCTGCCATTCTTGGCTGATCGCGACTACGCGGATTTTTGCCGCGAGCTGGGCCGACGCGCGGTGGCATATCCGGACCGGCCTGGGGTGCTCACCCAGTTCGCGCGGCTGTTTTGGTTTGCCATCGAGTTCAGCGTCATCCGCACACCCGAGGGCCGGCGCATCTTCGGCGCGGGCATCGCGTCCTCCCATGGCGAGTGCGCGTATGCGCTCAGCGATAGGCCCACGGTGATCCCGTTTTCGGTGGAGGCGATCCGGCGCCAGGATTTCCGCGTGGATCGCTTTCAAGACAAGATCTTCGAAATCGACTCGCTGGCCGAGCTGTACGGATGCCTGCCCGAGTTCGAGCGCGCGGTCCTTAAGGACCCGGAAGCACGGGATACGATCCCCTGTACGGCTTAGAGCTTCACTTTCGACGTCGAAACCAAGTGAAACGCTCCGAAAACAATTCCCGGGAACGCTCCGGAGCGCTCGCGCTTCCGACGCAGAAGGCGGAGTCGAAGATCCATCTATTGAATATAATTCAATTTTTCACTTTGCCTTCTTCAATCCGCTGAAATAGGGCCCTCCTGATTCCACCCTTGACGCATCGCGTTGTTTTCATTAGAAGAACAACTTCTCATGAAACCGCGGCTTTTTTTGCACCTCTTGGCTCTCGCGCTTTTCGCTTCATCGGCGTCCGCCGACTTTTCGCCCGAGCTGAAAAGCGCTGACGAGCAGGAAATCACCGCGGACCTCGAACGGATCTCCAAGACGGCCGGGATCGAACCCGGACGAATTCATTATCTGCGTAGCGACTCGGCAACCGCTAACGTGGTGCGGATCGAGTGTCCCGCCATCGATGAAGACGACAGCGAAAACGAAAACGCCTCCGCTCCCGAAATCCAGCTCGAGGTGACCGCCACAGCCGAGGAATGGGCTCCGACTCTCTACTTCGGACTGCAAAAACTGGGTTTTCTTTTTCCACATCCCCGCAAGCAGATCACGCCCACGCCCGAGAGAATGCGCGCCGTCTGCGGACAGGCCTTTGAGTGGAAGCCGCGTCTGCGTTACCGCGGGTTCCATCTCCACACGCAGCATCCCAACGAGTGGGTCCGAGGTTTCCTGGACGGTGACTCCCGGGTTGCCGAGGACACCGTGCGCTGGCTCGCCCGGAACGGTCAGAATACCCTCAACGTCGCGCTGCTCGACCTGCCACTGAGCCGGCTGTCCGCGAGCTTCAAGGCGCCGTACCAGCTGGCTCATCGCCTGGGCATTCTCACTGGCGTGGGCGTGAGCTTCACCTTCCATCAGCAGAAGAGCTTTCGCCTACTGCCCCACAGCTTGCTGCGCGACTTGATTTCGCCCGCCGACAAAAACGCCCCCGCAAAGATCCGCGCCCAGATCAATGCTCTCGCCGCGGCGATCGACTTCGACTTCCTGGAAATCGAGCTGGGCACGACGGAGTTCACCCCCGTTCCCCCCCAAGAGACCCTCCGGTGGATCGACGCGGCCTCGGACGCCGCGCGGGCCCACGACAAAGCGATCTTCGTCAAGAACCACGTCTCCACCCGCCAGAGCGACGCGCGATTCGGCAACTTCAACCTGCTGCCGCGCTTCTCCACCGCCGAAGTCGGCACGCTACCTCACACAGTGATGTTCTACGGACTCGAAGATGCTCACGCGCCCGTGTACGGCCGCACGGACTTCGCGGATCTCAGCGATTACCTCGTCGAGCAGGCCCGCCGAAGACCTACCTGGTACTTTCCGGAGACCAGCTATTGGGTGGGAATGGACCTGGACATCCCGCTCTTCCTCACCGATTACCTTGTCACCCGCGCGCGCGACTTGGACTTTCTCGAGCGAAACGGCATCCAAGGGCAGCTCGTCTTCACGTCCGGCCAGGAGCTGGGATACTGGCTCATGGACTGGACCACGGCGCTGCTCGTGAACGCGGAACACCGGGGCAACCCATGGATCGGGCTTCAGCTACTAGGCGAGGATCTCGATACCTGGCAAAGGATCACCCGGTTTCAGACCGCCTTCTTCAAGGAACAAGGTGGCCTGGCGCTTCTAAGCGCCTCCACGCTTCTCGACGAGCTTCCGGGCGGCCGCCCCGTCCATGAACGGGTACTGCTCAGCGCGCTCCGCTCGGCACCCGGGACACGCGAGCGGCAGATCGAGACTCTGGAGAACGCGATCCAGCTCCGCCCTTCCATCCAAGACGTGCGCGACGAAGAGCTTCGCACGCTCCTCGGCCTGACCTGGGATCGGATGGAACATTCGCTCGAGATCCGCAAGGGCCTGCGGCGCGACCCAGCCAAGCGCGAAAAAGCGCTCGAACGCGCCCGCATGATCCGAATCACGGCACGCGAACAGGCCCGCACCATCGCCTTGAGATGGAACCGCTATCCCGAGGCCGGAGTCTTTGAGCAGGGCCGCAACCTGACGAGCTATTCCTTCGGATACGGCTGGCCCGCCGTCACGCTGCATTTTTGGGAGCGTGAGGAGGAGATGGTGCGCCGGCGCGTTTTCAGCCCGTTCTTCATGAACATCTACGAGCCGCTGAAACTGCTCTTTTGATCCTTAAACTCTCCAAGTCTCCCAGAGGATCGCGGCGAAAACCAGCA
>CAYXVB010000152.1:0-416 GCA_964467785.1 uncultured Bacteriovoracaceae bacterium
CGGTCGGCAAGCCCGAGTTAGTGGACTCGTCCTATCTCAAGCAGGGAGCGGTAGTGATCGATGTCGGCATCAATCGTGTCGACGATCCCAAGGCGCCCCACGGAACCCGAGTCGTCGGTGACGTCAACTACGCCGACGCCTCCCGCGTGGCCTCGGCTATTACACCCGTTCCCGGTGGCGTGGGGCCCCTCACCGTCGCCATGCTCCTGCGAAACACATTCGAAGCGGCAAAGGCTTTGCATGATTAAACCTGTGCGATGTTTAACGCATTCTTAACCAATGCAGATGATTGCGTTTATTCGCTGGTTTTAAACGGCAACACATTTTTTTGGTGATCAGAATTCCATTTGGGTAATGAAAACCTGGTGTTTTTTCAAAACCAATAATTTCTGAATATAATTTGCGAAATGAAAACT
>CAYXVB010000152.1:426-8032 GCA_964467785.1 uncultured Bacteriovoracaceae bacterium
CGGCCCTTACACCCGGTCCCGGTGGCGTCGGCCCGATGACCATCGCCATGCTCCTGCAAAACACGATGCGAGCCGCCGAGAAGCGAGGCTGATCCACAAGTTCCACGCGTTCAAACTGGACATTCGTAGCAGGCTGTCCACTGGAGCGAAGGCACTTTGTGCTCGGTGCATTCGAGGGACTTCCGAAATCCCATTTTGCCGATCAGAAGATGCTTCAAGCTTTGGCCGGGAATGAGCCGAGCGTCCTCTATCTTTGCTCCGTCGCATCCAATTACGAAGGGTCCCGGCTCCATTACGCCCGAAGTCCCCTGACGAATCTGATAGATCACACACGATCGGGCGGATCGTGGCTCTATCTGCACTGCTTCGGAATTTTCAGGGGAGAGGATTCCAGTTGTCAGAAGCAGAATCAGGGCAGCATTGCCATTTCGTTTGAGGCTAAGCTTTTTCGCTCGACGGCGTGCTTTGCGCCATCCATTCGCCATCAAGCGGGATGGCACTTCAGGGTAAGACCCGGCAAAGGCGAATCCGACGCCAATCAACACAAGCAGGAAAAACAGGGGCAACATGAGCACGATAATCATGGCTCACCTCCTGATTCCTAGCCTGTACGACGCAGCTTAAACGTCGCTTAAGAGCTAAAAGGAAAACATACCTTCACTAAAAGCCCTTTGGGTTCGCCATCGCCGAGCTCGATCCGAGCGCCATGAAGCTCGGCGACTCTCTTCACAATAGATAGCCCGAGACCGCTTCCGTCCGCCCGAGTTCCAGGAATTCGATAGAAGCGATTGAAAACGCGCCCTCTCTCTTTCGGCGAGATGCCGGGACCGGAGTCCTGAATATGGAGCACGGGACCGATGGAGTTCGCTCTCTCCGCTTCGCTGATGGACACGCGGACCTCACCGGTGGGGTCGGAATAGCGGATGGCGTTGTCGATCAGATTTCGTATGAGGATCCCCAATGCCGCAGGATTTCCGCGAACAACGGCCGTCCCTTCGTCGAGACCGAGTTCCACCCCCTTTTTCAATGCCTCGGGAGCGAGACTCGCGATGACCTGGCTGCAAACATCACGAAGATCGACCGACTCCTGCTCCCCTGTCGCTCGATCCGGATCGAGTCGTGCCAAGGTCAGAAGCTGCCCCACCAGATGTGTCAAGCCGTCGACTGCTTGGCCGAGCTGGTTGAGCGCGTGATTCCGCGCCTCCTCATCCTTTTCATTCATTGCCACTTCCGCCTGGCTTTTCAATGCGGCAAGCGGAGTCCGGAGCTCATGGGCCGCGTCCGACGTGAAGCGCCTCTCGTTTTCAAGCGCCGTTTTCAGACGGCCAAGCAGTTGATTGATCGCATCGATGAGCGGACGGACTTCTCGCGGAGCCTGTTCAGTACTGATCGGCTCCAGATGCGTCGGCGACATCATTGCCACTTCGACCGCCGAACTACGGAGCGGTCGCAAAGCCTGAGAAATGCCCCAGGCAATGATCAAGGCGAGAATTGGAATCGATAGCAGGAGCGGAACCACGATATTCAACGCAGCATGAGCCGCGAAGCTGGTGCGCGGCTGGGCATACTGCGCCACCTGGACCTGGATTTTATGCTCCCGATCCCAAAGACTGAAAATCCGGTACCCACGACCGTCGATTTCGCGATCGACATATCCGCTGGACGCATTTGTAAGTCGCGCCCTAGGGACGTTTTCGTTTGACCGCATGAGCAAGCGCCCATCCGAATCCCAAATCTGATAGAGGATCCTGATCGAGTGGTGCGGATCGAAGTGATCCTCCGGGATGTCCATTTCGCTCTCAAAGTCCAATTCCAGAATCTCATGCTGGGCCAAGGCGAGAATGATCTTCGCGGACTCCGCGAGCTGCGCATCGAGGCGCTCGCTCACCCCATGTCGAGCGCCGAGATAGCTCCGCCATCCGGCCGCCGCCCAGATCAGGATCGAGGCTCCGAGTACGTAGACCAGTAGAAAATTCCGAAGCGAGCGGATCCTCGCCATCAGGCCTCCTCGACCATATAACCAACTCCTCGGATGGTGCGTACCCATTCGGCCCCGAGCTTCTTGCGAAGATGATGGATATGAACCTCCACCGCATTGCTCTCCAACTCGTCATTCCAGCCGTAAAGCTGCTCTTCGAGACGCTCTCGGCTCTGGACTCGGCCGGCATTTTCGAGCAATGCCTTGAGGATCGCGAACTCCTTGGGGGAGAGCTCAATTTTCTTCCCCTTTAAAGTGACTAAATGGGAGGCTGGGTCGAGCTGGAGTTGTCCATGAGAGATCACTGATGAAATTCGCCCCTGGGAACGTCGCGTGAGCGCCCGGAGTCGTGCGGCGAGCTCTTCAATGCTGAATGGCTTGATCAGATAGTCGTCCGCGCCGCTATCCAGTCCCTTGACTCGATCGTCCACGGTATCTCTGGCCGTCAGGATCAGCACCGGGAATGCGAGCTTGCGCTTTCTCAAATTCCTCAGAAATTCGAGCCCCGAAATGCCTGGAAGGCCGATATCGAGAACCATCGCGCCATAAGCGTCGTCGCCGGCCGCGTCCAGGGCATCCTGGGCTTCTTCCGCACTGCTCACCCAGTCGACCACAAACTCCCGCTGCCGGAGTCCTGCGCGGACTCCATCGCCGAGGATCTTGTTGTCTTCGACCAGGAGCACTCTCATAGGACACCAGCTTAGCGCGGAATACTCACCTCGTGCTCCGAAAAATTTCCCCTTTCCGCGCCCTGATGGCACGCCACGCAGTTGGCAGCGCTCTTGATCTTGGGTCGTTTCCAGACATTGGCGGAGATTTCGTCGTGTTTGCGGACGAAATAGGGAGTTTCAGAGATCCGTAGCGGCGTGCTTCCGGCTGCGATGGACTGATTGATCTTCGCGGATCTGCGGCTATTGACCCGGTCAGCGGCATTGTCCACGAGGAACCGAGTGATTTCCGCGCGGGTTGGATCGTCCAGCTCCGCGTTTTCGCCGAAGTGTTGGTCAAGGCTTCCCATCATCTTCTGCCAGGACCGCGCGGGCAAGAGGCCCGGAAGATAAGCCATGTGACAGCTCGTGCATTCGGCCTTCCATTTCGCGTTAGAGACCTGAATGATCTGTCGCGCCTGCGCATTCACTCCGCCTCCAAAGACGATGGATTCGGCGCGACCATTGCCGTCATGTCGCTTGTTCTCATGCTCATCGTCATCTGCACGGAGTCCGCTGGAGAGGCCTAGCGCGCTGACCAGTCCAAAGGCCAGCACAAGAATCAGTTTCTTTGTCACGGTTTTCTCGCTCGGTGTATTCATGGATTCGCCCTCATTTTGCGGAACGCACATAGGCGATGAAATCCGCCTTCTCTTGTTCGGTGCAAACTCGCTCCAACACGTCGTTGCAATTGCGCTTGAACCACTTTTCCATCTTCGCCGCGTCTGTGAATCTTTGCGGGTTCACGCTCGGCGCCAACGGCTCGATCACCTTATTGGCGCGTGTTAGCCCGGCTTTTCTCGGATCCGCCGTATGGCATGTGGCGCAAGAGACTTTTGTCCCGTCCGCTTTCGTGCGCTCCTGATGATAAAAGCGATCTCCCACGGACACAGACCCCTCGGCGGCTCGCGCCGAATGCGCAGTGCCCACTCCAAGGAACAAGCCGATCACCAGGAGCGCGGAGATTTTTCTACCGCATTTTTCGCTTGGAGGATCCTTCCGCAATTGCCCCTCGCCCATGTTCGCATCCTTTCTGCGGTATTGATAACCGCTCAACATTGATTGCGCATGGGGCACGCCGTCTTTTCTTTCGTGCCAGATCAACGCTCCGATATGAACGACGATAAAAGCCAGCACCCCGAATGCCGCCAATTCATGGGGCTCCTTGAAGAGTTCCTTGAGCGTCATGTCGTCAAAGTACCCCTGCGCCAAGGGTCCTACTCCATGTTCGATCGCGGCTAAAAACAGTCCGCTCACCCCAAGTATGGCGATCAGTAAATAAAGCACGAGATACGCCGCGGACGCCCATGGGTCATGGCCCCACCGATTGGACGCCGTGATCCGTAGCTCGCGAAGCCCGCGCAGCCAGGTGCGGAGATGCCAAAGTCGACTGAGGCGCGCCTCTCTCGGACCGATCAGCCCCCAGATCAGACGCGCGATAAAACCGCCGATCAGTCCGTAGCCCAGAACGATATGCAACAGCGCGACGCCTTGGGCGGCGGGGCCCTTCTCAAAGAGCTCCCCCGCCCAAGCCGTGATGAGGAGAAAGAGGATCGCAATCCCGTTCCACGCATGGATGATGCGCAGGATCGGGTCATATACTTTTTTTCGCTCGCTGGATTCGGTCATGAATCCAGCCTAGCCGGCCAGTCTTAACTGTGCCTTAAGGCCGCAGGTCTCAATAACCCTGTTGTTGCGCCGAGTTACCTAGATCGAGCGCAAAGACGAGAGCGATCTGGGAGAACTGAAGCGAGTGACGGAAGTTGCTCTGCTCGTCGATCTGATCGCCTTCTGTATGGATCTTGTTGTTCATGGTGTCCATTCCCGCTTCAAACGGCATCAGGGTCGGATAGCCCTGACGGAACCAGGAAGCGTGATCGCTGCAGCCGTAGCCGCAACGGTCCTGGGTGATTTTGGCATGGATATAGACGTCATTGATAGCGACCAGGTAATCGCGCAGCCACTGGCTCGTGAAGTCAGTCATGCTCGCAATGACAAATTCGCCCGCGCCGGGGAACATCGTCATGTCGAGTTGCAGGACCGCGATGACGTTTTTCTGCTCCTTCTTGTACTGCTTGGCGATTTCCGCGGAGCCCAGGAGGCCGGACTCTTCGCCCGCGTACCAGAAGAACTCCACCGTGCGCTCCGGCACGCCATGTCCGCTCAGTACCCGCAGGGTTTCCAGGAGATTGGCGGAGCCCGATGCATTGTCGTCGGCTCCCGGCGCCTTCTTGGAGCTTCCGCCCCATTGATTGATAGAATCGAGGTGCCCCCCGAGAACAATGATCTCATCGGGACGGGATTTTCCGACAAGACGCACACGCACCGATTTTTGCCGGGTCTTAGTGTGTCCGATCGTGTCGATCGCGGACTGGCCCGGGTATTCCTTCAGGATCTCGGAAAGATTGCGAGTAAAATCTCCGATATGCGCGTTTGGGTCCGTTGATCGGTTGTCGCGGTTTGGATAGCTAGACAACCAGGCCACATTGGCGCGGAGATTGTCTTCCTTGAGCTCGGAAAGCGCTGCCACGATCTCCGGATTCTTTTCGACAAGGATCGCGCGGCGCCTAACTGATGCCGCCTTGGACTCGGCGTCCACCCTGGCCCTCAGCTGGCCCAATTCTTTTCTGGCTTCTCTGGCATCGAGAATGCTTGCGCCCTCAGAGAGCGCCTCAAAGCCGGCGCATTTGCCTCGCGCATGATTTGCCCCGAGCAAACGGAGCTGGTCTTCCTCGGACAGCCGGGCAACGCCGACCCCAATCACCTCGTCCTTGGCGATCAACGGCACTCCAAGCGACTGGAGGGCTGCCAGATCAGCCAGTACGGGCGTCCCCTTGGCGAAAGCCGATGATGAGGAGGCTAAGGAGGATAAAGCGGAAAAAGTGAATACAGCGGAAGCGAGAATGCGCATGAGATCCCATCCTTGGGTAAACTGCGGTGAAACTGCTTCTGACTAGAATAGCCGCTCGACACGCAGGACGCAAATTGTGCTAGAAGAAAACCCGAGTGTCCCGCTTACCTGTTCTTCTGAATCTAGAAGATTTGTTGAATCGTCTCGCCCGCGAAGAACGCGCCATCCAAAAGCGCCTGGCTGGATTGGAGGCCGAAGTCCGTCAATTCGAGGACATTGAACGCCCGACTTACGAGAGCTGGATGCGGCTTGAGCTCGGTCCTCGGATCGCCGCGCTCGAAGAGGTCCTCTCGCAAATCCATGAAAAGCGCATTCTCGTCCATCGGCTCAATGAGCTAATTGAAACCCAAGGGCTTCATCCCCGCGAGGCCCTCTATGTCCTTCGTCACCCGGAACCTGATAGCCATAAAAGGCCATCCGAAGACAGCGAGGAGAATCACGGCCCGGGCACCCGACGCAAAGGGCAGCCTTGGGACGAGGAAGAACTCGACGCCCGCCGCCAAGCCAGACGCGAAGCCAAGCGCGAGGCTCGACGTGAAAAGAAGGCCGAGAGCAAATCGCAGAACCAAGAGGGCGCGAAATCTCCGGTCCTATTGAGTCGACGTCTGACCAGTCTGTATCGCGAACTAGCCAAACGGCTCCACCCCGACTCGCCCACCCGGAACCGCGCCATACCGGAAAACCGAATTCTCAGTCTTTGGATGGAGGTTCAAAAAGCGTACGATTCCGGGAATCTGGAGCGGTTGGCATCGATCGCCACTTGGCTCAGCTCTGAGTCCGGCGAGGAGCTAAAGGTCGAGTCGACGCTCTCTTACTCTGACCGCCTCAATCAGCTTCGTGCCCTGCGCCGCGCGTGTCGAAATCTCGAGAACAAACTCGCTCTTCTAGGAGAGCATCCCGCCTGGGGCTTCAGCCAGGCCCAGCCTCAACGGCGCAAGAAGCTTCGACAACTGGCTCTTCGATCGCTAGATCAGGAACTTGCCGAGGCACAGGAGATCCTGAGCGAGCTCGAAGACCTTCTCGAATCCGTCGGCTCCCCAAGAGCGCCGCGCACCCGATCGGATTCGGGCCGGGGGGGCCGCAGACGGAGCTAACGCCAGCGGGATCCAGAGCGATTGCCGGGTGGCACCCGAATCGGGTGCATGGTAAGGGCTCCCTATGGAAACCCTGCTCCAGCTTCAGACCGGCTCAAAATCTTTCGGGCCAAAGCTACTTTTTGATGGCGCGGCATTTGCCATCAACGAAGGCGAGCACGCGGGAGTCATCGGGCCCAATGGGGCCGGGAAGACAACCCTTTTCAAGATCCTCATCGGCGACGAAACACTCGACTCCGGCCAAGTGATCAAGTCCCGGCGGCTTCGCCTCGGTTACCTTTCCCAACACGATCACTGGTCCCCGGATGAGACGATCGAGAGCTACGTCACGCGCGATGCGACGCTTCCGATCTGGGAACTCAAGGCCATCGGCCGCGGACTGGGCCTCGAGGAGGAGCATTTTCATCGGCACGTCGCCTCATTCAGCGGCGGTTACCGGATGCGCGCCAAGCTTCTCGCTCTGATCGCCAAGCAGCCCAATCTGATGTTGCTGGACGAGCCAACCAACTATCTCGACCTCGAGACCGTGATGGTACTCGAAAAATTCCTTCAGAGCTACGACGGAGCGTTCCTCCTGATCTCGCACGATCGCGAGTTTCTTCGTCGCACCACGGACCATACGGTCGAAGTCGAAGGAGGCCAGATCACCAAGTACAACGGCAATATCGACGATTATTTCGAGCAAAAGGAGCTGCTCCGCGCCCAGCTCGAAGCTCGCGCGATGTCTCTCGAGGAAAAGCGCAAATCGATCCTCGATTTCGTCGCGCGCTTCGGCGCCAAAGCAACCAAGGCAAGCCAGGCTCAGTCGCGCCTCAAGCAGCTCGACAAGATGGAGTCCATCGAGGTCAAGCCGCTGCCCGTCACCGCGCGGATCCGCATCCCCGCGCCCCAACGCGTGGGCAAACTGGTGATCCAG
>CAYXVB010000152.1:8042-8582 GCA_964467785.1 uncultured Bacteriovoracaceae bacterium
CAAAGACGCGGATCTCGGCTACTCCGCTGAGCGCACAATTCTCCAAAAGGTCAGCCTCCAGCTTTCCGGCAACGACCACATGGCCGTTGTTGGACTCAACGGAGCGGGCAAATCGACTCTTCTCAAGGCGATCGCGGGCAAACTTTCTCCTCAGCGCGGATCGATCGAGTTCGGATACGAAGTAACGCTCGCCTACTTCGCTCAGCACACCGCCGAGGAGCTTTTGCCGGAGGATACGGTTTTCAGGGCGATGGAGCGCAAAGCTCACGCCTCCGTCACCCGTCAGGAGATCCTCGATCTTGCCGGTTCACTGCTTTTCTCCGGCGACGACGTGCAGAAGCCGATCCGGGTGCTCTCCGGGGGCGAAAAGTCGCGCGTCGCGCTCGGGCAGGTCCTTCTCCAAAAGGCGTCGTGCCTAGTGCTCGACGAACCCACCAATCACCTGGACTTTCAAACGGTCGAAGCCCTCACTCAGGCCCTCAAATCCTACGACGGCTCGCTCGTGGTGGTCAGTCATGATCGCGGCTTCATCAGCCGGGT
>CAYXVB010000153.1:0-8579 GCA_964467785.1 uncultured Bacteriovoracaceae bacterium
CATGCCGACGCCGCGTCCCGAAATGTCGGTGATCTTGTCCGCGGTCGAGAAACCCGGCATGAAAATGAACGCGTAAATCTGCTTGTCGCTGAGCTTGGCCGGATCGGCATCCTGCGGGACGAGGTTTCTTTCCTGGGCCTTCTTGAGAATGCGCTCGCGGTTCAGGCCGCCGCCGTCGTCCCTGATCTTGACGAGGATGCGGCCGCCGGCCTGCTGGGCGGAAAGATGGATCAGCCCTTTTTCGGGCTTTTTACGCGCGGCGCGGGTCTCGGGTTTTTCGATCCCGTGGTCAAGCGAGTTGCGCGCCATGTGCATCAAAGGGTCGCTGAGCAGCTCGACCATCGTGCGATCGATTTCGGTGTCCTCGCCCGACATGACGAACTCGACGGGCTTGCCCAGCTTGACGGAGAGATCGCGGATGACTCGTTGTACTTTGAGGAACATCCCTTTGAGCGGGGTCATCCGCATGCTGAGCGTGCGGTCCTGAAGCTCGCGAATCGTCTTGTCCATGAGACCGACCACCGCATTTAGGGCGAGGTCATCGGAGTAGCGGTCGCATTGGTTCATCAATTGGCTCTTGATGACCACCAGCTCGCCCACGAGGTTGAGCACGTTTTCGACGCGGTCGGCGTCGATCTTGATGCTGGCGTTGGTTTGTTGGGAGCCGCTCGCGGCGCCGGTTCCGACTGTCTTAGCGGCCACGGGAGCAGCCACGGGAGCGGTCGCGGCAGGTGCTGGGAGCGACGTCGGCGCCGGCTTTGACGTCGACGTCACGGGTTCTGCGATGCTCTCTCTTGCTGTCTCGGCGAGTTTTTTCCAGACCGTATCGTCATCGAGCGAGTCTTTGTTCGCATTCGCGGCCGGATCAAGTTCGCTTGGATGGTACTCGACCGAGTGAATGGAGGTCGGTACCACGGGGGTCGGGCTGGCTTCTATGCGGGTGCCGGCCGATGATTCAATTCTGGCGGAACAGGCTCCGATCTCCTCGGCGAGCGCCCGCACGTCCCATGGAGCGGGGTCGTGGGTCTTCAGCATCTGGATTCGGTGCTTGAATGCGTCTCCGGCTTTCAGGAGCACGGTGATGGTCGGGGTATCCACGAGCTCGGGATAGCCGCGCATCAGTGAGAGGCAGTCTTCGACGATATGGGCGAATTGCGCGAGATCCGTGAAGCCGACCGCCGCGCCCGCGCCCTTCATCGAGTGCGCGAGCCGAAAGATCTTTCCAAGCTCCTCGGGACGGCAGGCCGGGTCCTCGAGCTTAAGGTAGGACTCTTCACAGGCTTCGAGGAGAAAGCTCATCTCCTCGAGAAATTCTTTTTGCAGCAGTTCCAGCTGGTCCAATTCGCCCGACATCTGTTTTTCCGGTTCCGTTCAAGCGGACTTTTTAACGTTAGCGGACTGATTCAATTTCTTCATGAGGATGAGGGCCTTTCGCGCGCGGATGTAGTCCTCAGCCTGCGCGGGGGGCATCCCGGCCGCGTCTTGGGTCACCTTCTTGAGCTCGGAATCCAGGCTGCGCAGCGCTAAACCGTAACGCGTAGCAGTCTCGACTGAGCGCATCAACTGCTCGACCTCGTAAGGTTTCTCCAAGAAGTCGAGGGCGCCCAGTCTCAGCGCCCGAACGGCCTTTTCCTTGTCTCCGTATCCCGTGAGAAATACGAAGGGTGTCTCCAGTCCGGCCTTTCGGACCTCGGCCAGGAAGTCGAGTCCGTTCAGCTTCGGCATGTTGATGTCGGAGAGAACGGCATCGATCGGATCACCCTTGGAGTGGGCGTCCCGGATCATCTGCAAGCCTTGCGCGCCGTCGACCGCCGTCTGGATCTGGTAGCTGTCGGTGGCGAGTTGCTCGACCAGGAGTTCGCGCAGGTCTGCTTCGTCGTCTACGATGAGGAGATTGGCTCTTGAGATTGACGTCATGGTACTGGACGTATCGGCGTTCCAGTCCCAAACCTTATCTAACGGATTTAAAATCTACTCTCCGTGAGGTCGTCAAAGCTCGATCAGGCCGCCGCGGCTGTTTTTCCCCATTTCCAACGCAGGAGACAGGCCCAGAGCAGGCCCACGGAAATTACCCCGGCCGAGAGGTAAGGAAGCGCGTAACTATAAGGAAAAACCATCAGGCCAAAAAATGGGCCGGTCGCCCTGGCCAGGCTGGATAGACCCTGGGACAGCCCGAGGGTAGAGCCCTGCTCGCTTGCATCCGCGCTGCGCGAGGTCAGCGCGGCGAGGGAGGGGTTGATCAACGAAGATCCGATCGCCATCGGAATAGTGAGCAGGAAGTAGGCGGCGTAATTCGGCCCATAGGGAAAAGCCAACATCGCGACCGCATTGAAAACCAGTCCCCAGATCAGTAGGTTGCGCTCCCCGAAGCGCGGGGCCAGCTTTCGGATCATGCCGCCTTGGATCATAGCGCCAAGCAGCCCCGATACCATCAGGACGAGTCCGGTCTTGTAGCCCGCGTCGCCGGTATCCAGCGCAAACTTGGCCTGGAATAGAAGCGAGAAAGTCTGTTCCATGTTCGAGAAGGCGAAGGTCACCAAAAAGGACATCAACAGGAAAAAGCCCAGTTCCTCATGCCGGAACGCCTGGGAGAGCCTTTTGATGCTCAGCGGGGCCAGTGAACGCCGCGCGGCCGAGGTGCGGAGGTGCCGGGGCAGCGACTCCGGCAGGCGAAAGAGCGCAAGCAAGAAGTTGATCCCGCAGATCGCGCCCGCGATGAAGCCCGGCGCGCCGAGGCTCAGTTTGGCCGCGGCGATGCCGCCCAGCGGTGGGCCGAGCGTGAATCCGATTCCAAATGCCGCTCCGATCAGCCCCATGCCTTTTGCGCGTTCCTCAGGCCGGGTCACATCCGCGATGTAGGCTTGAGCAGCCGAGATGTTTGCCGCGAAAATACCGGCAAAGGCGCGGGCTCCGAGGAGCCACCAGTAGTCCGGGGCGAGCCCGAAAATGATGTAGGATACCGTCGAGCCAAGCAGCGAGACGAGGATGACGGGGCGACGTCCCCAGCGATCCGAGAGCGCGCCCCAGAACGGCGTGAAGGCGAACTGACAGATCGAATAAACGGCGCCAAGGATCGGCAGCTGCAAACCCGTCGCGCCATAGTGTCGGCCGTAAAGCCCGACGAGCGGGATCACCATCCCAAATCCGATCAGGTCGACCAGCACGGTAGTGAAAATGACGAAGAGAGGAGATTTGGAGCGGCGCGTTTCGGTCATCGGCCGCAAAATAGCAGTCTGCCGGGTCTCGAGCCAAGCCTAAAAACCGGTGCGCGGCGCGGGCATTATCGCTGGGTTGACGAATGGGCGGCCGAGAGTCCATCCTCATAGGACACATGGCCTCACGATCCACAAAAAATCAGCAGCTTCCGCGAGTCCTCCTTCTTTACACCGGGGGCACCATCGGTATGGCCGGCGAAGCCGCGGGCGCGGCCGTCGGCGAAAAAGGTCTGCTGGTCGTGCCCGAGCTTTCCGCGCCGGAGCTGCGCCGGCGTCTGCATGAGAGAGTTCCTGAGCTCGATCAGATCGCGCATTGCGATCTGGAGGTCCTGAGCAATTGCGATAGCGCTCACGTCGGTCCGGACGAGTGGGCCCTGTTCGCGCGGACGATCCGCGCGCAATGGAAACGCTACGACGGGGTCGTCGTCCTTCATGGCACGGACACGCTCGCCTATACCGCCAGTGCGCTTTCGTTCCTGCTTCGGCCGTGTCTCAAGCCGGTCGTGGTGACCGGCGCCCAGCGCCCGCTCGCGGCCTTGCGCACGGACGCGCGCCGAAATCTCATCTCGGCCGTGGAGATCGCCGCGCGCGGTCCCCGTAGCGCGGTCTCGCAGGTCACGGTCTTTTTCGATGAGCTGCTTTTTCAAGGCAATCGCGTCCGCAAACGCAGCGCTTCGGATTTTGCCGCGTTCGAAAGCCCAAAGGCGTCCCCGCTGGCCTGGGTGGGTACCGAGATCCGGTATGCGCCGCATCGGGTGCGCAAAGTACGCCGAGCCGTGCCAGCTCTGAAACCTGTTTTTTCGCGTCACGTTGGCATGCTCCACGTCACTCCCGGTCTCCCAGCGGGCGCGATCGCACGAACCTGGCTCGATGAACTCGATGCTCTGGTGCTAGTCGTCTATCCATCCGGCACCGGTCCGACCCATGATCCCGAGTTCATGGCGATGCTGGAGCGGGCCCGTGGCCGCGTCCCGGTGGTGATCGTCACTGACACCGCCCATGCCGGCGAGGGGGGGCGCGCCGATCCGTCACTCTATGCCGCCGGTCGAGAGCTTCTGCGCGCCGGTTGCCTTTGGGCCGGAGAGATGACGCCGGAGTGCGCCTACGTCAAAACCACCTTGGTCGCGGGCAACTTGTCCCCCAAAGCTCCGAGAAAAGATCCCCAAAAAAAACGAATCGACGCATTTTGCCGACTCTGGCAGGCCGACCTCGCCGGTGAAGGCTGATCAGCCTCGACAAGAAAGGACCACAATGAAAACCAGATCCCTCCTTAGGCTTGCCCTCATGCTTCAGGTTTTTTCCGCCGCATCGGTTTCCGCGGCGGAGTCCGTGAGCGCCATTTACGAGTTGGGTAGCAATCGCCAGGCGCTTCTTTTTCGGATGAAGCGGGCCACCGTGGAACGTGATAACGGCAGCACGATCCGCAATGATTTTCTCTATCCGGATGGAAAAGAGGCTGTGAGCGAGGAAATCGTGCTGGAAAACGGAAAGGTCAAGAGCATCCGAATCGACCAAAAGCAGCTTGGGGAAACCTACAGCGCGGTCGTCAAGGAAGGCGTGATCCATTATTCGAAAACCGTCGGCGGCAAGACCAAGGAGAGTCATGAAGATTATCCGGAAGATCTCCTCGTCGGCGTGCAGCTCTCCGGTTTCGCCCACTCAAACTGGGATGCGCTGCTGAAGGGAGAGTCACGATCGTTCCGCATCATGGTCGTGGATCGGCAGGAGACCTTTGGCTTCAAGATGTTCAAGGAAGCGTCCGAGAGCGACGAAAACAACGTCATGCTCAAGATCAAACCCTCGAGCCCTTTCATTTCCGCCTTGGTCAAGCCGATCGCGTTCCGCTTTGATGCCAAGACTCGCAAGCTCAAATCGGTGCTCGGCCGGACCACGCCCAAGCTCCGCAAGGGCGATAAGTGGGCCGACTTGGATGCCGAACTCGTGATCGAGTGAGCGCCGGGGGGGAATATGGCTTGCAGTCTGGACCCCCATAAATGATCACTGAACCCTTGGTCCTGGTGAAGTCCGTCCGCTGCACGGTGGACGCGGCGCTGGAAACGGTCGTGCGTGCCTTTGAGAACCATGGCTTCGCGATCGTATCCAAACTCGACATCTATCCGAAAAGCCATCGATTGGTGGGGGATACCAAGCGGGCCACGCTCCTTCGGGCGTGTTTCCCCAAGGCCCGGTGCGCCCGCTATTTCTTGAGTCAGCGGGACCCCGAAATCGTCCGTTGTAGCGTGCTTCTCCAGGAAAACGATCCTGCCAGCTGCAAGATCGAGATCGCTCGTCCGGTGCGCCTGCTCGACATGAATCAAGAAGCCGTGCGCTCGCTCGCGCGGGAGACGGATTGGCGACTTCGCAAGATCCTCATCGAGTTTCGGGCGCTATTCCTGCCGGACGACTCGCTCACCGCCGATGCGCGGATCGAAAGCGGTCTCAATCCCGAACCGATGGACACCGATCCGGGCACATCCTTGAAGATCAGCAGCTAAAAGTTCTGTCCAAGGATTGGGCACTGTCCAGCCGACTGTAAAGTGTCCGCGGCGACACATGAGCGTAACTCTTCGCGAAACGCCCCTAAGCTTCAGGCATGCCGGTTGCTCTGTATTGCCCAGAGGGTTGCGTGCGGGGCAGGGAAATCCGCGCCTCTGCGCGCCCCAGTGCTGGAATGTTTTTGGGGGTAGTACGTGATGTTTGTCGGCAAATCACTTAAATCAGCTGCGTATAATGTGCACAAATCCATCCGCCTCCTGCCCGCTTTGGGGCTCATTGCCAGCCTGACCGCGTGCGAAGCTCCCTATGCCCTGCGGGTGAGCTCGATGTCGGGCGATGATTCCTCCAATGTCACCGGCGATAAAGGGATCGCTTTGCCGGTCGAGGTTCCCGGGGCCAAGCCAACAGCCAATCCGGCACCGAAGCCGAGTCCGAGCGCGAGTCCGAGCCCGAAGCCAACGGTCGTCATGAAAGACAAAGACGACAAAAATGACCACGACAGCGATGACGATGATTACAACTGGACCAACACCTACACCGACGGCAAGCTTGCTTGCGACCGCCTGAAGCGCCAGTCTGATCCGGTCATCGTCATGGGCGATAAGGCGGTCGACACGACCCGCGCCACCAACCTCACGCTGGAAGGCAAAGGGGGCATCGTGATCGCCGAGGCCGAGCGCATCCACTCGATTGCCGACGTCCAGGGCAAGATCGAAGTCAACGCTCGGACCATCGGTCCGATCCGCGGTCTCCACGGCCAAATCGACATCAATGCCGTGTCGATCGAATCGATCGCTGCCATTCACGGCAACGGGCGCTTCGTTGCCGATCGGCTAAGCACCGCGGCCGAGACTTTCGGCAACCTCAAGCTCAACGTCGGGGCGATCACCATGATCCAAGGCGTGCACGGCCACACCGCCGTTATCGCCCGTAAAAACGCCTCCAGCAAGCAGAGCACCATCCAACTGGTCGAAGGCACGGATGGCCACGTCCTGATCTGCGGCATGCACGTCCAGTCGCTCCGGAACACGCGGGGCCAGGTCGTGGTCGTGGGCGGCGACGTGGATGAAGTCAGCGACGTCAAGGGCAAGGTCATCGTCATCGGCGGCAAGATCAACAAGAGCTCGAACGTCGATGGCGAGAGGATCGAAGTCCGCTGAGTTAAGTCGGTCGCTCGGCGGCCGAGGGAGCCAACATGAGTCCGCAACAAGAGTCCGCACCGCTCCAGGCCACTGGCAACCGGCTGATTGTCGTCTACCGGGACGGCTCCGCCCGAAAACGGGTGATCTGGAGCCAGGGAGAAACCCTGAATTTCCCCGCGCCGTTCAACTGCATTGGCGTACGACGCGACGGTCAGATCCGCGTTTTGAGCCAGGACGGTGTCGAGATTTTCAAGCTCAGCGAGAAGCGCGCGTGCGAGGACGGCGCCGAGGTCTGGGTGCCGGCGTGCGGCTCGCCTGCGGGCAGTCGCCAGAAATTCAACTACATCCATATCCAGCCCGAGCTGGAGCTGGCGCTCACCGGCGTGTTCCATCACCAACGCGCACGTCGTAAAAAAGGCTCCAATCGGACACGCAGCATTCAAATCGAGCGCAAAGCCGCGCCTCGAAAATCGGATCGACCGTCCCCGAGCGGCAATAGACTTCCGCTCCGGGCCGAGGTTCCCCCAACACTTCGCAAGCAAGGCGCCCGCAAGCAGGCCGCTTCCCACCGTAAGGCGAATTCGCTGGGTGAATTCTGGCGCAGCTTCTGGAAAGTGACTGCGGTGGGCGGGATCGGCGCGATGGCGATCCTGGTGCTGAGCGAGGTCGGCGCGTTTCGTTTTCGTGGTGACCTGGCGCCCGCGGTCGCGAGCATCCAGCCGGTCGCGCTAGTCCCGGCAGCGATCGCGACTCGGGAGTCCACTTCCTCCACGGCTTCGAATGGCGCATTTTCCGCGCGTTCCGCACGCGAGCTAAAGGCCGCCATCCGTGGGGCTCGCTCCGTGAAAGCCGTCGCGCCATCCTCGGAGCGTAAGCGCAGGGTGGCGGCAAACGCCGCCAGAAGTCGTTAAATACATATTATTGACAAAGAGTCCTCCTTCCCGATAATTTTTCGGCGTGCTTCAAGCGCGATTTTGCCC
This sequence comes from uncultured Bacteriovoracaceae bacterium, assembly GCA_964467785.1. Taxonomy (GTDB): domain Bacteria; phylum Bdellovibrionota; class UBA1018; order UBA1018; family UBA1018; genus CAYXVB01. Next base: position 7,834 of record CAYXVB010000153.1, read on the forward strand.
GGTCAGCAACTGGCCGGGTCATCGGTAAGAAAGGAATCTCCACATGAAATCCCGCGCCATCCGTCGTTCCGCATTTGATTATCCTGTCGCCATCTCCCGCCGCGGCCGCTATCTCCTGGTCAGCGCTCCCGATCTGGGCTTGCATGCAGGCACCCAGTGCCTGCTGTTGGACCGCCTCGATCCCGCCCAGCTCGGTCAGGCCGTACTCGGGATCTATGAGCGCGTGCGCTCGGAACTGGATCGCATCTCCCTCCGCGGCGATCGGCCACCCGCGCCCCTGGAGCTGGGGCGCAAAGAGACTTTAAGCGTCGCGCAGGCCGCCCGTGCGCTCGGAGTGACGCCATTCATCCTGCGCAAGCTCACCGCGGGCGGGGAGATCCCCTGCACGAGGACGCCGGGAGGCCATCGTCGCTATAAGCTTGAGGCGTTGTCACATTATCTCGCCGCGAGCGAGGGGGCGAGAGCGGCGTGATGGCTAGTCTCAGAACTCTCGGATGCCCACCTGGCGTCCCTGGATTAGATAGTGGATTATATGAATCGGAAATTGGCCCTGGCTTCCAGCTTTCCGTGCTGTGTGATTTTTCATAAGGGCAGAAAGCAGGCTATTCATTCCTAGCCTTGACATCCGGAAAGGATTCTCCTAAGTTGCGTCCTCTACTGAATGGTCGATCGGGGTGTAGCGCAGCCTGGCTAGCGCGCTTCGTTCGGGACGAAGAGGTCGTGGGTTCGAATCCCGCCACCCCGAC
>CAYXVB010000154.1:0-8544 GCA_964467785.1 uncultured Bacteriovoracaceae bacterium
GGTGACGGTCCGTCGGTGGAGTACCTACAGCGCTGCAAGGACTTCAAGGCCAATCCGCCAGGGGCGGATTGGGACGGAAGCTGGGAGATGCACTCCAAATAAGAGGGCTCCCCAAGTCAGCTCGACTCCGGATCGGTGCTTGAAGCCGTGAGCAGGAGACTACGCCGATCCTGGAGCTTCTGCGTGATTTTCTGCAGGGCATCGAGGACTTTCTGCAGTCGTTGGACCTCCGCGCGAAGCGTTTCGGCGATTTCCGGGTTTTCGCCGGCGAGCTGGGTCAGGATCTCCATCGATGTTTCGGTCAGAAGGTGGATCGTCGTGGTGGGCGTGGCCAGATCGTGGATGAATTTGCGTTCGTCGGCAAAACGGTAAAGCTCTGCGGGGGGATTGTCCTGGATCATGATGTCAAAAGGATAGCACCGGATCATTTCCCGACTATCGATTTTTTTTAGTTTGAGAATTGGACGGGGTCGATTCCATAATGGACTCTGTAACGTAGTTCTTAAGACGGAGTGACTTCAAATGTGCGCGTTGAAGGCTGCCAAAGTTCAGGTCAATCGCTATGCATTGATCGCGGACGACGATATCGACCTGGCCAGGGCGCTGGCCGAGTCCCTGGAGCGGGACGTTGGAGTGAAGGCGGTCATCGCTTCCAAGGTCAGTGAAGCGCTGATGAAGCTGAACAACCAGCGGTTTGACGCGGTCTTGTTGGATCTGCGCTTTGAGCACCAATCCGGCGAGCAAGTGCTCGAGCACATGCGCACCGAGCCGACCGAAAAAAATCGCACGACTCCGGTTCTGGTCATCAGCGGTCACATCGATCCGGTGGTGCTCAAGCGCATCGTCACCAAGGTGCAAGGCGTTCTGGTCAAGCCGTTCGATCGGGGCACCGTGATCGACAAGGTCAAACAGTTCCTGGTCAGCAATCCCACCGCGAAGTAAGCGGTCGCTCGGTCTCGCGATCAAGCCGGGGTTTCGGTTTTTTTTCCGGTCGCGGGCTCCGTGGGCTTGCTTTGCATGGTCCACCAGCGCCCTCGTCCGCGCCGAGCGATCTTGTCCGCCGGCACGCCCAGGAGGATTTGGGCCAGCGCGGCCGCGGTGACCGCCGGATTCTCGAGCTGCGGCGTGTGTCCGATGTTCTTAAGGAGCAGCAGTCGGGGTTCAGTTTCCGCGGGCAGATGCCGCATCCAGCCTTCCGAGAAGGCGGTGGGAACGAGGGTGTCTTTTTCGCCCCAGATCAGCCAGACTTTGCACTTCATCTGAGGGAGCATGGGCTGCACGCTATGGTCGTCCCGCACCGATTCGATGAACTGAAGGATCTCCTGGTTGTCGGAAAGTTTTCCGAACTCCGAACCGAAAAAGCGGAACCAAAAGGGTTCGCGGGCGAATACATGGGGTCGAAGCAGCTGGAATCCCTCGGTCCTGAGGCGCATGAATAGGTCGATCCACTTCCGCTTGAGCTCGGGGTCGTCGAATACGCCGGAAGGATTGGCGAGGATCACGGTTTCAGGGCCGGCGTAATGCCCGTGCGCGTCGCCCGCGGTCTTCAGGCGCGGACGGTTGCCCGCTCCGCATTGACCGGCGTAATGGCTCGCAAGCCAGCCCCCGAGCGAATGGCCAAAGATCGCCTGCGGCCGAAGCGTGTCCAGGACGTCCGCGACTTCGCCCAAGAGCAAGTCCATCGAATGGAACGAGCGTTCCGCGGAGAGAAATCCGTGGTAACCGGGAAAGTCGAAATACACGATTTCGTCGTATCGCCGCTTGAGAAGGGGTTCGAGCAGCGCGAGCAGGGGCATCCAGGAGAGCGGCGTATCTCCGAAGCCCGGAACGATCACCAAGCGCCGGCTGGTTGCGCCGTCGGTTCGCCCGCGTTGGCGCGGGGGATTGAGGGCGCGGCGCCAGAGGCCGAGTTGCAGGTCTCCGCTTCGGCGCGCCTCGAATTGATAGCCCGTGCCTTTGAGGATCTGTTTGGCGGCCCAGTGCACGCCGCGCAGTACGGGAATGTTCAGAGTGCGACGCGTTGCCTTTTTCGAGGGTTTGTCGATGGGGTCTGACATGGTGGATCCATTCAGAGCGTAACATCGAGCGCGGTGCGGCAGCCAGCATTGCGTGGAGAGGTGGGGTCTCGTATTTTGCGTTTGCGTCACTTTTTATTTGGACCTCGCGCAACGCCCCGTTTAGATTGTCCGCAACCATGCACGCGTTTGCCTTTCGTCCTGATCGCAAGCTGACCGACGTCCTTTCCGAGAAGCGCTTTTCGGTTTCCGCGGAGGTCATTCCTCCGCGCAATGGATCGGAGCAGGGGCGGCTATTGGAGCAAATCCACCAGCTCATCCAAGGCGGCGCCGAATTTCTGGCCGTGACCAAGGGCGCGGGCGGGAGTCTGCGCGGCGGAAGCCTGCCCATTGCCCAGCTCATCAAGGAACGCTTCGCGGTGCCTTGCATCGCGCATTTCACCTGTCGCGATCTCACGCCGCAAGAAGTGGAGAACCAGCTCATGGATCACCACTACTTTGGCATCCGCAATATTTTGGCGCTTCGGGGCGATCCGCCGGACGGCCAGGCCGAGTGGAAAGCGCGCGAAGGGGGCTATAGTTACGCCTACGAACTGATCGAACAGATTCGGAATCTTAATGCAGGGCAATATCTGGAGCGTCCAGGGGGCCCTGGCATCACGGGTGAGCGCGAGCGCACGGATTTTTGTATCGGCGCGGCGGTTTACCCGGAGTGGCCTGAAGAGTCGCAGCGCATCTCTTATTTTGCCCGCAAAGTGCAGGCCGGAGCGGAGTACGGGATCACTGACATGCTCTTTGATCCGGAGACTTATGCCCGCTTCCTGGACGCCTGCGCGCAGGTCGGCGTGACCGTACCGGTGCTTCCCGGCACTCGGATCTTGAAAAGCCGCTCTCAAGCGACGAAGATGATGGCCAAGTTCCGTGTGCGCGTGCCGGAATCGATGCTCTCGCGCTTACCCGAGGAAGCGGACTCGGCGTCGACATCGGGTCAGGCGGGTGTGGAGTTGTTTTTGGAACTGAGCGATCAGCTGCGTTCCTACGGCGCTCCGGGGATCCACCTTTTCGTCATCTCCGACACCCCGGGCGCGGTCTCCGCGCTCGATGCGATGCGGGCGGTTCGCCGATAGAAAGTGGCCGGACACACCGGTTAATAGAATGAAGTGTGTGGCTTGGGACGCAAAGGATGATATGGAGATGAGAGGAACTTGGTAGTCCAACCGGACTTTTGGGGGATTTTCTCCCTCGAAAGGATGTGCCGGGATGGCGAAATTGGTAGACGCACAGGACTTTTGTAGGAGCCTGACCTGGGAAACCAGGTCAGTGGACGCGGGGATAACGGTGAATGCTTCGCTGCGAACACCGTGGGAACGTCGGGTTGAAGAACTCGGCGAGCGCCGTAGAGACTAGATACCCGCGCACCTAAACTCGATTGAGCAGGGTGAAGATATAGTCCAGACCACGAACGCAAGCGCGGCGGCGAAAGCCGAAGTGGTAAGAAAATCCTGGGGGTCGAAAGACCCGTGCCGGTTCGATTCCGGCTCTCGGCACCAACTTCCTCTCCACCCTCGACGGGATGGAACTCAACGTATTGGTGGCCAAAGCCTATCTCGCATCGGGTTTGGTCAAGGCTCCGATCTAAGTGCGGGGAAATCGCGTTCAAAGGGGGTCCGATTCTGGCCGCCTCGTCGTGGAGGGGAGGAGGGGGGGCGTCAGTTTCGCGAGCCGGAATTAAACCGTCAAAATTCAAACGGCGCTTCAGTGAGGCCTGAGCCGGAGGCGGTTTGAAGAAGATTCAATTCGGTTTGATTTTAAGACGATAGGCATCCGTGGGGAACTGTTTCCAAATCCCAAGGTTTCGACCTGCGTTGACTTTCACTGTCAGCATCCTTTGCTGGTGGGTGCTAGGGATCAGTGTTCCTGTTTACGGCAGCAAGCCGAGACAGTCGGACAATCACGCCAAGGCCGTTCTGAGTCTCTATGGTGAGATTGGACCGATCGTCAAAAAGAATGACGCGCCTCAGACGTATGCACTGCTCGAGGAGATCGAAGCTCGGCTTGAAAAGAGCCAAAAGGCCGCTGCGCCAGGCATGCAAGGGGTTCGAAATCGCGTCTTGCTCGTGGACTCGCCGACACTCAATGCGTTTGCATCGTCCCTTCTTTCGAAGAAGAGCGGCGAGAAAGAAAACATCATCGTCTTCACCACGGAATTGTTCAAAGCGCTTTTAAAAAAGTCCGCCGGGGACTCGGAGCTTTTGAAGTCGTACGTCACCGGAGTGGCGTCCCATGAGCTTGCGCATCCCATAGATTACGCCTCAACGAATTCCCTCCATGCGGCTGGGGCGAGTCAGCAAAACATCGAGATCCGCGCGGATCTCGACGCGGCCAAGATGTTAGGGGAGTCTCAGCTGCCGCGGGAGTCCCTCCATGACGCGTTGGAAGAAATTTTGGACCGGGACGGGAACTGGGAGATTGCGGCGGCGCAGTCGCATCCGGAGAAGCAGGTTCGCCTGGGGGCGAGCCGTACTTGGTTGACGCTGGATCGGTTCACCAACGGCGATCCCGAGGTCGTACCGCTGTCCTCAGACGTCTCAGGGATAGCGCAGGAAATCGGCCGCATCCATTACAGATGGGATCCCTTCAAAGTCGGACGTTATGAGTCCTGGACATTGGATCGCGTTCTTAGCGAGTTGGACAGTTTCCCGTCCATTCGTTATCCGTCCGACTCCGTTCGGATGCGGTATAATTTTTTGCTGCTCAAGCTCCAGGAAATTTTGGCGAGTCAGAGCAATCTAGCGGAACCCATGAAAGCCCGGATCGCCAAGGCGATCGTCCGGGAGGCCGCGAGCGAAAACCGAAGCTGGATCCTGAACGAGGGGCACGAGGCCACTCTGAAGAAGTACTTCGGACCAAAGAACTCGAGGCAGCTCGCGCAAGAGGTCCCGCTCTATCGAGATCCGAACTTCCTAAACTATTTGCGTGCGGACCTCGCGTCGCACTTCGCACCGGACCGGGGCGCCACTTCGGAAGAGCTGACGCATTTCTTCAAGCGCTTGAAGGATCTCGGCGGGATTGCCAATGACTCGGCGGCGGAGGCGTTGAGCGTTGATCTCGTGCAATTAGTTCGGCAAGGCATCGATCGGAACGGCTTGGCTCAATCCGCTCAGGCCGTGCGGGAGATAGTGGACTCGCTTTCGCCTTCGGGCCGAGTCATTGTCGCATCGAGGCTCCATTCCGAGATCTTCTCAAAGCTTCCAGCCCCTCAATTGGCGTCCTACTTCGCTAATCCTGCGAGCTCGACCGAGCCCGATCCGATCTTGATGGAGCTTCCCAAGCGCGTGATCGATCGCAAGGCCAAGAAGCTTCATCTCCTTTCCGAGGCGGAGCTCCAAGGCTTGGCCCGCGAGGTCTATGCCCATCCCGAGGCCAAGGCATTGGCCACTCGGATTTGGAATTCCAGAGAGTCGATTCTCGTCGCGGAGTTGCTGGGCCGAGGTCAGAACCCACTTTGGACCGCGGTCTTTGAGATCCTGGGAATGGATCCGGAGGCGGGAAAAGCGGAGCTCCGGGAGTCGTTCAAGAAAGTCCTGGTGAGCGATCAATTCACCCAGACGCTCCGTCTCCTGCAACGCGAGGGCTTTCGATTCAAGAGTGGCAGCCCAGGAGAGATTTCCTGGGCCGATGCGGGCCTTTTGGACGATCTCAGGCGGCTTCGCAATCCGAGCCTGGAGGCGGACGCAAAGCTCCGGAGCCTTTATCGCAATCGGGTTTTGCCAGTCCTGCAAGACCGGATGGCGGAAGGGGCGAGGTTATCCTCGTTCAACGACGAGCTGTCCCGGGCGATTCAATCGCTGGATTTGCCGACTCGCTCCGCGATCGAGCAGTCGCAGCATCGACTGGCCCGCCAGTTTGGGCAGCCTCTTTGGGGGCGCCGCGCCCCATGGGATTTTGATTTGGTCGCGCGCTCGATCGACCAATCCGCGCTTCCGCAAGCGACGAAGACCCAGGTGCTCCGAGATCTTTTTCTCAAGGTAAAGACTTCGAATGTTCCCGTCCATACGGCGAACTATTACTCGTTCTTCAAATGGACGGATGTGAACTTCAATGAAAGCGTCGGGCGCACCTTCGACATTCTCCTCAAAAATCGCGTCTTCCCTCGACCCTCCGCCTTGCTGGAAACCATGATTCGAGCCACTCCCTGGAAGTACCAAAAAGAGCGGGTGGGTATCCCAAATGCGTATTTCTTCTTTGCCGACTTCATTGGGCCCCGCCTCGAGGAGGAGGTCGACGCGATCGCTCGCTCCAGCGAGCCCGCCGCTCTGAAGAAGAAGCGGCTACTCGAGCTCTCGGAAATCGTTTTCGATCCCTGGAAGGCGGGTACTTATCAAGGCGAGGCGGTTGCCGGAGGACTCACGGATCTCCGTCGGCTTCGAGAAAAAGTGATCGAAACAGGGGAGACCCTGGGCTTTGACGACGCCGATTGGAAAGCGATCCACCGCTTGTTCTCCGCAACGGCGGCGACGAATGAGAGCGATCGCTTGGTCACTCGCTTTGCCGAGGCCCTTTCAACGGATCAGCTCAGGACTATGTTGGCGGAAAAGCGGGTTTTCGACGACAAGCTCAAGGTTCAATTCCTTGAGCGATTTCAGAAGGATCAGGTTGCCCGCCTAGAAGGCCGTTTCGATCCGCTTTTGTTTGACCAGCTCCTGACCGATGCGAAAGCGCTTGTGCCGGAGGCCTATCAGGCAAAGGACGAGTATCTGGAAAAGGTCGTGTGGAAGCTAAAGCTCGACGACCTGGAGCTGCTCAAGAAAGTGGAAACCCTGAAGTCCTCGAACTGGGGGAACCAGAACAGCTACGGCGCGAATATCGCTTCAGGCTTCAGCGATCTCTTTACCGAATGCCCGCCGGACGTTCGGAGGGAGTTGCTGGAATATCTCCGTCAGCCCTCCAACCGAAAGATTCCCGCTTCAGTCGACTCGTATCTGCGTCAGAAGCTGAGATTAAGAGCATTTGGAAACCATCCGGGACAGTTGTTGCTCTATCAGGCGGCGGTACAGGGGCTCGAAAAGGCCGCTTACGAGCTTCGCCAAGAAGAGCGCGTCCCGATTTTAGATGTCTTGCTCAGCCAGGATCCTCGGAAGATCGCCACGGATCGGAATTTTCAGCGGGAGGTGATCCATGAAATGCTCAAGATCGAGCCCGGATCCTTGGAGGAGAAGGCGCTCTTGGCCAATTTGGAAACCATTCCAAAGCACGAACGTTCGGTCACGTTGGCTTATCTTCTGAGTCTTTCGCAAGAGGGCAAGACGCCCGTGCGGCCCATCTTCGAAGTCCATCAAAGTGTCGGAAAGAAAGTGGGTCAGCTCTCCGCCACCTGGCGCGTCTTCGATGATGAGATCACCGACGAGCTGCAGGAGCTCAAGGATCGCGCAAAGCCGCTTTCGAAGTTGGAGGTCATCGAGCTTCTCAAGAAGCACCTGTCGCCGCAGGAGTTCGCGCAGATCCAGAGCGTCGATCGGGTCCTGGGGGCCGCAAGCATCAAGACGGTGATCGAGGTTAAGCTGAAGAGCGGGGAAAAGGCGGTCCTTGGGATCGCGTTCCCGAAAGCGCTGAATCAGATCCGCTCAAATGTCTCTCGCGGACGGGCGTTTCTCAGCAAGATGGCCCAGAGCGAGGACGCCGGGACGGCCAAGCTCTTGGAGCGCTTCCTGGTCGCCTCTGAAGAGCAGCTCATCGAGGAGACGGACTTTCTGAAAGAAGCCAAGAACGTGGGTCTGGCCCGGAAGCTCTTCTTAGGCCTCAACCAGCGGATGCAGTTGAAGGAGGGTGGCTGGCGTTTCGCTCCCTTGGAGTTGCATCCGGCGTTCGAGCCCAAAGCCCAGGTGATCGCGATGAAATTGGCCCCGGGCGTCAGCATCGTCGAGCTCGCCGATCCCGTCGAGCGCAAAAAGGTCGGAAAGCTGGTCGTGGAAGGCGCGGTTCGAGGCCTTTTCGAGGAAGGCCTATTCAATCCGGACATGCATCGAGGAAATGTCCTCCTGGATTCAAATGACAAGACGATCCATCCGATCGACTTCGGACAGTTCGAGCGGCTTCAGAAGTCCCGGTGGATTTTGGGCAACGACGAGCGCTTGAAGCTTGGACTCTTTCTCTGGGCGGTGGAGAGGGAGCATCCCGAGGAAATCCTCGACCGCGCGTTGGCGCTTTCAAGTTCCCCGGCTAAGATCACGCCGGCCTTGAGGCAAGAGACGCTCAGGCAGCTCCGCGAAGTGTTCGCCACCGCTCCAGTCGAAAATCAGAAGTTCCTGGAAGTCTTCAAAGTGTTTTCGAAACTGGATCTTCCGCTCGACAATCGCTTGCTGTCAGGAGCCTTGAAGGGGCTGGTGACCTTGCAGGCAGAGGGTTATGTGAGTCCCGCCGAATTCAAGGAGATCCTTCGCTCCCAAGTGAGCTCGCTACTCAAGAGTAAAGCGCCCCGGATCCTGCTGGAGCCCAGGTTTGTCCGCAATCAGTGCGAACGCTTCTTTCA
>CAYXVB010000155.1:0-8542 GCA_964467785.1 uncultured Bacteriovoracaceae bacterium
AGATCAAAGAGGGATTAGAGGACGCGGCTAAATATCATCCTCAATTCAAGACGGACAAAACGCCTTTGACCGATCTGATCCCGACGATGACCAAGCTTCGGATGGAAAAAGTGGCGGAAGCGATCAAGGGCAAGAACAAGAACGCATTCGCTCAAGCCTTTCACGGGCTGACCGAGTCCTGCAATCGGTGCCATCAGGTCGCTGAACACGGTTTTATTGTGATCCAAGTGCCTGCGGTTAATGAGTTTGCCAATCAGAGATTCGCGAAATAAGGGCTGATGTGATGCGCATGAAGTGGATGGATTCAAGCGGGCCCGCGTCCCTCATTTTGATCCGGCTCCTAGTCGGAGTCGTGTTTTTCTCCGAGGGGGTTCAGAAGTTTCTTTATCCTGCGGAACTGGGAGTCGGGCGATTCGAGCACATTGGAATTCCCTATCCGACGTTTACCGCGCCATTTGTAGCGGGAGTTGAAACCCTGTTCGGAAGTCTGCTGGTCATTGGCCTGGCCACGCGATTAGCCGCTTTGCCGCTTCTCATCGATATATCAGTTGCGATCGCCACCACGAAGATTCCGATTTTGGCGAGCAAGGGATTTTGGGCCATGGCTCACGAGGCGAGAACGGATTACTCGATGTTCCTTGGACTGCTCTTTCTCATCATCCAAGGGAGTGGGCGCGTGTCTGTGGAGCGCTTGAAAGGAAAGGCATGAAGGAACTGGCATTTACGTTCCTGCGGCTGGGGTTTACGGCTTTCGGCGGTCCTGCGGCTCACATCGCGATGATGCAGGACGAGTTCGTGCGTCGGCGGAAGTGGCTTACGCCGGAGGAGTTTTTGGATCTCCTGGGCGCCGCGAGCCTCATTCCCGGCCCTAGCTCGAGCGAGCTTGCGATCTTCATCGGTCAGCGGCGCGCGGGGTGGAGGGGGCTTTTGATCGCAGGTCTTTGTTTCATTCTTCCTGCGGCACTGATTGTCTTGGGGATCGCGTGGGCTTATTCCCGCTATGGCTCGATTCCTGCGGTGGGCAACATTCTATACGGGATTAAGCCCGTTATGATCGCGGTTGTCCTGCAAGCGGTTTGGGGGTTGTCCCGCACTGCTATTAAGTCCAAATCGCTCGCGCTGGTGGCTGTTCTTACTGCGATAGCGGGTGCGATGAATTTGAATATCCCTTTAGTTCTACTCTGCGCTGGCGCGCTTTCGGTCGTTTCGCAAAGATTGATTTCCAAGAAGGCTGCCATTCTGGGTGTGTTCGGCATGGTCTGCATCCGAGTCGAAACGGCGTGTGCCGCGATTGCTGGTGCCGGATTCACTCCGGTGAGCTTGGGGCGGTTATTTCTCTTCTTTCTTAAGGTCGGCGCGATCCAGTTCGGCTGCGGTTACGTTCTTCTCGCGTTCCTTCGCTCGGATCTTGTGGAGCGTTGGCATTGGCTCACGGGAAATCAGCTTTTAGACGCGGTTGCCGTGGGGCAGTTCACGCCGGGGCCAGTCTTCACGACGGCGACGTTCATCGGCTATCTCCTCCATGGGACCACGGGAGCGATTCTGGCCACGATCGGGATTTTTCTGCCAGCCTTCTTGCTGTTCTCTTCGAGTGGGTCCTTCAGTCCTAGGCTTCGAAATTATCAATTAGCTTCGGCTTTCCTCGATGGGGTGAATGCAGCGTCGCTCGCCCTCATGGCAGTGGTAACGTTTCAGTTGTGTAGGGGTTCTCTTGTGGACGTGACGACCATCCTGATCGCTTTCGTGAGTGCTCTGATCTTGATCCGGTTTAGGCTCAATTCGGCATGGTTAATAGCCGCTGGCGGATTTCTCGGATATTTGAGGCCGATGTGATGGTCCGAATTCTGATGCCGGCAGTGTTCTGGGCACTAGCGCTTTCTTCGCGGCCGGTATTTCTGAGAGCTCATTGCACGATAGCTGAGTCGTGCAACGCAGGCGCTGTTCCGTTCTTCGATCGCTTTGCGATTGGCTTGGAAGTGCCCGGAGCCGATTTGATTTCGTTTTGGGGGCAGAACTTGGCGGGAATCTTTTCGCTCCTGATCCTTCTTTCGATTCCTGGTCGGCGCATTTCAAGGGCGCTTGTATGGCTCGAAGCGGTACTCTGGAATGGGTTCGTATTGGAATCGATCCGATTGCTCGTTCAGCGTCCCCGGCCTTTTGTGTATGCTGACTTGGCCAGCCAAGCTGCGAACCCGGCTCATTACACGTCATTCTATTCGGGGCACACGAGTTTTGCCGCCGCCGCAGCGGTCATCACGGTATTACTCCTCTCGAACGAACGAATCGCCCCTAAGATCCGTTGGATCGTAGGGGGCGGTCTCGGAGGGCTGGTGGTTCTGACTGGGGTCTGCCGGGTTCTGGCGGGTCGTCACTTTCCGAGTGATGTGTTGGCTGCTGCGATCGCGGGTACGGGTATAGCTTACGTGACCTATAGGAAGAGGATTTGTGTCACGCCTGGATTGCCCTGATCAGTATCATTATGCCTAGGACCAGGACCAGTGCGGAAACGATTCTTCGGAATGTCTTTTCAGGAAGGTGCTTCAGGAGCTTCATTCCGAGCAACGTGCCAAAAAGAACGCCAGTGATTCCAAGGATGAGCCAACGCTTGTGCGCAAGAATTCCGTGTCCATCCGAGATGAAGTAGACGGGAACTCGGGCAAGGTCTACGACCACTCCGATCGCAGTGGCGGTTGCGACGAAAGCGTCCTTCTTGATATCGAAACTCAGCAGAGCCGCGGAGCGAATGCCTCCTTGGTTTCCAACGAGTCCTCCGAGGCCGCCTGAGAAGGCGCCGGCTACCCAAGCAGCCTTCCGCTCGAAACTTAGTTTTTCCGAGAGTCCGCTGGATCCCATCCCACCTGCAAAGATGAGAATCAATGCGAAAATAAGCGTCAGCGCCGGCGCCCCGAACTTGTCGTGAAAAAGCGCGCCGACCAGCCCAAAAACTGCGCTCATAATTCCAAAGCTGATCAGAACATGCTTGTCTACGGAGTGCCTCAAAAACCAGAAGCGGACGAATGTCCCCACGAAATGTGGGATGGATACGATCGAGACGGCGAGCTTTGTCGTCGTTTGGAGTGTGAGCAGCGGAGTGAGGAGGCTTCCGATCCCAAAGCCGCTCACCGAGGCGATCCCGCCCGCCAGTGCAGCGACGATGAGAACCGCGAAGTCAAAGAAGGTCATTTGGGCGTGAAGCTCGACAAATCGAAAATGCCGAGAGCCTTTTCGATCGCGGCGATTTCGGTGACGATCCCTTCAAATCCTTCGTTGCCGAAGAGCTGATGCTCTTTGTCCTCGAACTTCTCTCCGAGCTGGTCGTATTCCTTTGGCGTTACGATCTTCTTGAACGCAGGAAAGAGGATGGTGTCCTCGCGCGCGGCGTGAGGACGGTACATCGTGATGAAGCTCCCAATGGATTCAATGAGCTTAGATCGGCTTGATTCGTCCTTGATATGAGTTGCCGTAGCCAAAGCCGAGATCTTTTCGGTGAGCTTTCTTCCGGCCCGATGCTGGGCCAAGAGCGTGTCCACAAGGTCTTTGAGTTTTCCCGTTCTTTTAAAGTGGGGAAAGAGATGCTCCTCTTCCAATTTCTCGTGATAATTTTCGATGAAGTCATGAATGATCTTGGCGGATTTACCGATCAGCACCGGGTCTACGGTCTCACGAGATTGGAGCCGACGCGCGGAGGTCTCATAGATGAGGAGGATACGACGGAGAGCTCCATGCTCCTGAGAGAGGTCTTCAACCGGCGTTGTTTGTACCTCGGTGTTTCCTCTTTTCTCATTTCCTTGTTTTGCGAGTGCCGGGATATTGATCGCGAGTAAGCTGCTTCCGATAGCAGTGGCGGCAACTGATAAAAAGCTCCTTCTCGTGGGTTCCATTTTACCTCCAGCGTAAGCAGGGGGGATTTACCACGATCTTGGCCTGACGCTTGGCTGCAATTTGCGGAGTTCGATTAGCGCGGAGCTTCAGAAGGCGCCGATTTGAAAATATGCCAATATCTTTAGCCCAACTAAAGTGGGTGCTTCGCGAAAGCCCATTTTACGCAGTCTGGTCAGTTTGCTTAGTGCCTGTGTCGGTGGTGAATATCGGGCAAATGCCAGTGCGAGTGCGTAATCGGCTCATGGGTATGCCAATGTTCGTGGGGTTCAGAGCCTTCCTTGCCGTCGTGCTCGTGCTGATGGTGCTCGTCATGAACGTGGAGGTGTCGGTGTGAGAGCGCCTCGTGCGTGTGGATATGCTCGTGCTTCTCCCAGTACAGCACTAAAAGTCCGGCAATCATGAAAATTGTCGATAACCATTGCCCAGCGCTCGGTTGTTCGCCGAGCAAGACGATCGCAAGAATCAACCCAAAAAACGGTCCACTCGCGAAGTAGGTACTGGTTCTCGATGCTCCGATCAACCGAAGCGCCTGGATAAACAGTACGAGGCTCATGCCATAGGAAAAGGCACCGAGGGTTAGGAGTTCAGCTGTTTGCGAAAACGATCCGACTCTTGCGCCTAATGCGATTGCCAAAATGATATTGAAGGTTCCCGCCGCTAAACCCTTGACGCTGGCGAGGACCGTTGGCGATAACTGTTCAATATCTCTGGTCAGATTATTGTCTGCGCCCCAAAAGAGGCAGGCCGCCACGACTGACAAGCCGGGAAGCGATAGGGAGAAGCCTTCCAATGTGCCGGTCGTGATGATCGCGGCTCCCAGTATCAGCAGAACCTTGCCAAACCAGACACGGTGACTGACATGTTCGTGGAAGAGTAGGGCCGCGAGAACCGTGGTGGCTACTGTTTCTAGATTGAGGAGCAAGGAAACTTCCACGGCGGACCCGTGTCTGATCCCATACGCGAGACAAATGGGCGCAAGTATGCCGCCGAATGCGACAGCCCCAAGAAGTTGAAGTCGCTGTTTTTTCCCTAAGGCTTTGAGTTCACGGATCGCGCTCTGGCGTTGCGTCCAGAGAATGCATTGCAGTCCAAGGCCTGACCCTAGGTATAGAAGCCCCGCCAATAGTCCCGGTGCCAGATCACCTGCGAGGTGTTTTGCCAAAGGCGGCGACACGCCGAAAAGTACGGCGGAAAGAAGGGCAATGAGAGCTCCGTTGAAGCGCATGGGGTTACTTTAGCACGAAGCCGCATCAGGGAGAGCTTCTCGCAGCAGGCGGAGTCCATTGAAAATCACCAAAAGCGACGCACCCGTATCGGCGGTGATCGCGCCCCAAAGCGAAGAGTGGCCAGCAAAGTGTCTATCATCGGTTTCGATGAGTTCAAATTCGTCGATCAGCGGCAGAGAAATTACGTCAATCGACCACTGATAGAACTCGTAGCAATCGGGTCATACGAGTCCTCGAAAGACGAGCTGGTCGAGGTAGTCAGGCCTCGGGACGTAGCGGTGATCGGGGTCGGGGCGCCGATATTCGATCGAGCACAACTGATCCACTGCGGAACTGGGCTCTGGCGAATAGTTACACTCCCGGCAGTGCGAATGGGTTCTCAGACGTTCGAGAGCTACCCGACCACATCGCGAGCATTCAAAGAAGCGATCCGTGTCCATCCTCCTTCGGCGCGTGAGTTTCACGCGCGCTTAGAGGGACTAGGTAGCAAGCGCGTGCCAGGTTGAAGATAAGAATAACTCATTTGATTTCAATTAGTTACTTACGCTTGAGAAGTCTCGGTCTCGCGATACTATCATCGGCAGGTCTCACGGGTCTCATTGCCCAGGCAGCGAGTTTTGAGATCGGTGCCTGTGTCTGTGATCTAGTTCCGACCTATTGGAATATTGAAACATCGGATAGACTTATGATAACGAATGGTCGCCATGTTTCGCACCGGACTTTCACTTCTATTGCTCATCGCGGCGCTAATCAATTGTGTTAGCGTTGGGATTGATGCTGGATCGCATTTAAAGTGCGAGTCGGAAGCTGTAACAGCTCGAATTGAGCCGCTTGGTCATGGAGTTGAAGCTCCGAATTCATCCACTCCGAGGTCGGCCTTAGTGTGTGGTGAATCACAGGGCAATTCCGAGTCTAAGAATACAGGCGAGAATCACGATACACACGCCGGACACCACCACTGTTTTGCGGCACATGGGCTTTGCATTATCGTAGCTCAAGACCGCCCAATCCTGTCCGATGTCCCGAACGCCTCTCTGGCAAGCAACGAGCCCACACTTTCGGGTATTGTTCTTTCAGGCCCGCGCAAGCCGCCTCGAGCTTGACCCTCAGCCGGGGGATCTCGGACCGTTAGGCCTTCCTCCCGGAAATTCCCTGATAGACGTTGAAGCACTGCCGTAATCAGGCCCGACTTTTGGGCTGCCCTGAGCGTGCTCCGACCGTCTGGAGGCCGAGCTGCCATCCTTATTGTGGGCCGGCTCAAGCAGAACTAATGCAGCAAATAGGAACTTTGGAGATACGGTTTAAATGAGTCAAAGGTCGTGGTTACGCCTGGCAAAGCTGGGAATTCGAAGCATCGCGTTTGTTAACCTTTTGGCTGGTGTAGAGCAGGGGAGTGCCGTCGAAGGTAGCGTACAGCTTCAAAGTGACGTGACGGCGTGTACTCGTCTCGCAAATGTTCAGGATGTTCTTCAGTGTGCATTGACGAATCACCCTGAAGCTCAGAGAGCAGGATTGGCAATGCGCCAGGCTGAGACATTTGAAGCAACTGCGGGACAACTCCCTAATCCCGAATTAGGTGCCAGGTCCGTTTTCGGGAATTCTCTCGGAGACGTCGTGTATACCAACGAGCTTAACTTAACGTTCCCTATCGAAATTGGGGGTCGCCGCTCGTCTAGAATTGAGAAGGCTGCAGCCGAAAAGCGTTCCGCAGGTGCGTCACTGCAGAAGTCACGCGAAGAAGTTTTGATGCAAACTCTTGCATCGCTATATCGTGTTCGCCAGATTAGTGACGAGCTACATACGGTCGAAGAGTCTCTTGAGACCTTCGGCCGGATCCTTCACCAGTTTGGTTCACGCTTGCGGAGGACACCTGAGCAAGAAGTCTCGATGGGGGTTTTTCAAGTCGCAACGGCAGACTATCAGCTTCGCAAGTCGACCTTGGATAGTGAGCTGTCGGACCAGTTGCGCCTGATCGAGCTTGCAATCGGACGATCTTTTGAAGCCTCACCCTCGGTCCTGCCTCAGAAACGGAAGAGTTGGCCGGAAGTCACGCGTACCACCGACCCAGGATCCTTGAATGGATCTGCAATATTGGGGGCGCGCGCGGCTTTGGGACTCGCACAAGCGGACTTGTCGACGGCAGAAAGCCTTTCATGGCCCGCGTTGCGCTTTGGCCCCTCGGTTGAGAACCAGGCTACCGGGCCTATCGGTTTTTGGAGCTATGGGGTCAACTTTGCGATTGAAGTGCCTTTGTTCCAAGTGAATTCCGCTGGACGGGCTACGGCCCGGGCGGGCGTTCAACTTGCGGAGAAGAGTGTGGCACTCAGGGAGATGGAACTGTCGAGCGAAAGAACGCAGCTCGTGCGGAAGTATGAAAATGCAACGAAGGCCTTGGGTGGTGCGCTTACCCATGAGGAGATCGCAAAAAAACATGCGAATACGGATGCGCTTTTCGCTCGAGGCATTATCCCAAGTTCGCTGGTGATCGAAGCACATCGCCAGATGGTCGACTTTACTAAGGACCAAAATGAACTGGAACTGGCCGCGTTAGAAGCGCTTTGGCGGATCAGGATTCTGGACGGAAAGAGCGTGTACGCAGAATGACGATAAGATCCAGTGACGGTAATCCTATGAAATTTCTGATCACACTGACGATTGGCGCGGTGACGTTCGTATCGGGTCCGAGCGGTTTTGTTTCAGCTTGCCAAGCAGCAGGTCAGGCCGGCGACGAGCACGGTGATGAACACGGCGATCACGAAGAGTCATCCAACAGCGTTGGCCCGGACAAGGCGGTTACCGCGGCGAACAAGAAAGAGGGCATTCGCCTTTCCGAGGGCGCTGTGAAGACACTTGGGCTGAGTTATTCACCGATTGCCGGTGACAAGACGTTCCGAGTACCGCTTAAGGCCGTCGTTTTCTTTCAGAATGAGACAGGGATCTACCGCTTCAAGGATGGCTGGTACAAGTTGATCGAGGTGGATGTTGTTTCAAAGAGTGCTGCCGAGGCCACAGTGAAAAGCAGTGAGTTGAAAGCGGGAGATCAAGTGGTGATAACAGGGGTTCCCTTATTGAGAGCGGCCGAACTCGACGCGACGGGCGGATCGGAGGAAGGCCATGGACACTGATCAGAACAAGAATCTCTGTGATGGAACGCAATTGCATCATCCGGTGGATGACAGCGGTTTCATCTCAAAAATCATTCACTTCTCAGTCTACCATCGGGGTCTCGTCCTATTATTGACAGCGATGCTCGCGGTCTTGGGATACATGGCATTCGAGAACCTTCCTATCGATGCCGTGCCGGACATCACGAATGTTCAAGTGCAGGTGAATTCTGCGGTCGAAGGATTAGCTCCAGAAGAAATCGAGCGGAATGTCACCTTCCCGATCGAAACCGCCATGAGCGGGATCGCAGGAGTGACACAGGTCAGATC
>CAYXVB010000156.1:0-8484 GCA_964467785.1 uncultured Bacteriovoracaceae bacterium
GTTCCGCCGAGAGAAAGGCTTTTGCGGCAGAGAGCAGCGAATCATGTGGAGCGAATGGGTACGGCCGGGACTTGGCGATCATTCGGTGGGCGCCGTGGGCGTTGACGTCCGTCGGTGCATCCAGGAAAGAGATGTCCACGGGGATGTTCAGATGAACGGGTTTTTTGGTGGCCCGGGCGAGCTCGTGCAGTTCGATGACCGTGTTCACGAGTTTTTGCGGGTCATGAAGCGTTATCGAGGCCGCTGTGATCGAGTTGAGCATTTGGACCGCGTTGACCCCTGTTTCGAAGGAGTCCTGCGCGGCGCCCCGGCCTTTGAGCGAAGTCGCGATGTTTCCGGTAATGACGAACATCGGTACCCGCTCTTCATAGGCCGCCGCCACACCCGTCATGAGATTGGTGATGCCAGGGCCCGCGGTCGCGAAGCAAAGTCCCATTTCAGAACCTTTTGAAATCAGGCTTCTCCCCATGGCCATGTAGGCCGCCCCAGTCTCGTGCTGGGTTAAAATAGTTTGTATCTTCTTAGAGCGGCTCAAAGCATTGAAGATGGCGGTAATGGGTCCACCGGGAATGCCAAAGGCAGCACGAAAGCTAAGAGTCTCCAGTGTTTGAACAAGAATTTCAGAAATAGATAGAGCTGGTGTAAAATTATCAAGAATTGAGTTATCAGTGATGATCCCGGGGGATGGCTCCACATGACTGCTGTACGTTTCGCGCATTTTTCCAACTCCGTTCTTGAGGGCCCTTTAAGATTTCTCGAACGGTATCAGGATTCTCAGCGAATTCAAATATTTCTAAAGGATCTCGGTGTAACCGAGGAATGGATCCGTGATGTCAAGAATTGGCATGACTCCGGATTTCATCTTCGATTCTACGAAACCGCGCTGAAATCCTTCCCCGATTATAAAGACATCGCTTTCGAGGGAACCCGCGCGCTTTATACGGACAGCAAGTTCCAGCAGTTCACCTCTTTGGCCGGCTTGCTGCTGACGCCGGAGCGCCTCTTTGGTTTCCTGCCCAAAGTATCGATGCGGATGAACTCCTATAATGGCTATGAGTTCAGGCTTTCCTTCCGAAGGGTGGCCTTCTCGGGCGGAGCCTTGATCCAGACTTATCAGGATCGTTCGGCCCGGGCCCTTAACGGTTTTCTTTGTGACGCGTGCCGAGGCAGTATCACCGGCGTGATGGCTTTCATGGGCTATCGGATTCTCGATCTTCACGAATCCAGATGCGTGAAGCGCGGGGATGAGTCTTGCGTTTACGAGATTAACTGGTTCAATCGGCCGTTGCTCAAACAGCTCGTTGCCTGGCTGGGGGGTACGGCCGCGCTATCGCTGGTCGTTTCCCGACTCACGGACGTGAGCGCGGTTTCGGGGGTCTTGGGATCCGCGTTGGCGTCCTGCCTGACTCTGGCGGTTTTTTCGATCCGCCGACAGCGCGAGAGTCTCCGCGCGGCATTCGAGTATCAGGACGCGGTCCTCAAGGAACTGAGGCAAGCTGCCGAAGCGCGCGAGCTGATGAACCGCAAGCTCATCCAGTTTCAGGGAGAGCTCAGCGAGGCGATGACACTTGCGTCGATCGGAGAGGCCTCGTTCAGCATGGTGCACGACATGGCCAGTCCCACCACGCTGATCCGAATGTACGCGAGTCTTCTCGGGCAGACGATCAAGGGTAAGTTTCCGGATGACAGCGAGTTCTTGCATTATTGTAATGCGATCGACCGGGCCACGCAAAGTCTGGTGAAGCTCCAGATCCTCTTTCGCAACCGAACCAGCCAGCAGGACTCCTCAGTGGTGGTCCGCCAGGATCTGCGCCAGCTGGTGAGCGGGTTCCTGGACCTCTTCGATCCGCTCATTCAGAAGCAAAAAATATCAGCCTCCGTGCAAGGAGGCACCGATCCCGTGGAGATCGAGGCGTACGAGGGGAGTATCGAGTCGATTTTCCTCAACCTGATCCAGAACGCTATCAACGCGATGTCGAACACTCCGCGCGGAACACTGACGATCACGATCGAGCAGGACCAGGACAACGCGCGGATCCGAGTCGCTGACTCAGGGCCGGGCATCCCGCCTGAGCGCATTTCGCACCTCTGCTATCGATTCGTGGAGAGCTCCGGCGGGCGTCGCGAGGGTTTCACGCCCGCGCTGCGCGGCACGGGCTTCGGCCTCTACAACATCAAAAAGATCGTGGACAGGCTGGGAGGCATGATCTCCGTCCAGTCCTCGCCGACGGGAACTGCGTTTGACTTCGTGCTGCCCAAGCGCATCATAAAAGGTATCCGCTTCCTTTTTGATGTACGCCGCGTCATTTGGCGAGCCGGTCATGCGAGCGCGTCGCTCAGCGCGTCGACAGACGGAAGCGCTTTTCGAGCCAGATCCCTGTCAAAAGTCCGACCAGGGCCATCCCCGCCATCGGCCCAAAGAGCCGCAGTGGCCAGGAGGGAGCCGCCACGCCATCCGTCGGCGGCGCGAGTTCGATGGTCTTAGCCACAAAGGCCGCGACTTTCGCGCCCTGGTGCTCCTGGATCCAGCGCAGGCTCGAGGGATAAATGTCGGACTCGGGCAAGGTGCGCCAGTCGATTGCGGTGGCCTTGGCCATGCCGGTCCATTTGAGGGCGTTTGCGTAAAGCGTCTCGGCCCCCTGGCTCGAACCCGTCGCTTGCGGAAGGACGACATAGGCCGCGGGCGGGGCCAGTTCCATTTTTTCGGTCGGAGCGACCCACAGGCCATGGGCGGTGCGGATCAGTTCGCGTTTTTCGCCCACCGAGAACACCCTCGCGCTATGAGTCCGCGGAAAGAGATCGAGCGCGGCTGCAAGCGCAAGCTCGGAAGCGCCGGGGAGCACCCAGACGGCGACTCCGGGCCGCGTCCAGTCAAAGCCGGCACGCAAGTAAAGCTGGGCCCAGTCCGTGCGATTGATCCCGGCAGTCGTGTCGGCAATTGTGCCTGCGGTTGAGCTGGCAGGCACCAGCTTGCGCGCGCGGGCCGCGGCTTCTGGTCCGGCCAGTTTTTCGATCGCGGCCAATGTTCCGTCGAGGCTCGCGGTGATCCCGGCGGAGCTGATATGATCGGCTCCGGCAATGACCACGCGGCGATTTTCTACCCAGCGCACGCCGGGATAGCGCTCTTTGAGCTGCGGGAGCGAGATGAAGTGGCTGGTGGCCTCGCGACCCTCCAATAGACCTGCCTGCGCCGTCACGCGCGCGCCTTCGCAAACCGATAGCACGGTGCGTGCGCCCGCGGCCTGTTTCTTGACCCACTCGATCAACGGCGGATAACCGGGTTCGAGAAGCGCTGGGACGACGAGCAGGTCGGCCTGCGGCGCTTCCTTGAAGGAAAAGTCGGGGAGAATCGCCAGATCCCCCGTCGTCAACGAGAGCTCGCGGCGCGAGGCCACGGTGTAGACGTCAAAGGCGCCGCTCTCGGCGAGTAGCGCGTAGGGACCGAGCACGTCAGTGATCTGAGATCCGTCGTTGCTCACCAGGATCGCGGCCTTGAGCTTGCCGGGGCGGAAGCGGACTTCGGGCAGCGGATGCGGAAGTTCGAGAGAAGCGGGCTTTTCACGCAGCATGAGCGACTTGAAGTTGGAGATCGCCGTGAGGGTGCCGAACATGAGAGGCGGCATCAGGGCGGAGCAAAGGTAAATGACGGCGCGCTTGGCCAGGTCGAGACGCGAGGATTGCTGCATGGCTTGCGCTTTCTCACAAAGCTCAGGGTGCCGCAACGGGCATTGAGGCGGACGGCTGCGAGGGCGTCAGTCGTTTATCGTCAGGACGTGAAGACTGACGCCATGCATCAGGAGTGCTGTTTGATTTAAGTTTTCGTGATTATGTTTCGAAAACTAGAGTATGTACGGATTCCGAGTACTCCTTCGCGATCGAAGGGGGCAGTCGTTGGCTCAGGTGATGATCGGCTTTGGCTTGGCCGGTGTTCTGGCTTTGATGCTGGCCCAGCTGAACATGATCACCATGCAAGGGCAGAATGCGGTGGCACAGAACGCGGACCTTTCGAGCGTCGCGACGGTGTTGACCCAGGCACTCCAAACCGCGGCGGTTTGCGACGCCAACATGGCTTCCACGAACCTCGCGCAGGTGACGTTCAGCACGGCGAGTGGGACGTTGGCCTCCCAGAATATCAACATGAACCGAATCACGGTCAACAACGGAGACGTGCTGGTCCAGGCCGGCGGCAGGATCGGGAAGACCCTGACGGTCACGGCGCTCCGGCTCGAGCAGTTCAAGGAGCTGGCATCGGGCACGAGTTATCTGGCCAACATCCACATCGAAGCCAGCAAGCAGGATGGCAATTTCGTCGGCGCTAAAGTCATCACTCGTGATGTCCCCATCCAGCTGCGCACTCACATCACCTCGGGCGTCACCGCGCAGATCGACGGCTGCTTAACTTCGGGTGGCAAAAAGGGCTACAAGAACTTCCTTGAGTCTTACTAAAGGCATGAGCGCCACTTGCACACAGACTCAGAATTTTGGCTGGAATAACCAGAACTGGATCAAGGTGGACCTTTCCGTTCGTGTTTCCAGCGCCGCGGACATCGAGACACGCGCGATGATGTCCTCCGGTGGAGGAACTCCGGCGACCATCTACAATTGCGACTCTGGATGGGTTGCCGGCGAGAGCGCCGAATGCAGCACTGCGGCGGGCGGACCCTTCGCCCCGGACCAGGGAAGCAGCGTTTCGGCGACCATGACCCTGAGAGGCGTCAGCGGAAAGGCGCGTACCGCCCGCTATAGCGCGATTCCCGCCGGAACCTATAACGCCAACACCGCGTGCTTTGGACTCTTTCCGGCGGAGTGATCGCCGACGGCAGTGATTCTCTCTCGTTCGGGGCGAGGGTTGTTTTAACTATTCGAAATCAATAGCTATTTTATTTAAAATCAACAGTTGATTGAAAGAATCAAACATTATACAAGCGCCTCGAGGATTGAGGCCTCGCTTTTATGCTGGAAACCCCGGTGATGAATACCGTCCAAAGCCCCCAATCCTCCGTTGCTGCTCCAGCGACGGGCGGAACCGGCGACGACGCGGCTTCGCTCGTTTTCGTTCCCGGCCCAGGCCAGCAGCTCTCGCTGGCCGCGTTCCACCAGCTCGCCGGAAATCTCGCCGGTTATCCCTTTGTCAAAGTAGTGTTCGAGCGCGCGACCTCGCGACTGCATTTCCTCAACAACAAGCGCTTCCCGTTCCACTCCGATTACATCGCGGAAAAGTTACTCGGGATTCCGGGTGCCGAAGTGGATGCCCGCATCGACGAGTACAACCAGGTTTTCTATCACGATGCGGAACGTCCCAATCTCCTGGGCATCGTCGCGCTGCACACCCAGAAAGACGGCGGACGGTTCTACACGCTCGAGACTGTCGAGATCGACACGATGGACGAGCCGATGATCCGCGCTTTTTTCCAGGCCGTCAAAGCCGGGCTCGACGCCAAGCTGCCGATCCTTTTCAAACCCGCGAGCCATTATCAGGAGCACTTGATCCGGCAGATCCCGCCGTCGGAGATCCCGCGCGTCTATAATCACGAGATTTTCGCCTCGGCCCGTTACATCGCGCTCAATCCGGGCAAGGCCCACGGTCGCCTGCGCGCGTTCCGCTCGGAGGATGAGTACCGCCGGGCGCTTCCCACGATCCAGTGGCACGATATCGTGGTCATGCATCGGGTGCCGGACGACCTGCCGCGAGTGGCGGGCATCATCAATGCCCATCACACGACGCCGCTTTCGCACACCAACGTGCTCGCCGCTGGGTGGCACGTCCCCAATGCGATCCAGCTCGGCATCTTCCAAAAGATCGAATCCGAGGCCTTGAACGGCCAATGGGTCGACTTCGAGGTCGATGCCCAGCAGCCCGAGATTTCGCTCGTCAAGAGCGAGCGCGGAGCCGATACCGCGAGCCGTCCGGTATGGTCGATCAATCGCGTCCAGATGGAGGAGCCGGAGATCGCCCATATCCCGATCGTGAGTCTGGACCGCCTGCGCATGAGCGATCGACATCGCTACGGCACCAAGGCCGCCAATCTGGGCGAGCTCAAGCATGTGCTCGAGCGGGGCTCCGAACGGCTTACCGGTTTTTACCGCATCAAGCGCCCGCCGCGGCCGAACCTTCTTCCGTACCTCGCCGAGCGCCTCGGCTACCCCGAGACCGCCACGCCGCCGGAGCTTTCGCGCGCCTCGCTCGAGTTTCTTCGATCCAAGCTGCAGATCCCGCGCGGCATCGCCATTCCGTTCTCGCTTCAGATGGAGGCGTTAGGCTCTTCTTGGCGCGTGCAGCAGACCATCGGCAAGCTCAAGATGGCGCTCGAGCTCAATGCCGCGGCCCAGATCGACTCGCTCTGCATCGACCTCCAGAATCAGATCCGGCACACCCGCTTCTCCGAGCGCCTGCGCGAGAAGATCGACGCCCAGATCGCCGAGCACCTTGGCGGCGTGGAGCGCTTTGTCGTCCGCTCGTCTTCCAATGCGGAGGATCTCGAGAATTTCTCGGCCGCTGGCATCTACGAGTCGATCAACCACTGCACCAGCGCGGAAGCCATTTTCCAAGCCATCAAAGAAGTCTGGGCCTCGCTCGTCTCGCCTCGCTCGATCCGCCTGCGCCAAGAGGTCGGTATCCCGCTCGACGCCTGCTACATGGGCGTGATCGTGCAGGAGGAGGTCCCGGCCGACATGGGCGGCGTGATGGTTACGACGAATCCAATGAACCGCGCGGATTTCCGTAACGTCTACATCAACGTCAGCTCGCATTCGGCGATCGATATCGTGCAGGGGACGGAAGTCCCTTACCAATATCTCTACAATACCGTCGAAGGCGGCGGGCGCACCCTCTCGATCGGTCAGGGCAGTGAGGACCTCGCCGATGAGCAAAAGCTCTCGCTCGAGGATCTGGCGCTCGCGGGCCGCCTGCTGCAGGCGCACTTTTCGCCGGACTACACCTTTGGCTCGCCCGTGGACATCGAGTGGGTCGCCAATGCCGAAGGACTCTTCATCCTCCAGCTCCGACCCTTTGCGCGGGCTTGATCCTTAACTTTGGGGGGAGCTGTACTGGACGCCTACCCGGAGCGAGTATTCCTCGACGGTCTGGCTCCAGCGGACTTCCGCTTCGCGGGCGGCTTCATTCTCGAAGTGGATTCGGAGGCGGGCGCCGACCTGCAAACGCGGAGCGAGCGAGAGGACCAGGCCGCAACCGGAGAGGCTCTCGTCGATGGCCAGGCCGATCAGCCCCGCAGGGGCGCTGTCCCCGGCTCCGATGAGCTCGACGGTGACCAGCAGGGGAGGATCAAGGCGATTGCGGACCTGGCTTCGTCGATTGTCATGAGCCATTTCTCAATGGTAGCCGGGACTTCGCGCTTTGGAAACGTTTTAAATTCGAGTCGTTTACATAATTCCGAAGTGAATAGGGCTGAGCCATCGGCTCGAGCCTGATCGGACGGGGCAAGGGCGCTCTACGAGCTTTGAATGGCGTTTGAGGCCCCTTGGGCATACCGACGGCCAAGATTGCCGGCGCGCCCTGAGCAAGGTATGGTCCCCGGCGATGTCTTCCCACCGCTTTGTCCGGATCTATTACGTCTTCACCTTTTTTTTCACGATGCTGTTTTGGCTGCCCGTGTTCTATGAGTTCCAAAAGCGCTTGGGCCTGAGCGATAGCCAAATCTTCGGCATCCAGGGAATCTACTCGGTGCTCTTTGTCCTGCTCGAGATCCCGACCGGGCTTTTCGCCGACGTGCTCGGCCGACGGACCAGCATCCTAGCCGGAGCGGCCACTTTGGTCGTGGCCAACCTGCTTCCGGTGGTGGCCCCTGGCGCTTCGCCCGGGATGAAGTTCGCGTTGATGCTGGCGCATTTTTTTGGCGTGGCCGTGGCCCGCTCTTTTGTCTCGGGCGCGACGAGCGCCTATGTTTACGATTTTTTAGAGCGGGAAGGCAAGGCGTCCGAGTATAAAGAAGTCGAAGGCAACGCCCGGGCGATCTCGTTGGCGGGCAAGGTGGTGTTCTGGATCGGCGTGGGCGCGATGATGGAATGGCAGCTGACGCTGCCGTATTCATTGACGGCCGGATCGGCGTTGCTGGCCTTTGGCGTGGCGTTATTTCTTCCGGAGGATGCGAAGTTCCGCGTTGCGCGGCCCGGCGAAACTGTCGTCGCGGACTCCCGCGCGCGGCGTTTTGTGAGCGAGCTGGGAGGCGCGGTTCGGGTGCTCGTGGCGTCGCCCTTCTTGCTTTGGGTGATCGTGCAAGGACTGTTTCTGTTCGTCGTCGGACGGATGGTCGAGGTGAACCTCTTTCAGCCGCTGCTGCAGGAAAAGTCCGTGCCTCTGGCCTGGCACGGCGCCGTGCTCTCGCTCATGACGTTGTTCGAGGCGGCGTGCTCGTCGCAAAGCGCGCAACGGTGGCTTGAGCGCTTTGGCAACCTCAACGCCGTGTTCGGTACGACCGCGCTTCTCGCGTTGAGTATCCTGCCCATGGCCTTTGGCGGACTGGCCGG
>CAYXVB010000157.1:0-8455 GCA_964467785.1 uncultured Bacteriovoracaceae bacterium
CTGAAGGACGACCTTTTCTTGCGTGAGGGAATACACCTTGCCTTGCAGGGTGAGGCTCATGCTCGCATTCGCAGCGACACCAAACGCAAAGACTGAGAAGCCGATCAGTGCAATGAACTTTTTCATCGAATCATCCCTTTCTGGTGGGGTCAGTTTGCCCGAGTGGCACCTTTGCCGGCGCCGCCGCTTTCAGCGGGAACATCGGCTAGT
This sequence comes from uncultured Bacteriovoracaceae bacterium, assembly GCA_964467785.1. Lineage (GTDB taxonomy): Bacteria > Bdellovibrionota > UBA1018 > UBA1018 > UBA1018 > CAYXVB01. The sequence goes on from CAYXVB010000157.1 coordinate 211, forward strand.
CGGCTCGCCTTGAGCTCAAAATTGGTTTGAACGTTCCTTCCGGTGACGAGTCTTTCTTGAATGCACTCACTGACCGAGGGACAGCCATCGGCCGCCTTTTTCAGTGCGGGATTATAAGCCGACTTACCCATGCAGCTCGCGACCCCCTGGATCGGCTTGCGGGGATTATAAGAAGTTTTAGTCTTTAGATCGATCTGATCCAAAAACGATCCTGGCCCCTGGCAAGTCACCTGGATCGTGCAAATTCCTTTTGAGCGCTGAGTTCCATCCTTCGCGCAGGAATCCGGCGCCGGCACATAGGTCACCGGAGTATGGGGCGTTTGACGGCAGAACATGGCGCCGCCATTTAAACTCATCTTATGAAGCACCCCGGCGTTTTGATATCTTTCAAAGTCCTGCATGATACGGAGAATTCTAATATCAGAGTTCTGAGAGTGTTGGAGATAGGCGCCATTCGTAGCAGTTTTGACCGCGGCCTCCATCTGGGCCATCGCTCTGGAGATCATTTCTGGATCCAGCTCCTTCTGGTCCGCTTGAACCGGGATGGCGCTCAATGCGCCCCATCCGATAATAGCGACAGATAACACGATCGTTTTAACTGGATTTTTCATTCGTCGACTCCTTCTTCGAATGGATTTTCAAACTCAAAAAGAATTCTTTATAAAATATATCGCCATGCGGATGCGTGAGGAAATTAAAAAAGGACGGAGCTTAATTTAAATAGCGACAAAATATTGCCACGGCTTCCTTTTCGGACCTCAGAGATCACTCCCGCGCCTCGGGAGCTCCCGGAAACGCGCGCGCCAGTTCTTCCGCGCTCACTTCGCGATATTGCCCGGGCTCGAGCTCACCCAGCGCCAATCCCCCGATCGCCACGCGCTTGAGACGGGTGACCTCGTGTCCGGTCGCGGACATAAGGCGAAGTGACGGTGAGATGCGACTCGCGACCGCTCGCCTTGCGAAGAGCGACCTCCTCGGCGCGCAACAGCTCGCCTTCGTCCACAATCCCCTCGCGCATCCGCGCCAGCTCGCCCTCGGTCACCTCGCCGCGAACGGTGACGACATAGGTTTTCGGGATCGCGTTTTCGGGGCTGGTGAGCCAGTCGGCGAGTCTCGTGTCGTTCATCAAGAGCAGAAGCCCAGTCGTGGCAAAGTCGAGCCGGCCCGCGGCGATGAGATGCCCCTCGGAGGGATCGACGAGCGAAAAAACCGTGGCCCGGCCTTTTTCGTCCGAACGGGTGGTGACGACACCTTTGGGCTTGTGAAGCATCAAGACCTTGCGCCCCTGGCGCGCCACGCGCTGGCCTTCGACTTCAATCCGCGCTTTTTCAGGGACTACTTGAAAGCTCGGATTGTTCTTGATCGCGCCGTCCACGCGCACTTTTCCTTCGATGATCCACTGGCGCGCGACCGTGCGCGAGGCGATGCCCAGCTTGGAGAGCGCCCGCTCGAGCGTCACAAAGCCGGGCCCTTTGGCCTTGAAGCCTCCACTTGCGAAACCGGCGCGCGGTCGACGGCCCTTCATGGCGCGGCGCCCTCTTGCGCGGGCTCCGGAGGGGGCATCGGTATGGAAGGTAGCCGATCTGAGCGCGGCACGATGACGATCAACGCGATTCCAGCGGCAGTACCCGCAGGATCGACTGCCTCTGGGACCTCGCCTCCGGCGACTTTCAAACCCTTGGATTCGGCGGAGTTCAGAATCAAGGCGAGCACCTCAGGATCGACCGGGCCGAGTGCAGCAAGGTCGACCCCCTTACTTTTGCGAAAACGACTCTCGTTGATCTTTTCGAGCCGCTGATCATAACTCCTCAAGCGATGGTTAAGGTCAGTGAGGCTCCCTTTGCCGTTGTACAGGATCGTCGATTCGACGGGCGCCCCATCGGGTCCCACAAATCCATTTCGCAGGATCGCTTCGAGCGTATTGGAAAGGTAAATGGGAGGTTCACCGCGCTCCTTGAGCTCGCGGATCGAAACACCGGCCTTGTCGAGTCGATAGCAGGCGTAATGAACGCAGCTAAAGGACAAAAAGCCCTGCGATCGCATCGCCTCCTCGTGTATTCGGTTGTAGGTCTCTTCCGCTAGATTTTCCAGCCGGATGACGAGGCCATTGGGCGCCACGTCGCTTTCGAGCCCTTGCTCCATCCTGGGAAGTTTCATCACCTGGCCATGAAAGGCATGGTCTCCGATACGGATCGAATAGTGATGCGGCTCCTCGATCGTGAGAAACACGCTGTTAGGATTCTCCACCAGCTGGCTAAAAAACGGCTTATCTTTAGGCCAGAGTACCTTGGTGCGGTAGCCAGTCACCAAATTGCCATGGAAATTCTCGGCAAAGGGCCGAAAATACTGCGCGCAGCCCTCGCTGAAAAAGTCCGCGGCCGCTGAAAAGTGCGCGAACGCCAGTCCGCCAAGGACCGCAATCGCGATCACAGTGGAGCGCTTCGGCTCGCGCCGCTTCTGGTTGCGGTCGCCACTCCGGAGTAAATGAAAAAACCTCATCGCGCGGCGCCTGCAGCGCCGGGCCCCGCGGAGGGCATCGTGACGGGCGCCCACTGGCTGTCCGATTGAGGGATGAGCACCAAAAACGCGCCGATCCCGGCCGCGGGCGGGACGCCGGTGACCCGGAGGCCGTGATTTCGGAACTCGGCCAAAATCAACGCGGCTACCTCGGGCTCAAAAAGCGAGAGGAGCGAACCGTCTAGCCCTTTTCGCTTGAACCGCCGCTCATTGAGCTTTTCCATGGTGACGTCAAAATGCTCGAGGCGCTTGCTGAGTTGCTGAATCGAAATATCCGAGTTGAGCACCAGTGTCGTCTGGAGCCTCTGACCATCGGGCCCCGAAAACCCGGAGCGCAAGATGGCGTCCAGAGTGGGCGCGACGCGGAACGGAACTTCGCCTTTTTCCTTGAGCTCGGGGATGTCGACGCCCACCTTCTCGAGTCGGGCGCAGGCGAAATGCACGCAGGTATACGAAGGGAAGCGCGACGCCCTTTCGGCCTCCGCCTGAAGTTGGCTAAAAGTCTCGTCCGAAAGCCCATCGATGCGGACCAATAGTCCTGGCGGAATGGCATCGCCCTTTGCCCCGGAGTCGATCCACGGACGCCCCAACACCTGACCATTGTACGTCTTGTCACCGACGCGGATCGCGTAATGCTGCGAGTTTTGAATGCTAAAAAAAACGCTTTTTGGATCGTCAAAAAGGGCGCTGAATAAGGGAGCCTCTTCGGTTGTTTTGAGTCCGCTGAGCTCCATCCCTTTGTAGGTCTCCGAAAAGCGCTGGAACCGTTTGTCGCAACTCTCCTCGAGCGCGGAGGGAATTTCCGCCGCCCAAGCCTGGAAGCGCGGAAATGGGCTCGAAATCGAAAGGGCCGCCGCTAGCGCGAAACGGTAAAAGCTTGGACGCCACGATGCCGCCCGGCGCGAGCCGAAATCAATAGAGCTGGACAAGGTCGCCCTCGGCGATGTTTCCACCCGTGTGAAGCTCGGCCACGGCCCCGTCGGTTCCGAGGAAATCCACGACTTCGAGCGTGCCCTTGAGTTGCCCCTGGGCGCGGCCCAAATAGGCTCCGGTCGCCGGATCATAGATGTCCTCGCCCGGTGCGAGCACCCGGAGGATGTCCCCGGAGATCAAGCCCGAGGCCTTGCCGGCATTGATGTAGATCTTGCCGCCCGTGACTTTTGCGACGCGGCCTTCCCAGGAGGTTTTTTCGACCGCCTTGATCACCTCGGGCACGAGCTGGGCCGCGGCCTGCCGAAGCGCGAATTTGGTCAGTTCGTTGCGATACTGGGGCGACTCGAAATTCTGGCTCTCCAGCGCGACCATGGCCTTGCTCGAGGACTCACCCCCCTTGGCGATGGCCATGATCTCGCGGCCGGCGGCCACGTCAAAAAGCTTCATCTCGACATCCACCGCGGCGAAGGACTGTTTTTCGCGCAGCAGGCCGATATCATCCCCCCGCTGGCGAAAGGTGATCTTGGTGATGCGGCCGATCCCGAGCACGGCGACGCCCAGGCGGCGCCCCTCGCGAATGAGCTGCGCCACCTTGACCTTGTCGCCGTGGACAAAATCCTCGGTGCCGAGCTCCGTCTTGACGTCGGTCGGAAGGATGACCCGCTGGGAAAGATACAGGCCGCGCCGGAGCTCATCGGCGGCGAATAAGCCGAGATCCGCGGATTTGACCGGCGAGTCGTTCCAGAAGTTCAGCACCACCACGCGCTTGCGCGGCTGACCCATGGACTCGACGCGATCGGTGGGAGTCTTTTTGCGGCTGTAATAACTCGAGGGCGCTTCGGGCTGATAGTAATCCTGTTCGTTGCGATACCCCGCCGATCGCGCGCAGCCGGAAAGATGGATCGCCCCGTGGATCACTCCTGCGACCAGGAGCGCGCGGGCTCCGATGCCTCTCACCTGTTTTGAAAGTTTCGCCATGATCCGCTTCCCTTCCTTGGGCTGCTCAATAGGGCTGCTGAATGGGTTTACCTAACGCAGTTCGCACTCCAGGGACCGACCTCCCGAGTTGAGCACATGGAGCCTGAATCGCTCCCCCGTGCGGGACGGTGTGACATTGGACGAGGCGCTCTCACCGGCCGCCGAAGAAGAGGGATCGATCACCAGCCCACCGAGAGCTTTTCGCACGATCTCCAGATCATTGTCACCCTCGCCACCGGACAGCCGGGCCATGAAAACCACTTTTCCGGCCGAGACCTTGCGCTCGTCGAACACGATGCCCGATGTTTCCGAAAGAGCGCCGAGCTTTTCCTTGAGGCGCGCATAAGCGGCGTAGCCGCGGATCCCGCGGACCTCCACGCTGATGGCCGAAGCCTGCGACTCCTCCCCGGATCGGCTGGACACCTTCGAGACCTGGCCGCCGATTTCAGTCATGAAATCCGTCATGAGTTGCCCGACGGATTTTTCGAAGCTGCCGGTCTCGAAAATCTCGAGACTCCCCTCCTGCTTGGGGAAGTCCTTGAGCGTGAGCTGGCACTTGATCGCGTAGCGAACCTCATCAGCATGCGCAGCATCGATCTCATCGGCGATGGCCCGCGCCCAAGCGGCGGTAAAGATTCCGTCCGCCTTCTTTTCGTCAGAGAGGCGGCTGAGGAGCTGGGGGTCCGCCGACTTGGCGAACACGACCGAAAAACCGCGCCGCTCAAGCCGGTCCTTGACGAGCGCTCGGATGACCGGGAGCCGGGTGTTGCATGGCTCGCAGTCCTCGCCGGGCGCCAGTCCGACGATGATGATAGGAGCGCTCTTTTTCAACGCCTGGGGAGCGTAAAAGCGCAGATAGTTGCGCATCGTATCGAGATCGACATCGACGTCAATACCGGTTCGAGAGCGCCGATAGTCGCGAATGAAGCGCTGACTCTGAGGGATGATCTCGTCTAAGAAAATCTTCTCCTGCCAAGGCTCGAGATTTCCGAGTTGGGCTTGACTCCCGGCGAGCGCCTTTTGGATTTGGCGCGCGACTGCGTCGGAAGGTCCGGCAGGCGCCGCCTCATTTGCTTTGACGGATTTGACGGATTTCACTGCTGCTTTGGCAGGCGCGGCCTGAGCCATCGACTCGAAGGGAGCCTGGGCCGCCATTACCGAGAGGACAACGTAGAGTGCCAAAGCTCCTGCACCCCACTTAACCCTTTTTAAAAGAGAATCCTGTTGCCGCCGCCGCCGATGAAAATTTCCCAAGGTCTGCACGAGTTTGATTCTACCACGCCTGGTCCGTGCGTAAAGGCGTCAGACACTCGGGCGGAGCCACCCCGCAAGGAGTGGCGTCAGGTCTTTGACGTTCGGATATCCTATTTCTTCGAAATTTCTCAGGCCTGACGTAAACGCACTACGTCAAAACGACTACGTCCCGCCCAAAGATTCGGTTGATCGCCTGCACCATCTGCGGCGTGCCCGAGACCCCAACCGTGCGGGGCAGGTCCAACCGGGTGCGAAACCTTGGGTCGATGAAGTCGATCCGCACCGGACACTTGCCGCGAAACTGTAAGAGGTGCTTTTTGAGATCGCGTAGCTGCTCGGGTTTGACTTCGTCGGGCACCAAGCGCAAAGACACGTTCTGCACGCGGCCCTTATGGGCCTCGTTCAGCCACTCCATCGTCTTGACAAGGATCTTGGGCGCCTCATCACCACTCTCCAACTCGCCGACCACGAGGACCGCTTCCGCTTCGGAGGATGCTCGCTTCAAGATCTCCTGCACGCCCGCGTAAGCCTCAGGAAAGAATACGATCTCGACTTTGCCTTTGAGATCCTCGAGCGCCCCAAAGCCCATCCGCGAGCCCTTTTTGGTCATCACCTCGCGGATTTCCGTGACCAGGCCGCCCAAACGGATCTCGGGACGTTGCGGGCGTTGGTAGCGCATTCCCCCGCCGCCGCCGAACTCGGGTGGCGGTCCCTGGGGCGCCGGCGCGGGCTTGGAGGGGCGTTGATTGGATTTCTCTTCGGCGTAGGTCTTGATGCGCTCGGTGGACCAGCCGAGCCACTCTTCGCAGATCTTCTGCCAGGGGTCCATCGGATGGCCCGAAACGTAAAAGCCGACGACCTTTTTTTCCTCCACCAACTTGCGGGAGAGCGGCCAGTCTTCCTCGTTCTTGAAGACCGCGGCGGCGGGCGTGACCATCTTGATCTGGTCGGCGGTGAAACTGTCGAAGAGCGAGCTCTGCCCGAGCTCCCGCTCTTCCTGCTCGTCACCCGCGTGCTCGAGCAATGCCTCGAGCGAGGCAAAGAGCGAGGCGCGGTTGACCTCCGCGATCCCGTCAAAGGCGCCCGCGAGCGTGAGCGACTCGAGGACCTTCTTGTTGACCTTGCGCGTGGAGACCCGCCGACAGAAATCGAGTGCATTCTCAAAACGGGCTTGCGCGCGGGACTCCAGGATCGCCTCGACGGCCGCGCCGCCGACGCCCTTGATCGCCTCGAGACCAAAGCGGATGGCGCGGGCTTCGCCCGAACCTGGCGCCCCCCCTTTTCCATCAGTTTTCCTGATTTTCTCGACCGAGAACTTGCGTTGCGAGCGGTTGACGTCCGGAGGCAGAACCTCGATCCCGTGCGCGCGCGCGTCGGAGATGTACTTGGTGAGCTTGTCGGTGTTGTCCATTTCGGTCGTCATCAACGCCGCCATGAACTCCGCCGGATAATAGGCCTTGAGATAAGCCGTCTGATACGTCAGGACCGCGTAGGCCGCCGAGTGCGACTTATTAAAGCCGTATTCGGCGAACTTGGCCATGAGATCGAAGATGCCTTCGGACTTCTGGGTTGGCAGGCCCTTTTTTGTCGCGCCGTCGACGAACAGGGCGCGATGGGCCGCCATTTCCTCGGGCTTCTTCTTGCCCATGGCACGACGCAAGAGGTCCGCTTGCCCGAGCGAATAGCCCGCGAGCTCGCGGGCGATCTGCATGACCTGCTCTTGGTAGAGGATGACGCCGTAAGTATCCTTGAGGATCGGCGCGAGCGCGTCCACGTCATAGACGATGGGCTTGCGTCCATGCTTGCGCTCAATGAAGTCGTCGACCATGCCGGAACCGAGCGGACCGGGGCGATAGAGCGCGTTGATGGCGGTGAGATCCTCGACTGAATTGGGCTGCAGGCGCGTGCAGAGGTCCTTCATGCCCGAGCTCTCGACCTGGAAGACGCCGTCGGTGTCGCCGGAACCCACGAGCTCAAAGACCTTGGAGTCGTGGTAGTTCATGCGCGCGAGCTCGAACTCGGCGTCCGCGGTGCCAGGATCGGCGGCCAGCCGCACGAGCTTGACCGCGTTGTCGATCACGGTGAGGGTCTTCAGGCCCAGGAAGTCGAACTTGACGAGGCCGACCTTCTCCGCGAAGTCCTTGTCGAACTGAGTGACGACGTCGCCGTCACGGCCCGTGAACAGCGGGCAATAGTTGACGACCGGCTTCTCGGTGATGATGACGCCCGCGGCATGGATACCGGCGTTGCGGTACAGCCCTTCGAGCGACCGCGCGTACTGCATGATCTTGTTGATCTTGGGCTCGTTCTCCATGCGCTCGCGCAGGCGGGGCTCGGCTTCGATCGCCTTGTCGATGGTGATGTCGAGCTCGTCGGGCAGGAGCTTGGTGATGGAGTCGCTTTCCGCGAACGAGAGACCGAGCACGCGGCAAACGTCCTTGATGACGGCGCGGGCCTGGAGCTTTCCGAACGTGATGATCTGACAGACGTTGTCTTTGCCGTACTTGCGCGCGACATAGTCGATGACCTCGCCACGTCGGTCCTGACAGAAGTCGACGTCGAA
>CAYXVB010000158.1:0-4384 GCA_964467785.1 uncultured Bacteriovoracaceae bacterium
CTTAAGGGAAGCTCGCCGATCTCGTCGAGGAAGAGAGTTCCGTTCTGTGCAAGCTCAAATCTCCCCACCCGACGCGATTCGGCACCCGTGAATGCTCCACGCTCGTGGCCGAATAGTTCAGACTCGAACGTACCTTCATGAAGTGTCGCCAAATTGACGCTTATGAATGGCTTAGACATTCGATCACCGGCTGCATGAATTGCCCGGGCTGCAGTACTCTTTCCCGACCCGGTCGGACCGAGTATCAATACGGTCATCTCGCTTCGAGCGGCTAAACGAAAATCCCGCATCAGGGCGGGCGTAGCTTTAAATCCTGAGATTCTTGAATTCATGGTCTGTACTGCTCCATATTTAATTTCCATGTATATGAGTCGGGTCTATGAGCAATCCATGGACCAGTGCCAGAATCGCGGCGGCGACCAATTCGCGTAATCCGATAAGATCTGTAAATTCGACGCCTTTTATAAATTAGGAAGCAATAGAGTCGCGCATGAGAACGCGAGGAATATTTACTGAACTGTGGGCAGCCGGCTATACCGACTGTCGCTCATCGGCTACACTCGATCTATGTCTATGACCACAAGGATATCGGGCCCAAAATTATTGATTTGCGACGACGACAGCCTCTTTCACATGGCAGTGAAACACTCCTTAAAGGGAAAGTATGAATGCCGGTCCGCATATAATTCGGACGAGGCCATAGCCATTCTCCGCCAAAACCAGATTGACGTGATTCTCCTGGATGTTCAGATGCGCACCCCGGACGAAGGACTACGTGCGATTCCGAAGATTTTAGATCTCGACCCTGAGCTCACGATCATCATGAGCAGTGGTCTAACGGACTATAAGACCGTGCGCGAAGCGATGAAACTCGGCGCGTCGGACTACATGGCGAAGGATTTTGATCCAGATGAGCTCGAGATCGCGCTCGACGGCGCAACGGAGCGCAAGCGGCTCGTGCGCCGTTCAGACATGGCGGAATTCGAAGCCAGATCAGCGCAGTCACAGCACGTCATGATCGGTCGAAGCCAGAAGATCGAGGCCCTACGGAAGTCTATTGAGCGCATCCGCCGAAGCGCGGCGAATGTAGTGATCTTCGGAGAAACAGGTACTGGCAAGGAAGTCGTAGCAAGACAGCTGCGCGGGACTCTGCCAGACGGCGCCCTTGCCCCCTTCGTCGCGATCGACTCGTCGACGATCCAGAGTTCGACTGCGGAAAGCGTGCTCTTTGGCCATGAAAAGGGCGCCTTTACGGGCGCGGACCGGTCTACGCGCGGAATCTTTGAAGAAGCGGCAGGAGGAATCGTCTACTTTGACGAAATCGCCAATATGCCATTGGAGATCCAGGCCAAATTGCTACGCGTGATTCAAGAGCACGAAGTCATGCGCTTGGGATCAAGTAAACCTATACAAGTGGAATTCCGAGTTGTCTGCGCGACGAATCGCGACCTTTCTGAGATGGCTGCAAAGGGACAGTTCAAAGACGACCTCTTCCAACGGCTGAATGTATTGCCTCTTGAGCTTCCGCCCTTGCGCGAGCGAATCGAGGACATACCGCTGCTGATCGAGCACTTCGTGCGTAAGATCGATAGGCGCGGCGCGAACCTGTGTTTCACGGAAGAAGCGGTCGCGCTGCTGCAGCGTTATCCCTGGCCCGGCAATGTCCGGGAACTGGGGAACTTGATTTCCTACGTGGTCGCGATGACTGATGGGGACGAGGTTGACGTGGCGGATTTACCTCCGAGGCTGCGAGAAAGTCGGCATGCATTGAATCAAGGGACCACTCCGAATGCCATACAATCCGTAGATGGGTCAGCTGATGGCGGCAGCTTTTATGAGCGGGTCTCGTCCTTCGAAAGATCGATCTTAAGCGACGCTTACCGCGCGACTAGTGGAAACGTGAGCAAACTGGCCTTGAAGCTGGGGATGGACCGCTCTCATCTTCACTCAAAGCTCAAGGAATACGGGATACACATTCCCCGCAAATGATCTGTCGTCGCGTCAAGCGGCACGTGGTGGCGCGGAGCGCGGAATATCGAGCGCGCGGCGACTGAGGCCATAGACCAACTCGGGATCGATCACTTTCATGCATCGATTGTCATTACAACCCACAGGTCGCCCACCGGTTGAGCTGAAACATGGACTGCACGGCAACGCCGCCCAAAGGACTGAGATCGTCGATGAGAGCGGGGCTGAAGATTTCGGGGATTCTGGACCGTAAAGTCCGACGGCCGGTGTTCCGCACCAAGCGGCCAGGTGCAAAATGCCGCTGCAGACGCTGACTACGAGCTCCGCGTCGCTGACGATGCGGAGCAGTTCGAGCAGAGAAACCGTCCCCGCCACGTTGAAGACCCGGGTCTGGTCGCGAAGTCGGCTGACTACTTCCTGGATCCGCTCCTGCTCGTCGCGTCCACCTGGAAAAACCAAATCGACGGAACGATCCTCCAATAGGCGATCGCAGAGCGATACCCAGCTGGAAAGCTCCCAGCCTCGCTGCCAGCCAGAATCGCTGGAGTAGATGTTGATTACGACACGTTTGCGTCCGGAAAACCGCGGAAGGACATTGCCCACACCATTAAGGGCGGGAATTCGGGGAATCTCACTAGGCGCCGCTGAAGCGGCCCCCCCTCGAAACCCGGCTACTCGCAATAGCTCAAAGTAGGACTCAGTCAGATGCCGCTCCCGTTCGAGCGACACCAGACTGCTAAACAACCGGTCGCGTGAAAGATGATAGGCGATGAAGCCGTGCCTCTGGGCAGCGCCGGCAAAATATCCGAAGAGCGCCGAGAGATTGAAGGTACGTTCGAGATCGATGAAAGACTCAGCGCGAAATTTGCGCGCTTGACGCAAGCACCGCACGAACGTGGGGAGAAAACCACGAAGAGTTGGACTGATGACCCAGACCTCGTCTGCCAGCCCAGAAAGCCGCACGATCTCGGCTTGTCCTCGGAAAGAGAGGAAAGCGACCTTGGCCCCAGAATCGCGAAGCGCCTTGAGCATGGGAAGCGAAAGGACAACGCTGCCGAGTCCGAAGAACTGAGCGACAATGACAGTGCGAGGTGCCTTGCGCGGCGGGGCACCGGAAATTGGCTGATCGCCGGCGAAACTCCGAGGGGCGCGCACAATGCGGCTAATGAGAGCTACGAGCAGCCCTCCAAACCATGTATCTATGCGACGCATCCAGTCGGCAACCATATCAGATGACTTTTCGGCCGGATCTCCATGAATATTAAAGAAGACAGGCCGAAAACCCCGGCTATAAAGACATTAACGGCTCAAAAGGTCAGGAATGATTGTAGATTGCACCAGAGAATGGCCGAAAACCGTCAGGAGATTGACGCATGCCTATATCCAAGAAACTAAAATGTGCCTTTTTGCTCGCCGGCTGCGCAATCTTGGGTAACCCACTCAGCGGTGGAATCGCGGCTGAGCCTCCCTCGCCGATCGCGAAAGCGACTAGTGCTGCCGTGGAGTACCAGGCACCGGAAAAACACCACTTCAACACGGATGCACCCAATCGCGCCTGGTTGATCCTAGAAGCCGCGCCCGAAAAAAGGACCCCCCTTCCACTGAAGATCGCTGCGCGAAAAGCGTCCGTGGCGCTGACTGCCGAGACAAAATCAAAAGGCCGGGCCCAGGTGCGAGCCGATTTATACCTCTGTGACGACGCAAAAACTTTCTGCGTGAAGAAGACAGTCATTATGCCTGTACCGAATGGCGAAGGTGCGCACCGGGCGCCAGGTTCAATGAACAGTCAATCCAGAGGCGTCGATATTTCAGGACGACCGCTCAACGAAACCACTAACAATCTAGAAGGCTGGATCCATCCACCGGAAGGCATTCCTGTCCGGGGCGTCGCACTCATGGTGCACGGGTTAAATCTTCGCCCAGACAAAATGGACTCGATTGGCAAGGTATTGGCCATCGCCGGATATCTCACGTGGCGAACGGCCCTGACGGGCCACCTCGGAAGACCGGAAGACACGCGTGAGATGATTGAGGTCACGCGCGACCGCTGGCTCGCGGATATTGAGCGGGCAGCAGGCATCGTTCGGACCGAAGCGGCGGCACGGCAAGTTCCTGTCGTTATGGCCGGTTATTCACTCGGTGGCCTGCTCGCCGTGGACTACTTGACCCGCGGCGGGGCCGAAATCGTCGCTCCGGCACGCATGATCCTGTTTGCGCCAGGACTTTCGATCCACCCCGCGTTTCACGCTCTGACCGCCTTGAGGTTTTTGGGAAGGTCTTTTGTAGTGCCGAGCCGTTCGTTGAAAGACTATCGCGCCATTCTCGAGGGAACACCCATGGGGGCCTACCTGGCTTCGGATGAATCACTCGAAGCCGTGGAAAACGCGCTGGATTCTGGCAAGGGCGCACGTGTCGC
>CAYXVB010000158.1:4394-8378 GCA_964467785.1 uncultured Bacteriovoracaceae bacterium
GAAGTGCCGACACTGGTGGTAATGGATCCCGAAGATGAGTTGATCCACCTTAAGGGAATTCGTCGAAAGATCGAAGCACACCATCTAAAAGCGTGGTCTGTGCTGGAGGTCTCCAATGTCGCGACCGAAGTGAAAGGCGCGAATCATCATTTCATCATCAATGAATCCGCATTGGGCCGGGAGGTCTGGACAGAAGTAGCCTCGCGAATCCACGCTTTTTTAGAGGGAAAGCCGGCGTCAGGAGCGATTACCCGCGCCGAGATCTGTGGCAAGGCGGGAGTCTGGCGTACTATCCTGCGCTCAGAGTGCAGGGATGACTCTTGGACAGGGTGCAATCGCTCCGAACACGCATGCAAGCCCGTGAAGGCCTCCGGAAGAAACGGCTAAAGCCCCCGACTTTCCTCAAGCCAGTGAAGACCGGCTCTGTTAGACTCGCAAACCGTAGGTCGCCACCATGCCTGATTCATTGACTCTGATCATTCTCGCCATCATCGCCCTGGTCAGCGTCGCTGACATCGCACAAGACCTCCTGCTCGGCCTCTCCTCCTCCCATATCGTAATCCAAGGTTTGATCGCCCTCGTCGCACTGGCGGGAGGAGCGGCCAGCCTGCGAAACGTCCGGAAGCTGGCGCGACAGAACGCGGAGCTTCGGGAGCACGTCATGAAGATCAGGGAAAGCGAGCTGAAGTGGCGTGAAGAATCACAAAGGCACGTCAAAGGACTCGCTCACGCGATCGATGAACAGCTAACTCGCTGGTTGCTGAGTCCCGCGGAAAAGGAGGTCGCGCTCCTACTCCTCAAAGGGTTGAGTCTGAAAGAAATCGCGGCGCTCCGCCGGACAAGCGACAAAACAGTGCGCCAGCAGAGCCTTGCCGTGTACCAAAAGTCAGGCCTAAACGGTCGGGCGGAACTCGCGGCGTTCTTTCTGGAAGACCTGCTCGTCACACCTGAAAACAATCGGTGAAGAGATTCCAGAAGTCCCATTTTTGGAAGTCCACCACAATCTGGATCTCTTGCAGTTTTCAATAAGGGACTCCATATCCCAAAATACCTTCGTAAACGAGACCGCTGTCATAGCCCTCTTGCAAGCGAGTGGTCTCAAGATGATCGCCACCGGTTGAATGTCTAAAACGATAGATAGCCTGAGACTTGGGCTGTGGATTTGAGTAGACGTAACCGTGGAGACCTTCCAAGCGAGTGCCTTCACAGTTCGTGGAAGCTGAAACAAAATGATCACCGTCTCCGCTATTGCATCGATACAGCGCATGAGTGCCCGGTATTTGCGTCGGATAGACTGCAAATGCAATTCCTTCTAATCGATACCCCGCGCCCGATCCCTCAGACTGCGAAGCCGTAATAAATAGATCTTTGCCGTTATTGAAACGGTAGAGAATTCTAGGAGTCGGAGTCGGGGTCGAAGTCGGAGTCGGGGTCGGAGTCTGTGCCAGAGTCGGCGCTGAAGGATAAATGGTAAATGCGCGATCAATTCCTTCGACTTTCACCGCATACCCGAGCAAGCCTTCGTTCTTACCCGTTGAACGCGGTCCGCAACCGGCGAAGGTCACGATGAACGCGATAAGCGCAGCGTACTTAGCTAGTTCTCGGCTCCGAGAATTCAAAAGAATGGTCGTAGCCATAACCCCCCCCTGGATCGCGATCTTCACCCGTAAAGCAATCATGCTGAGAAGATGCAAGATCCGGAGCGGCCGAAAGTACGAAAAAGCTACGGGCGAAAAATACGAAACTATTTCCAGCCAATAACTTATACACGTGTCCGTTTCTTTGACATCCTCATCCGTTTAGGATTTTGACGACTGCAAAACTGCTACGCACAATTTCATCAAGGCGGAGTCAGATATTGACTTAACGGACGATTACGCGATCGCTCTAGAGCGCGACTCCCGGCAAAGCCGCACACACCGGATCGGCTTCGAATCGACGGGCCGCCTCACCGCTTAATTTCCCGCGCAGCGAGGCGATCATCTCGGGATAAGCCCGAACTTCCTCCGCGCAGACGAAAAAGCGGTTGTGCGTGCAGCGTCCCCTCAATTCGCTCCATTGGGCGGCGGAAACCAGGGCGCTGGAGCAAAGCGAAGGATTGAACGCACCGGCCTGGGCCGAAGTCGCCTGGGCGGCGAGTTTGGCCAGTCCACCGAAATAGGCCTTGAAGACGGAATGCTGTTCGGATCGGTATGGCACTCGTCCCGTCTGAACCAGCACCTCTTGTTTGAGTCGAGCGAGCTCCTCAAGTGTCGGCACCTTTCCCAGCTCCGGATCGCAGGCGGTAAGGGCGACGGCGGCGAAAATAGTGAACGTGGCGGATATGCCTCGGTTCATGATGATTTCCTTTCGCGGATGGTTTCGAGGATCGCGGGTGAGCGCGAATAGTCGCCATGGAAGATCAGGCGAGAAAGCCCGTCTTCCGTGGCTAGGAAATGGTAGTGGACGGAGTACAGGCCGATCGCGGCCTGCATTTGATTTCTCGAGGCGTCGATCAGCTCCAATCCATCCACCTCTTGGCCAAGGCGGAGCCGCTCATAGAGCTGTCCGAGGGCCGCACGGCTCAGATCGTACCGGCGCTTGAGATTCGAGTAGTGTTCGATGTCGAGATTGTAGGACGTGATCAGCGAACGCAGCTGGCGTCGGATCAACTCTTCAACGCCGCGCTGCTGGGTACGTAGAATCTCCTTTTGCGCCTGGACAATGCGCATGGAGGCACCGGTGCCGAAGCCCAGCCCCGGCTGGATCGGAAGCGAATCAAAGACCCCTCCCGCCGCCCCGCGAGCCAGGGTGGACACCCCCAGAAACGACCAGAGAACTTCGCCACGGACATAGTCGGCGGCATCGATGAGGTACCCGAACTGCCGGACTTCCGGCGCGGCATCCAGAGCGCGGAATTCAAAGTCTTCGAGCGTCAGCTTTTCGAGCTTACCGATATCTGGGATCGGGATCGATGCGAGTTGGACTCCCGTCTCGGCGGGAATGCCCATCGCCAATGTCAGCATCCCCAGCTCCTCGGCGATGAGTGCCTCCATCGAATGCAGGTCCTCGAGCAGGCTGAGAATGCGGATCTCGACATTACGCGATGTGCCCTGAGGGGCTCCGCCGAGCAATTCACGGCTTTGGACGATCACGAGGATTTCTTCCAGCTCGCGACGACTCCGGTCGATCTCCGAAAGGATCGTCTGGTCCTGCAGAACGCGGAAAAACAGCCCTTTGGCGGTCATGAGCTCGTTACCCCAAAGCGCGCGATACCCTTCTTTTTCCGCCAGGTAGAGGACTCTCGACTCTTTGACCCGGAACCAGTTGGCCGGAACCAGGAACGGAGCGACGTCTTCAATGACGCCCAGGATTCCGATGGACATCCCGCCGCGACCGCCACCGCCACTGCCAAGAAGCCCCCAAAGATTAAGGCGGGGCAGCAAATTGCCTCGAGCGACCGTGATGGCCTCCCGCGCCTGATAGACTCTGAGTGCGTTTTCGAGCACCTTGAAGTTGGCGGAGCCGACTTGCTCCACCAAATGCCCGAGCTCGATCGTCTGAAGCGGACCTCGAGCCGCAGGGGGCGAATCAGCGAGAGCGATTCGTGCCGGAGCCAAAGACAAGAAGGAGAGCAGGATAGCCGAAGCCAGGTAGCGTCCGGACATCATTTACTCCTTCCGAGCCGCAGCGCGGGCCGCGGTGAAAGTATAGACCGCCGCATTGCTGGTCGGATAGACCTCGCCCCGCAAGGCGCTGACTTGCGCGGCCCTGCCCCCCCGAAGATCAGAGGCCAACGATTTGTCGCCATCGATGCGCAGGACATAAAGGTTCGGACAGGATTCGGCGGCGATCGTGATTTCTCCGGTGAGCAGGTCGGGCCGCACCTGCTCGATACGGCAACCCACTGCGCTCAGGCGGTTCGCAGGATTCCATTGTACGACCTGAACGTTGAGATACAGGCTATTGAGATCGGCAGTAATCTCCTCCAGTGTGCGAACGCGC
>CAYXVB010000159.1:0-4421 GCA_964467785.1 uncultured Bacteriovoracaceae bacterium
CCGCTCAGGCCCGAGGCGGACCGGGCGGCGCTGGTGGCGGCGCTGGCGGACGGCGTGCTCGACGTGATCGTGAGCGACCACCGGCCGGTGCCGCCGGAAGGCAAGCACGTGCCGTTCGTGGAGGCGGAGCCGGGCTTCCATGGTTGCCGGCTGGGCTTTGTAATAATCGCAAACGACAGGAGTTTTGCGGGGAAGCTCCTTGAGCTCCGATCGCCCGGCCGCGCCCTTGAACGTTTGGAGTCCCGTGCGCATCTCCTCGGGTGAGAGCCCCAGGAGACAGGCTACGGCGATCGCCGAGAGCAGATTACGCGCGTTGTGCTCGCCCGGGAGCGGAAGCTTGAAACGGTCGCCGCCTTTGGCCATGCGAGGTCCCTCGACCAGAAGTATTCCGTTGTCGATTCGGCCCTGCAGGACATCGGGACCGGGCACGTAGCCGCCCAAAGTGTAGCCGATGCGGTTGCTTCCGGTGAGGCTGTCGTAATGAGGAACGATCCAGTTGTCGTCGAGGTTGATCGCCACGGCGCCGCCGGCGGCGTGCACGCGCGAGAGGGCAAAGCCTTCCTCCTGCGCGACCGTCGGAATGTCCCGCAGATTTTCAAGGTGCTCGGGACCGATGGCGGTCAATACCGAGGTGGTCGGCCGAACCAGCTCCAGGTGTTCCTGCATGGCGCCCACTTCGTCGATGCCCACTTCGATCACCGCGGCGCCGTGCTCGGGTCTGAGCTCGAGCAGGGTCATCGGGATGCCGACGAAGCCGTTTTGCGAGCCTTCCGTTTTGAGAAGGTTCGGCCAGCGGCCGCGCAACACCGCTGAGAGCAGCTCCTTGGTGGTGGTCTTGCCGACGCTTCCCGCCACACAGACCACGGGCACCTTGAACTGACGACGCCAAGCCGACGCCAGCGCGCGGTAGGCGATCAGGGTGCTCTCGACTTCAAAGAGCATCGCGTCGGGATGGGCCTCGCGGGCACCGGGCGGAATCCGGCCTTTGGTGCAGAGGATCCCGGCCGCGCCTTGTTCCAGGGCTTGGGAGATGAAGTCATGTCCATCGAACTTCTCGCCCGCCAGGGCCACGAAGAGACAGCCTTTGGAAATCTTTCGGGAGTCAGTTGACAGCACCGTGAACGTCAGCGGGGGCCGGGCGCTCCCGGCCGCAGCGGGATAGAGGACGGACTGGATAAAAGCGCTAGTGAGTGCGGAAGGGGTCGCCATTAATAACTAAGGTAGCACGCAAAAGCGGAATGTACAGATTGACCCACCAGTTGTTCGGTCCATTGCTCGATTCCATGAACTGTGGCATAAATTCCGGAATGCGTTTGGGCCGCTTACTCAAAAGATGGAGCGCGCGGGTGATCCCGGGGGCTCTGTTCGTCCTCATGGCCGCTTCAGTCGGAGTCCAGGCTTACTCCGGCGCGGTCCATGGGACGCTCCATGCCGCTCAGGATTTTGCCCAGTCGCGCCAAGCCGTGCCGGTCGTCACTTCTCCGGACTGTCCGCTTTGCGTGGCTTCGCATGCGCCGGCGCAGCTTCCTCATCCTCCGGTCGGCGTCAACCGGCTGGACGATAGAATCGGTCAGGTTGTCCCGTGGGTCATTGCCCTCGCGATCGCCGCCGCTGAACGTTCGCAGGTGCCCCGCGCACCGCCGGTTTTTCTCCTTTTCGCCTGATTTCTGACTGATTCCTAGTTTCAGAACCTCATCAGTTCTCGAAGGAGAGAACTCCCATGAACAAACTCACGACCTTCGCGGTCGGCTCGGCCTTTTCGAGCCTTTCCTCCGCCGCCTTATTTTTTTCGTCCGTCGCTCTGGCCGCACCTGCCTCGGGTAGCAATCTCATGAACCCTGACCTGAGCCTCGACGGGCTCTTTTCATTGAGCCAGTTCAACCGTGACAATCCGATTGTCTTCGAAGGGGGGCATGACCCCAAATTCAACGGCTTCAACCATCAGCAGGTGGAGCTGACCCTGGGATCCAACATCGATCCTTACTTCCGCGGCGACGTCAATCTGGTGCTGACCTCCGAGGGGATCGAGGTCGAGGAGGCCTACGGAACCACCCTGGATCTTCCGGCCAATTTACAGCTCAAGGCCGGCCAGTTCTTTACCGCGTTCGGACGCCACAATGTGACGCACCCTCATCAATGGGACTGGGCCAACAAGCCGTTGGTGCTCGGCCGATTCTTTGGCGGCGACGGCTTGCGCAACATTGGACTCCAGGCGTCCTGGCTCACACCGCTGCCCTGGTACTCGGAGCTGATCGCGTCGGCGCAGAACTCCACGGGCAAGACGGTCCCCAGTTTCCGCGCGGACGGCGGCGCGGTGAGCGGGATGCGCAATCCGGGGGACTACTTGTTTCTCGGTCGCACGAACAACTATTTTTCGCTATCGGAGACGCTTTCCCTCAACGCGGGTGCCTCGTTTCTCACGGGGCCAAACAGCACCGCGACCGCGGCACGCACTCAAATCCTGGGCGGAGATCTCTATCTCAAATACCGGGAGCCCCACAGCGTGTCCTTCGTGGCCCTCCAGGCCGAGTACTTGCATCGTCTGTATGACACGGACGCCGTCTCACATCTCGCGGACTCCGGAGCCTATGTCCATGCGATGTTCCGTCTAGGGGAGCCGATGCAGCGCTGGATGATCGGCCTGCGTTACGATTGGCTGGAACCCAAGGCCGCGCCCGTGCAGACCTCGATCGCCATCGGCGGCACGGATCCCGATACGACGCAGCGTTGGCGCATCTCGCCGGTCATCACGTTTTATCCGACGGAGTTCAGCAAGGTCCGTCTCCAGTATGATTACGACAGGCCTGCGGACCTGGCGTATGCTCAACAGGCCGTGCATCTCGAGTTCGAGTTCCTGATGGGCGCCCACGGCGCACACAAGTTTTGAGCGGGACGAAGGGAGCCAAGCCCATGAAAAGAATTTCACGCAATCTCCGGTATCAGACTTTCTGGTCTTTGATGGTCCTTCTCCTCGCGGTGGTTGGCAATGCCGAGGCCAAGCTCAAGGTGGTGGCCACGCTGCCGAGTCTGGCGGACATCGCCCGCAATGTCGGCGGAGAGGACGTCGAAGTCGTCTCACTCACCAAAGGCAATCAGGATCCGCACTTTGTCGACGCCAAGCCCGATCTGGTGCTCCAACTCAACCGCGCCGATCTCCTGATCCGGGTGGGCCTGGGGCTCGAGGACGGCTGGTTGCCGCCGCTTCAGGTCAATTCGCGAAACGGTCGCATCCAGACCGGCGGTGAGGGTAATCTCGAGGCTTCGCAGGCGGTGGAGCTCAAGGACGTGCCCAAGAGCGCGGTGGACCGCAGCCAAGGCGACGTACACCCGGGTGGGAATCCGCATTTCATGCTCGATCCGCACAACGGCGTCAAAGTGGCACGCGCGATCGAGGCCCGTTTGGCCAAGCTCGATGTCACCAAGGCCGCCGAATTCAAGAAACGCGGCGACGCATACGTGAAGGACCTCGAACAGCGGATCAAGAGCTGGGAAGCCGCGCTCAAGCCGCTCAAAGGGCGCGCGGTTGTGCCGTACCACAAGAGCTGGGTCTACTTCGAGGAGTGGACCGGGCTTCAGGAGGCCGGCACCGTCGAGCCCAAGCCCGGCATCCCGCCGTCGCCCGAGCATGTGGTCAAGCTGATCCGGACCATGCGGGACAAAAAAGTGAGCCTCATGCTCATCGAGCCGTATTATCCCAATAGCACGGCCGAGCACGTCGCCCAGGAGACGAAAGCCAAGCTCGTCACGTTGCCGACGGAACCGTTCGGGGCCCCGGGCGCAGCCGACGAGGCAAAGTCCTATTTCGGAGTCTTCGACGCGATCGTCGCGCGGCTCAAAGGCGTGTGAGTCGATGACCGCTTCCGAAAACTATCTGGAAGTCAGGGATCTGGGGGTTGGGTACGCCGCGAAGCGGATCCTCCCCCCGGTCAGCTTCTCGCTCGCGCCGGGCTCGGTGACTTCGATCATCGGACATAACGGCTCGGGGAAGTCCTCGCTCTTGCGGACTCTCCTGGGCCTACAGCCGGCGGTGTCGGGCTCGGTCCGCTTCGCGCCCGGCGTTCGTCTGGGCTATGTCCCGCAGCGCGAGACGATGGATCCGATCTATCCGATCCGAGTGGCGGAGCTGGTCGAGGCCGGTCGTTATGGAATCCGAGGCTTCGGGCGCCGTCTGCTCGAGGAGGATCGTCGCGCGATCGACGAAGCGATGACCGCCACTGGCGTGGCGCGGATGGGGGATCGATTGTTTCGCACGCTTTCCGGCGGTGAGCAGCAGCGCGCGCTCCTGGCGCGCGCCCTTTGCGCGGAACCGCAGGTCCTGGTGCTCGACGAGCCCACGGCCTCGATGGATGAAAAAGGCGCGCACGAAGCGATGAACCTGACCCTGCAGGTCGCCTCGCGGCGGGGCGCTGCCGTGCTGATGG
>CAYXVB010000159.1:4439-8312 GCA_964467785.1 uncultured Bacteriovoracaceae bacterium
CCGAAGTCTCGCAGCAGGTGATCCTGCTCGATCGCGATCATCAGTCAGTTCAGGTCGGCGCTCCCGTCCAGCTTCTGAGCGGACGCGGACTCAAGGGCCGGGGAGCGCTACTGCCATGACGGAGAAACTGCAGCTCTTCTTTGTTTCCTGGGAGCTCTGGAGCGGCGCCGTGATCGCGGGCATGGCCGCTGGCGCGGTCTGCGGCTTTCTCGGTATTTACGTCATCCTGCACCGGATCGTCTTTGTCTCCGCCGCGATGTCGGAGGTTTCGAGCCTCGGAGTGATGCTCGCATTCTGGCTCGCGCAGGTCGAGGCGGTACACTCCTCCGCGCATACCGAGGACGTGCTGCCGCTGGTGCTGGCCGCGCTGTTCACGGGCGTGTTCTCCGCCGCGCTGGCAGGGCAGGCTTCCGCCCGTATCGCGGACCGCTCCAAATCGGCCGAGGCTTTCATCGGGGCGGTTTACCTCATCTCCGCCGCGGGCCTCTTGCTGGTGGGCGACCGGGTTAGCCAGGGCGCCCACGACGTCTCCAACGTGCTCTTCGGCAATACGGTCGTGGTGGATCCCGAACACCTGATCCTCCTGCTCGCGACTTTTGTCCCGATTCTCCTGGCGCATTTCTGGCTGCGCAAGGATTTGATCCTGGTCTCTTACGATCCGGCCATGGCCTCCACGCTGAAATACCCGGTGGGCGCGCTGCGGGTTTTCCTTCTTGTCTCGCTCGGCATCGTGATCTCGATCGGCACGCGCACCATCGGTGCGCTCCCGGTGTTCAGCTTCACGGTGCTGCCGCCAATGGCCGCGCTCGCGCTTTTTCCGGACCTGAAACGAAGCTACTTTGCCTCGCTCGCCCTAGGGATGCTCGCCGCGTTCCTCGGCTATCTGGTTTCGTTTCTTTATTCGCTCCCCACGGGGGCCTGCATGACGGGGACGGCAGGCGCGCTTCTCGTCCTGGTCAAAGCGGCAAAAGGCCTGGGGCGACTGAGAGGCCGAACGGAATAGCGGTCGCGGCTCCAATCAGAGTCCGTAGTAGTTGGCCCCGGCCCCGGCGCGGGGGTGGATCGCGCGGAAAAAGTCGGGGCAATTGCCCGTCTCTTTTTTTCCGAAGTTGTTAAGCCTGCCGACCCGCTTATTTGCTCGGGCCATGGCCAAGCGCAGATCCGCCGCGGAGTTTCGCCAGCGATACTCGGAGCGTGCCACCGCGTCCTTCAGGGTTTGCGAAGTCAGCGTGTCGCCGTTCTGATGGGAGCGGAGAAGCGGAACGTGAGATTGATACACGTCGGGAAACCGGACGTAGTGTGCCTGAAGCTCTCGGGCCTCGCGCTCGAGGATCGCCCTCAGCTGATCGTCGCCGGCGGGAGCGAGGTAGCGGCTAAAGGATTTGGCAGAATCCATTTGCGCCTTTCCGAGCTCTTCGGGAGTGATCACATTAGTGACGCGCTCGACGTTGTCGGCGACTTTTTCGAGCTCTTTGAGGAGCTTGATTTTTTCGGCCGCCTCGCGACTGATCGGCTCGCCGTTGCTATCGGTCAGTCCGTGTGCGGCTAAAACGTTCCGCTTAAGGAGGTCTTCCTCTTCGTTGATCGGTTTCACGGCCCAGTTCCGGCGCAGAATTCGGCGTTGCTTTTCGATCTCGGAAAGCTCGGGGCTAATTTCAAGATTCTCGCCGTAGGTCACGCACAGGCGTCTCAAAAGCTCCGGATTCTGCCATTTGGGCCGGTCATGGGTCCGTCCGTAGCTCATGATCAGGGGATAGATCGAACTGTAGCGTTCCGGATGGGCGAGCGCGTTCCGGATCATGAGCATCTCCACGTTGAGCGCATGGATCTGCTCATGAGTGGCCAGCGCATCCATCGAACGAACATAAACGTTGGAAACCGTGTCGCAACGGGCATGAGCCGGCGATGCCGGCATGACTGCAAGGAGCGGGATCAGGAGGAGAATTTTGAGCAGGGCTCTGCGGGAATTGGGCAGGAACCTCATGGTCTAAAATATGCCATTTATCATCCGAAGAGTCTACTTCCTGCAAGACCAGGAAAATCGGACCAAAATCCGTTTAGCTTTCGCTAAAGAAGGGGCATCTACCGGTCATTCAAAGGAGAATTGCAATTGGTGTCAAGTTTTGACCATTCCGATCCGAAACGTGAGAGTGGTGAAAAGACGATACCTTCATGTGATTGCGGGTAATGGCTGGAAGCGCGCGCTGCTGCTGGGCGGGTTCAGCCTTGCCTGCGCGACGGCCGGTGCCTGGCAGGTTCATGGTTGGATCCGCGCGGACCGCATCGCCGGCTCCCGCGCGGAGATTCGGACACAGGCGCACGCGCTGGGCGCGGTGACCCAGACCGGCATTGAAACCCTGGCCCGCGAGATGGTCTATGTGATGGACGAAAAACTCCGCAAAGGCGAAGGCGCGGAGTTTGATCGCGATATCTTCGACATCGCCTTATGGTCTCGCAAGGATGCAGGAGGCAAGCCGGTTCGTACGGTGCTGGGCCTAAACTCCAATTACATCACGCCATTGCAGGACAACGCGCTCCGCTCCAAAGGCGCCGAGCCCGTCGAAGCCGATCGGATCGAGCGCGTGTTCGACGGTCAGTGGGTGATTTCGCCGCAGCCGACGACCGAGCTGGGTTCCGCGTTCCTGGTCGCCGTACCCGCAAGCCGCGCCGTCCCCGTGCGCGAAGTCGTCGTGGCGCATGTGCGTGCCGCTTATTTTCAGAGGTTCTTCAAGGCGGAGTCTCCGTTCCGCGCCGTCCTTCTCAATGGGGACGGTCGGATGCTGTTAGGAGGCGGTGCGCAGGACGAATCCGCGCTGGGGCGTGCCGCTCGCGCGATGATCGACAAAATGACCGACAACGACACGGGTCTGGTCGATCTCGATGTTTCGGGAGAGTCCGTGACCTGGTGGGGCGGTTACCGTCGCATTCGGTCTCATCAGTTCATTGTCGTGCTCGCGGCCTCGCCGCGTTCGGCGATCGCGGTCGCGACTTCGGACCTTTGGTCCAGCGCGCGGGTCTGGAAAGGCGCGTTTGGGATGGCGCTGGCCTGCCTGTTTGGCATCGGTGCGGCCATCGCCACCGCGGGAGTGCGCCTCCGCGGCGAGCAGTTGGTCGAGGCAGCCGAGGCGACCGAATCTTACGAGGAGATCGAAGAGCTTCAGAAAGCGCCCGAAAAATCCTCAAAATTGGATGAGATCCTCAATGCTCGGGAAGAGCAGATCGTGCCGACGGTCGCCGTCACGTCGTCGGTCGTGGAGACGGATCGTGAGCCCGATTCCTCGCCGAATATCCAGATGCCCATCCCGGGCGTCCAATTCGAGCCGCAGATGACCGCTTTTGCCGAGCCCGTGAGCACAGAGCCCGGCAGCGCAGAGCCCGGCAGCGCAGTGGATGAAGTGGCGTCGGCCCCCCCGTCCATGGCGCCTGCCGTACCGAACTGGATGGTCGAACCGGCACCTGCACCTGCAGCGGATTCGGCGGCGACTTCAGGCCCGGATCCGGCTCCGATCCCGGTTGTGGCTGCGCCTCCAGCTCCGGCTCTGGCTCCGGCTCTAGCTCCCGTTCAAGCTCTCGCTTCCGTACCGGCGGAGTCCGCGCTCGAGTCCTCTTCCAGCGCTCTCTCTGAATCCAGATCCACGGAAGCGCCGTCCGCCCTCGCGCCGACACTTTCGCCGACTCTTTCCGGGTCCGCCCCCGAAGTGTCGGAATCGATGTCAGAGCAGGCTTGGTGGGTTCATAACGGCGCGCAAGCCATTGGCCCGATGCCCCCTGCGGAAATCGCGGGTCGCCTCTTTGCACAGGATCTTGATTTTGACTGCGAATGCTGGCCCGATGGACCAGAGGGCCGCGAATCGACGATCCGCCTTCCCATCG
>CAYXVB010000160.1:0-8245 GCA_964467785.1 uncultured Bacteriovoracaceae bacterium
GGACCGATCTCGATGATATCCCCCTCTTTGACGATCGCGTGCGTGCACTCGGCACCGTTGATCTTGAGCGGAGCGAACTCGCTCTGGCGCTCGACCTGGACGCCTTCCGGCATGGGACGGAACAACGCGTGTTTGCGCGAGATCGCCCGCCCTTCGAGTCGGATCACGCAGCCTTCCGCGCGGCCGAGCATGGCGTCGCCCTCGATCGCGATCGACCTCACTTCCGCGCCGTCACGCAGGATCTTCAAGAGGGGTGCCGCGCTCATCTCAGCCACCTCCTCCGTCCGAAAGCTTCATCGCCGAAAGCTCGACATTGATCTTGGCGAGCTGCTCCTTGGCTTCGGCGGCCGCCGTGTCGTCGGAGCTTCGATACGTCAGGCGGAGCACCGCTTCGTAATGGCCTTTGGCGTCCTTGAGCTTGCCCGAGACCAGGCTGCGCTTTCCGATCTCGAGGTGCGACGCCACCTCCTCCTTGATCCGGTTTTCGCAGTTCTGCATGTAAAGCAGCGCCATCGCATGCTGTGGCTGCATCTGCAAGACGATCTCGAACTGCTGTTTGGCGCGAAGGAAATTGCCCTGGGTATACTCGCGGAAGCCATTGCGGAAAAACATGTCCGTCGCCTTGGCGACGGGCGCGCTGGGATCGACCGGCAAGTAGGCCGCGAGATCGAGCGCTTTTTCAGCGTCCGTCTTGGGCTTTTTCTTGGACTTGGCGCCGCCGTCCTCTCCCCCGTCGAGGACGAACATCGCCGCAGCGAGGCCCACCAGGCCGACGAGCATGAGCTTCTTTGGATCTCGGCCGCCTGCCGGGGCGGAACCGCCGGCGGCTGACGGCGCGCCGAAGCCCGGGAGCTTGAACCCTTGCGCTCCGCTGCTGCCGATGGCGCGGACCTTATCGCGCTGAGCGAGAAACGCGGCCTGTTCGGCCTGCACCTGAGCGATGTCGCGCACGGGCGCCAGTAACGCCTGGGTCCCTTCCTGCGAAGCGACGAGCTCAAGCACGGTTTCGCCCACCGAAAACGTGACGCCCGGCCCGAGCCGCCCGCCCTGGGACTGCTGGCCGTTGACCAGGATGCCGTTGGCGCTGCCGGCGTCGCGCACTTCCCAGCCGGCGGACGTCAGGACGACTTCCGCGTGGCGCCGGGACGCCTTGAGATCCGAGATGACGATGTCACAGCCCTCATCGCGTCCGATGCTCGCGCGCGGTCCCACGACAACGTAGGTGGCCCCGAAGTCGGGCCCGCGCAGCACCTTGATGCGCGCGAGCTCGCCGGCTTGGCGGGCCAATGCGGTTGTCTTGAACTTCAGTGCGGCGCCCATATGGCTTTTACGTCATCTCCTTTCCTGCATTCATTCCGACTTGCTCGCGATCATCGCCCAAAGGCGCGCCGGCTCGCCGGTGCGCCCCATTCCGATCATGCGCACCTGATGAGGCACGCCCGAAAAGTCGTAGTTCTGCGCGGCCGATTCGCCAGCCACCGCCGCGCGCCCGAACAGGTCCTCCAGCAGCGCGCCCATCGATTGGTCGCGCGCCACCGCCGTCAGCTCTTGGCCCACGGCCGAGTCGGCGCGGATCCCGCTGATCTCCTCGAAGTGCGGATTCAACTTGAGGACCTTGCGCTCGTGATCGAACACCAGCCAACCCACGTGTCCGTCATGCAGGAGCGCCTCGATCGGGCGCACGTAATCGTCCGGATTCAACGCCTGCTCCAGGCTCCCCGCGCCGCCGCCGGAGTCGTTCTTCGGGATTCGCTGGATCGCCGAATTGACGAGGTCCCACAGCCGGTGCAGCTCCTCGAAGCGGAATTCGTGGGTCACCGCGCCCAGCTCACCCTTGAGCCCGCGGTCGAGGTCCTCGCTGAGGATCTCGAAAGGCTTGAGGGTGAGCCGGTACAGGATCACGCCCATCACCAGCGTCAGAATGCCCGTGAGCACCAGCGATTTGAAATAGATCACGCCCATGTCGCCCATCTGCAGGGTCGCCTGCTCGATGTCGATCGAAACCACCGCCATCGCGACCGGCACGTTGCGGCCGGCCTGGCCCGCCAGCTTGAGCGGTTCGATCGCCACCACGACGCCTTCATCCGCCGCCTCGACCACGTATCCGCTTTCGCGACCGTCGAGGAAACTCTGCGCGGCCTTGCGCGCGAATCGCGCCTCGGCGCCCGTCACGAGATGCTGCCCGTTCTTGACGGCTGGCGCGATCACCCGGTTCTTGAGATCCAGCAGCATCGCCACGCGCACGGCGTCGGCGGTCTCCGCGAGTCCGAGGTCGGTCTTGCCTTCCGCGTTGGCGGCGAGGGCGGCGACGTTGCTTTCCACCATCTGGCGGGCGATGTACCGCGCGCGCTTGCCGCTCTCAGCGACGATCGAGGCTCGATTGCTGTCGAGCAGCGGCATCACCGCGACAAAAACATTGGCGACGAGAAACACGCCGATGATTCCGGCGCTGATAAGGCGCCACTCGGTCTTGAGGTTGATTCCGTAGAACCAGGGCATCAACCTTTCCTCGACGACCGCGAGGGCCCGCTGCACGGGATCCTTGGGCGCGGCCGGTTGCGAATGTCCCCCGAGTCCGCTCTCGTGCACTGGGTGCTGATGCTGCGCCACCGGATAACCCACGCCGCCTTGGCGCATTCGGTCCGCCGGGAACTGCAGGACAGGCGCGAGGCCCACCACCGCCGGCGCGCGCGCCGGAATCGAGGACGGAGGCGCGCTCATCTCGAGCACGAATTCACCGACACTGATCCGATCACCGGGCGCGACCCTACGCGACTTGGCCAACTCGCCGTTGACGAAGGTCCCGTTGGAGCTTCCGTGGTCGCTTACGACGACTTCGCCGTTGCTGACCACTAGGGTGCAATGGCGCTTGGATACCCGCGACGAGGACAAGACGATCTCGTTGCCAGACTGGCGCCCGATCGAGTTTTCGCCCTCATGGATCACATAGGTCGTTCCGCGGTTGGGCCCGGCGACCACCGTTAGCTTGTACATAACGGGTCCCCCGGACGGATATCGAATTTCGCCACCGAGCCCGCGGCCATCTCGAGCGTCACCGACGCGCGCAGATCCATCACGGGCAACAGCTTCCACGGGCGCACGCCTTCACGCACCGATGAAACGACAAAACGCTCCTCTCCCTCGTCGCTTGCGGCGCGGGTCAGGAACACGACGTCTATCGGAATGGTCATGAACCACATATGGATGTCGTTACAGCGCGGAAACAGCATGGCCTCCCCCGGCGCGAGCTCCCTTTTTCCGATCAAACCCTGGAGGCGATCAAAAAAGGACTCCGCCACAACACACTTGTCGGCGATAAAGGCTTGATTTTTTAGGGATTTGATTTTGACGATCCGCTTTCTTCCACTCATTCCAAGCCCCCGTAACTCCACGATTTTACCCACCGTTCCCGTAGAGCATCTCCAAGGCGACCGGCGCGAAGATCATCAGGAACACCGCCGGAACGATCAGGAAGAAGATCGGGAAGTTAAGGGCGGAGGCCGCCTTGGCGCCCGCCTTCTCGGCCCGGAGCGTGCGTTCCGAACGGATCGACTCGGACTGCTGCCGCAGGATCTTGCCGATCGACGCGCCCATCTGGTCCGCCGAGATCAGGATCGCGATGAACGAATTCATCTGCTGCATGTCGATGCGCGCGCCCATCTCGCGAAGCGCGGTCTGGCGCGACGAGCCGACCTTGATCTCCCGCAGGAGCTGCGCCATCTCCTCGACGAGCGGGCTCGGCTTGGCCTTTTCGACGACCTTTCCGATCGCGCCGACAAAATCGAGGCCCGCCTCGGTCGAAAGCGCGAGCAGGTCGACGATGAAGGGCATGGACTTGAGGATCTGGTCCTGGCGCCGCTCGATCTTCCCTTTCATCCACATGTCCGGGTACATCCAGCCCACGCCGCCACTGAGCAGGATGACGATCGCCGGCACGTCGATAAAGTCCCCGGCCTGGAGCAGGCCGCCGACGACCGGAAAAAAGAGGATCAAGAACAACTTGAAGGAAATGAATTCGTCAGGCGTGAACTCGTCCTTCAGGCCCGCGGCAATGAGCTTGCGCCGGTATTCGCGGCGGTGGTTGTCCCAATAGGGCTTGCCGCGGACCATCGGCATCACGTACTGGCTGAAGAAGGGCCGGGTCAGCTTGACGAGCCCGTTGCTCGGCGGTTTGCGGTTCTCCGCGAGGTTATCCTGGGCTTGTTGTTTCTCCTGCTCTTGCAAGAGAGTGCGCGCGATCAGGAACGTCGCCCCGCCGATCAGGGCGTACGCCGCATAGATGACAAGATCTTTTGCCGAAAGCAGCTCTTCCATGCCCGTTCTTACCCCAGGGCAGGCTCCGTCTCCGGCATGGACACGGACCCGCTCATCTCCCTTATCGTCGGATCAGGGGGTGACCTTGACAGTCCTGCATCGTACCGCGGCTGTCACGCTCGCTTTCCGCCTTTTACCGGTGCCTGCCGTAACTCCCGCACTGGCGGCATCCCCACGCAAAGGTTATACTTATCCCAATGGCAACGAATACCCTGCCCGTGCTGATGGCTCTGGCCGCAACCTCCCTGCAATCCTTTGTCGTCCCAGCCATTGCCCGTGCGGCGGACCCAAAGAAAAAAACGCCGTCCCCAGGCAGTCTCGAGGACGCCAAAGAGGAGATCCGCTCGGAGCTTCCCGCCCGCGGAGCCGTCAAAAAAGCGGCGCATTCCCCCCAGGCCCCCCAAAAGGTGCTGCTCGATGCCTGGTATACGATCCAGGCCAACGGCCATACGCCCTACGCCTACTACAATGACCGAGTCGAGGAGCGCGGCGGAAAACTTTTCTTCCAGAACCATGTCTGGAAAAAGGAAGAGGACTACATCAATGAAGAGCAACTGGGCGCCTACGCTCAGCCCGGCGAGAGCCTCACCCCGCTGTTCTTCAACTTCCACTCCGTCTACCGGACAACCGAGACCTCGATCGACGGGACGGTCGCCGAGGGCAAAAACTTCTCCGCCCGGATCCGCAAGGGCGGCCAGGAGCTGCCCGTCATCAAGCGCACCATCCCTGCAAAGACGATCTTCGCCGTATTCTTTCCGGTATGGCTCAAGATGAACGCTCTCAACCTCAAGCCAGGCCAGAGCCTCCCCTTCCGCACGATCCTTGAGGACGATGTGGCCAACAGCTTCGCGCTCGCTTCCGGCCGCATTCAGGCCGAAAAGCTCGACCCGCAAGCCAAGGCACCGGGCGCGCACCTCTTTACCGTCGATTACCGTGACGCCAAAAGCCGCTGGTGGGTGGACGACCAGGGCGTGGTCCTCCGCGTCGAGATGCCCTCCCAACGTGTTCTCGTGGAGCGTGTCTCGGGCGAAGCCGAGGCGCGGCGCTTTCTCGAAATTTCCCAACCCGCCCCCGAGTCCTCCGGCAGATGAAACGACTCTCGGCCGCGCTCGGAAACCTGCTCACTGCGGTCGCGTTGGTGCTGGCGATTTTCGCCGCGTCTCGCGGGCTGGTGCGCGCGCTGCCGGGTGATCCGATCGAGACGCTCATCGCCGAAAGCGGCACGCGCATTCCGGCCGAGGAGCTCCGTCACGAGATGGGGCTCGACCGTCCGTTCCTGAGCGCGCTCGGAGACGATCTCCACCGCGCGAGCCACGGGGATTTCGGACGCTCCTTGCTCAGTGGGGGAGAAGTGGGGCCACTGCTGTTCCACCGCTTTGCCAACACGCTTGCGCTCACGCTGCTGAGCCTGCTGCTCGCCACCTCGCTCAGCGTCCTGCTCGGAGTCCACGCCGCGCGCACTCCAGGCTCGCGCTCGGACCGTCTCTGCACGGCGCTCGGCGCGATTTCCGCATCGCTTCCCGTGCCGTGGATCGGCCCCGTGCTTCTTTTGGTCTTCGCCGTCTGGGTACCGATCTTCCCGACCGGCGGTGGACTCCTCCTCCCTGCCATTACCCTGGCACTCAGTCTCAGCGGCTTCTGGGCGCGCCTCGTTCGCGAACGCACTCGGGACGCGCTCCTGCACGGTTGGGCCGATTCGGCCCGCGCGCGCGGCGTACCCGAGCTCAAGGTCCTCCTCAAGTACGGACTCTGGCCGGTCAGCGGATCTCTCATCGCGTATCTCGGCACGCAGGTCGGCGCGCTTTTGGGCGGAGCGTTTGTGATCGAGGCGGTCTTTGATTGGAAAGGAATCGGCTCGCTACTCGTGGACGCGGTGCTCAAGCGCGATTATCCCGTGGTCGAAGGCGCGGTCTTCGTCACAGCGGCCGCAGCCGTGCTCGGAACCCGGCTCGGCGACTGGGCCCAGGCCGCGATCGATCCACGCGTCGCCGACGGCGAGCTTTCGGAATCGGAAAGACGGGGATGAACGGATGAAAGGATGGTTGATCCTCTGGTTCGGCGCCGCGGTCCTCTCGATCTTCATCAGCGACGGCACGCACGACCTGGCCCGTTCTCTGGCCGCGCCATCGCTGCCGCATTTCGGCGGCTTCGACTCGTTCGGACGCGACCTCATGCTGCTGACTCTCCGCGCGTCGCTCCTGAGTGCCTGGATCGCCTTGGCGGCTACGGCTGCAAGCTGCGCGCTCGGCGTTCTCATCGGCGGCGGCATGGCGCTCGCGCCCAGGGGGATCCGACGCGCATTCGTAGCGGCCCTGGAATTCACCCTGGCCTTTCCCTCATTGCTGGTCGCGCTGGCCTGGGCTGCCGTGCGCGGACCTGGTTGGGACACTCTCGCGTTGGCGCTGGCGCTTGGTATTATTCCTTCCTTCATACGCCTTGCGCATGCGCGCACTCGCGAGCTGCTCCACGAGGAGTATGTGCTCGCCGCGCGCAGCCTCGGCTCTTCACCGCTGCGCCTCCTCCGCACTCACATCACACCCGAGCTACTGCAGCTCTGCCGAGTTAAATTTCCGCAACTCTTCGCGCACGCGCTTCTCGCCGAAGCCTCGCTCTCCTTTCTCGGCATCGGCGCGCCCATCGGCCGCGACACCTGGGGCGGCTTGCTCGCCCAGGGTAAGGATTATCTTTTTGAGGCGCCGCACATCGCCATCACCACCGGACTGCCGCTGGCGCTCACCGTTCTCGCCCTCCAGTGGCTTTCGGGCGACACTGGCCTCAAAGCCCGCTAGCCAATCTCGCCCTCGGGCGTTTATACTCAGGACCAACTATGTCGAACCTCACCGCCGCTCGCGATGCCCTCGGAGAACTTTTCATCATCGGCTTCAACGGCCTGGAGCTCGCGGATGACACCGCGGCTTTCCTCTCGCAAGCGCGGATCGGCGGCGTAATCCTCTTCGCCCAAAACTACGAGTCCCCGGGACAAGTCGCCGAGCTGATCAATCAGATCCAGGAGTGCCGGCACGACCTACCTTTGTGGGTCTCGGTGGACCACGAAGGGGGCCGCGTGCAGCGCTTCAAAAAAGGCTTCACTCGGATTCCGGATGCCGCGTCCATCTCCGCCAAGGACTCGCCCAAGCTCGCGTTCGAGATCGCCGAAGTCATGGCCAAGGAGCTCAAAGCCGTCGGCGTCAATGTGAACTTCGCGCCCGTCGCTGACATCAACACCAATCCCAAGAATCCCGTGATCGGCAACCGCGCCTTCGGCGCCAGCGAGGAAGAAGTCACCAAAATGACCTCCGGCATCCTGCGTGGCCACCTCGTCCACGGCGTGCAACCCTGCGTGAAGCATTTTCCCGGCCACGGCGACACGACCCAGGACTCCCACTTCGCGCTTCCCAAGGTCGACACTCCGCTGGAGACGCTCCAGAACCGCGAATTCCGCCCCTTCGTCCGCGCGTTCAAATCCCGCTGCTCGATGGTGATGACCGCGCACGTGATCTGCACCCAGATCGACCCGGATCGTCCGGCCACTCTTTCGTCCAAGATCCTGCGCGAGATCTTGCGCAAGGAGCTCCGTTACACCAAGCTCATCATCAGCGACGATATGGAAATGAAGGCGATCACCGATCACTTCGGAGCGGAAGACGCGCCCAGGCTCGCCGTCCAGGCCGGCTGCGACATCCTGATCTACCGCTCCGAGGCCGCGGCACGCCATGCTTACTCCGCCCTTCTCAAAGCGCTCGACGAAGGCACACTCGCGCCCGAGCTCGTGCTCGAAGCCGCCAACCGCTCCCGCGAGCTGAAAAACGAATTCCTCGTTCCCTACGACTCCGTAAACGTTCCCAGCGTCTCCAAGGTGATCGGGTGCGCCCAGCACGCCGAGATCATCTCCCGCGTGACTGGGACTCCTGGGACTCCGGCCTAGTCGGAC
>CAYXVB010000161.1:0-8201 GCA_964467785.1 uncultured Bacteriovoracaceae bacterium
TCTCGCAGTTTGGCGGGATCACCAAGGTGATGCCGCTCTTTGCCGTGATCTTCATGATCGTCACACTCTCGTCGGTCGCCTTGCCGGGCACCAATGGCTTTGTCGGCGAGTTCCTGATCCTGCTGGGAACCTGGCAGTCCAATCCGGGCGTGGCCGCCATCAGCGCGTTGGGCGTGATCTTCGGGGCCGTCTATATGCTTTGGATGTTCCAGCGCGTGATGTTCGGGCCGATCAAGCATGAGGAAAACAAGAACCTCAAGGACCTCAATGGGCGTGAGCTTCTCGTGATGGCTCCGCTCGTGGTCGCGATCTTCGCGATGGGTATTTTCCCGAATTTCTTTTTCGAGAAGACCCAGCCCTCGATCGAACGGTTCCTGGCCCGCAGCACGGGCCGTCCGATGCTCCAGGCCCTGCCGACCGCGCAAGCGGCACCCGTGGGCGGGGAGTCCGGCACGGCTTCGGCCAATGCCGACGCGCGAAATGGCAAGTCAGTCGCGAACGCGGATCACTGACCGATAGACAAGCTAGAACGAAATAGGACAAAATTTCCATGGAAGCTCTCAAAACGATTCGACCGGAACTGCTTATGCTCGCACCCGAGCAGATCCAAGCCCTCATGCCGTATTTCTTGGTTTTTGGCGGGGCGATCTTGGCGATCCTGGGCAGCGTGCTTCGGGTGGTGAATCCGAAGTGGCCGGTATTCCTTCTCGGTCTGGCAACGGCCATCGTGGGGATCAACTCCTCGGTCGAGCTCCTTTCGGCGTCGAATACTTCGGTGCCCCTCTTTAACGGGATGATGGTCTCCGACCTCTATGGGAACTTCTTCAACATCATCTTCCTGGCCTCGGCCGGGTTTACGATGTTGGCTTCGTTCAGGTATCTGGACAAGGAGAAGCTCCAGCACCCCGAGTATTACGTGCTGATGTTGTTCTCCGCCCTCGGCATGATGCTGATGGCTTCGGCGATTGACCTGATCGTGGTTTTCATCGCGCTCGAGATCATGTCGCTTTCCGTTTACGTGCTGGTGGGCTTCCGTCGTTCGGACCGCCGCTCGAATGAAGCGGCCATGAAGTACTTCATCCTGGGTTCCGCCGCCTCGGCGGTCCTGCTCTATGGTTCGGCTCTGCTATACGGCACGACCGGTACGCTTTCGATCAAAGGGATCCTCGCCTTCGTCCAGGCGCATCCGCAGGGCAATTCAGCCGTATTCGCGCTCGGTGCCTGGCTGGTGATCACCGGCTTCCTTTTCAAGGTGGCTTCGGTCCCGTTCCATATGTGGATGCCGGACGTTTACGAAGGCGCCCCGACTCCGGTCACCGGGTTCATGACCACTGGCCTTAAGGCGGCCTCGTTCGCCGCGTTCTTGCGGGTGTTCATTGGACTGGGTTACGGCGCAGGACTCACTGAAATCCTGCAGAAGCATATCCATGACATCTTGTGGGTGAGCGCGGTCCTGACCATGTTGGTCGGAAATCTGATCGCACTGACTCAGACGAACCTCAAGCGCATGTTGGCGTACTCGTCCATTGCTCATACCGGTTATTTGCTGGTCGGCATGCTTGCGGGTCCCAAGAGCGAACAGGGGTTCGCCCCTGTAGTCATGTACCTGGTCGCCTATGCGGTGATGAACCTGGGTGCTTTCGTGGTTCTGACTATCATCGCTCATCGCGAAGACAGTGGACTGAATCTCCATGACATCTCTGGCCTTTCTCGTCGGCGCCCGTGGCTGGCCTTTTCCATGGCTGTATTCATGTTCTCGATGGCCGGCATCCCGCCGACTGCCGGCTTTGCCGCCAAGTACCTGCTGTTCTACTCGGCCATTCAGGCCGGGGAGCTCCCATTGGTAGTCATCAGCGTGCTTTGCAGCGCCATTTCGGTATACTATTATCTCAGAGTCCTTGTGTTCATGTACATGAAGGACCCGATCGGCAGCCCGGACGGTTCCCGGATCTCCCCGCTGTCGATGATTGCGGTGACGTTCATGGTCGTACTCACCTTGCAGATCGGGGTGATGCCGGCCAAGGTCGTGCATGCCGCAAAACGGGCCGTTTCCAGCCTTTAAGGTCGGCAGAGAAAGCTAAGCTTTCGGCCGACTCCAAGGATTGGGGTCGGTTAGCCTTACTCAACGGAAGAGGATGGCGGAATGGCGCCCTCGGGGCCGCGATATAAAATCAAGCTCTCGAACGGCCGAGTCCTCGGTCCGCTCGATCTTGCCCGCGTCCGCCAGCTCATCGTCAAGAAATGGGTCCGCGGGCTGGAGACCTGTCGCGAGATGCCGGACGGCGAGTGGCGCGACATCAACCAGTTTCACGACATTGCGGTGCTTCTCGTGCAAATGGCCGAGGGCAGGCTCGAGGACAGGAACTCGGGCCAAGATGACCGCTCTTCGTCCAATGCAAAAGCCTTTCTTCCCGGTGCCGGCCCCACTCAGGTGATCGGGGGCACCACTGTCGTCGTCGACGCCCCCACCCCGATGGATTCGTCGGCGCAAGAGGATGCGGCCGCCAAAGCCCCGGCCGAAAATGCCACTATCGTCCTGGGAGACGGTTCAGTCATTGCCGCCGCGGACCTGTCCCAAGCGAGTATCCAGCTTGAAGGGGAGATCTCGGGAGCTGACGTTGCTGCGGATCCGGTCTCTCGCGATGGCGGTGGAACGGAAATGTTGGCAACGTCCGCTGGTAGAGAGGACGAAAACGAGGAGCCCACCCGGGCAATGACTCCCGAGGAGCATGCGGAAGCCCAGTCGGATTTCGCGAACAGTCCAATCGTCCCTCGCGCACCGGTGCAGTTTGAACTCGGCACCTCAATTGATTCCCCTCCCAAGCTTAGTGAAAAGTCGCCGCTTTCGACCGCCAAGACGATCGTGTTTCAGCGGCCGCGAAACGCGGAAAACGCGAGCACGACGCCCAAGGGCCGCAAAGGGCGTTGGGAGCAGGTTCGCGGAGGCGCGGCCGCGCTCGCCCTGGTCGTCATCATCTATCAATTTCTTTACGACGAGCCCAACCGGCCGAGCGCGCAGGTCGTGTGGGCTCCGATCCGCCCGAGCCTTCCGCCGCTTGAGGGAAAGCCTGATCCCGCGCGGAGCGCCAAGGTCTACACCGAAGCGATGCAGTCCTACGTCGAGGACACCGTGGTCGGGTATAAGGCCGCCGCCGGCAAGCTTCACGAAGCCGTCAAGCTCGACCCCAACAACGTCAAGGCGCTGGCCATGCTCGCTTCGTCGTATCTTAATCTCATCGACTCCTCCAACAAGGACGAGAACTACTTCAAGGTTATCTTCAAGCTGATCGAGCTCTCGCGAGCCAAAAGCGTGGACCTGCCCGAGACTGTGATCGCTGACGTCGAGTTTTACCTTGCGGCAAACAAGTCGGAGGCCGCCCAAAGCCGGATCGTCGAATTCACCAAGATCCACGCCAATTTCGGCGCGGAAATGTTTTACTATCTCGCGCTCACGTTGCACGCCAAGGGCGACGATCGAAACGCCGCCGGGTTCATCGCCCAGTATCCTGAGAACAAGGCTTTTGGACCGGGCGTGTTCTATCTGCGCGGCCAGATCGCGGAGGCGCTCGGAGATCAAGAAACCGCGCTCGCGCAATACAGGAGCGCGCTCGAAAAGAGCGGGCGTCACGCCAAATCCCGTCTGCGAATCTGCGAGATCATGGCTAAGAGCGGTAGACTTATCGACGCAAAGGAACACCTGGGCATCCTGGTTTCCAATCCGCGTCTGCTTGCGCCGCGGGAGTTGGGCCGAGCTTATTATCTGCATGCGCAATACTCGCAGCTCAAAAAGGAGGACGATGTCGCTATCGGCGACATGGAGCGCGCCGTCCGCCTCGATCCGGAGAATCACGATTACCTGCTGGAGCTTTATACCCTGCGTGCCCGCGCCGGCGACAAGTCATCGGCGATGCGCGCCGAGGCGCGGATGTTCCTCTTCCTCAGCGAAGGCGAAAAGCTGCTTCGCGCCGGAAAACATCAGGAGGCGCTCACTCAGTTCCTTCAGGCGCGACAGTCCAGCGACCGCTCCCCCCTGCCGCTGATCAAGATCGGCGATCTATTCTGGCGCGCCCACGATCTCGAGAACGCCCGTCTCAACTATCGCGCTGCCGCCGAGCGCGCGCCCAATAATATCGATATCTGGTCCAAGTACATCAACGTCCTGATCGAGAGTTTTGACTGGGCCGAGGCGCAGAAGGCCATGGATCGGTTCCGAAAACTCGACGTTCCACAGAGCGCGATCGACAAAGCCGCCGCGGACATCTACACCAAGCAGGGGCGTCATGTCGAGGCGCAGGCCCTTTATCGCAAGGCAATGTCGCGTGACGTGATCGCGCCTGACGTCTACATCGCCTACGCCAAGAGCCTAATGGCCTCCCAAAATTTCACGGATGCGCCGTTTTTCTTCGCGTTGGCCCTGCGTTTCGACCCCCTCAACATGGAGGCCATCATCGGGACGGCTCAATGCGTGGCCA
Organism: uncultured Bacteriovoracaceae bacterium; assembly: GCA_964467785.1. Taxonomy (GTDB): domain Bacteria; phylum Bdellovibrionota; class UBA1018; order UBA1018; family UBA1018; genus CAYXVB01. The sequence continues at coordinate 4,473 of CAYXVB010000161.1, forward strand.
GCTCCGATTCCACCGACCGGGCCATCGGCATGTTGCAGGAAGAGCTGCAGAGAGCCGGCAACCCCCGACCGGAGCTCCTCAACGCGATCGCCGAGTTCTACTTCCAGAAGGGCGAGAACATCGAGGCCCAGAAATTCATCGACCAGGCCAAGGAAGCGGACCCGGACTTCGCGCCCCCTTGGAAATTGCAGGCCAGGATCCATCTGACCAACGAAAGCACGGACCGAGGCGCGCTCGACAAGGCATTGCATGCCTGGCAGTCCTATTCGGACCGCAATAACTCCGATCCGACCGGTTACCTTGAGCGTTACCGCATCTTCATGCGCCGCAAGGAGTATGAAAAAGCAGAGGAAGAGCTCAACAAGGTCTACGGCATCTATCCCAAATACCCGAACATCCACTTCCTTCGAGGGATCCTTTACGGACGCATGGGCAATCGCAAGACCGCGATCGACGAGTACAAGCTTGAGCTTGCCAATAATCCAGGCAACATCAATTCGTTGCTCGAGCTGGGCCGCGAGCTGACGGCCGCAGGGCAACCGGCGGATGCCTTGGGCTTCCTCAACAAAGCGATGCAGTCCGCCCCCAAATCGGTCGAAGCCAAGAGCGAAGCGGCCTGGGCCCACTATCAGCTCAAGAACTATATGGGAGCCGCGGCTCTTTACGAGGCGGCCCTCGCGCTCGACAAGGCTAACCCCATGCTCTACAAGCGCCTGGGCGTCGCTTATCGTGAGGCCGGAGACCTAGGGCGCGCAACCACGGCCTTCCGGAAGTATCTCGAAATGGAGCCGGATGCGCCCGATCGAGCCGAGTTCCTGAGATATCGGTAACCGGATGCGGCATGCTGTAGCGCGGGCCCCTACCACTGGCCAGCGGCCTGTGTTAGGGTACTTTCATGCTCGATCCGCGTTATTTTCAGGAAAACATCGGTGAACTTGAAAAGGCCCTTAAGCGCCGCAATGCCGACGCCTCACTGGTCCAACAGCTCTCCGAGCTGTCCCGCAAGCGCAAGGAACTGATTCAGGAGACCGAATCCCTGAAGGCGCAGCGCAACGCGGTCACCCAGGAAATCGCTCAGCTCAAGGCTAAAGCCAAAGCGGATCCCGCCGCGGCAGCGGCCGCGGACGAAAAAGTACTCGCCATGCGCGCGGTGGGCGACCAGATTAAGGCGCTCGACGAGCAGCTCAAAGGCACGCAAGAAACGCTGGATCAACTCGCTTATCGGATTCCCAACGTTCCGCATGCGAGCGTGCCCGAGGGCAAGGGCTCGGACGACAACGTCGAAGTCCGTCGCTGGGGCGCGCCGCCCAAGTTCTCATTCGAAGCAAAAGATCACGTCGCCCTGGGCGAGTCGCTGGGCATCCTCGATTTTGAGCGCGCCGGGAAGCTCTCGGGCGCGCGCTTCACGCTCTACATGCAGCAGGGTGCGATGCTGGAGCGCGCACTCATCCAGTTTATGCTGGATCTCCATACACGCGAGCACGGTTACACCGAGGTGATCCCGCCCTTCATGGTCAATCGCGCCTCGATGACGGGCACGGGCCAGCTTCCCAAATTCGAAGAAGATCTCTTCAAGACCGGGGTCGCCGATCGCGAGCTTTTCCTGATCCCGACCTCCGAAGTGCCGCTCACCAACATCTACCGTGACGAGATCCTCGAAGGTTCGAGGCTGCCGGTCTATTTCACGGCGTACTCGCCTTGCTTCCGTTCGGAAGCGGGCTCTTACGGCAAGGACACCCGCGGCCTGATTCGCCAACACCAATTCCAAAAGGTGGAAATGGTCAAGCTGACCTCGGCCGAGACGTCTTACGACGAACTCGAAAAGATGGTCGCTAACGCCGAGCGCGTGTTGCAGCTCCTCGAGCTGCCCTACCGCGTGATGGCGCTCTGCACGGGCGACATGGGCTTTGGGGCCGCCAAGACTTACGATCTCGAAGTCTGGCTCCCGGGCCAGAGCGCATACCGTGAGATCTCCTCTTGCTCCAACTGCGAGGACTTCCAGGCGCGCCGTGCGTCGATCCGCTATCGCGCTGAAGCTCAGGGCAAGCCCAAGCTGGTGCATACGCTCAACGGCTCGGGCCTGGCCGTTGGCCGCACCTTGATCGCGATCCTGGAAAATTACCAGGACGCCGCGGGCAACGTGGCGATCCCCAAGGTTTTGAACCGTTATCTCGAGGGCGCGCCGGGATTTGTGTCCGAAGGCGGAAAACTCTGGATCAAGAAGGCGTAAAACGCTAGGTTTTGTCAGTCTGCTAGTCAGTGTCCGGGCAGCGGCTCTTAGACCGCCCTGCTCGACGAAGATGGTGCCGCGGAGAGGTGGCTGAGTGGTCTAAAGCACCGGTTTTGAAAACCGGCGTCGGGGTAACTCGACCGTGGGTTCGAATCCCACCCTCTCCGCCACGACGCGTCGCAGAAGCTAATTAAATCAATATCTTGAATAAACCGACCTCCAGCGCCCCACAACTCCTCCCACAAATATTTGCGGATAGTGGTGATACTCCCTGAAACGAATTGCACATGAATCGTCGGTTCGATAGTCAGACTGGGGATCGATGTGAATAGAGAGTAGCGCCAGAAGGGGGGCCTGAGTTTGCCGCAGTCTAAGTCGCATACTGGGCACCCATACCCAATTGTTCTTGAGCGGTTTCGTTCTCAACTGAAATCAATAAAGGGCCTAGGCTCGCGCGGGCGTACCTATCTTGTCCCCAGGCTCGCATGTAAACTTTTGAATGAGCTTGAAGGATCCGCAGGTCTTCGACGTCTCAAGGAAAAGTTCGGTGCGAGCGACAGCGACGTGGTCGACTTGATGACCTACGTTTCCTGCAGGATCTGGGAGGAAGCGAAAGGAAGAAATGGTCGCGGGCTCCTTCCCGTCGAGCGGCACAGGCGCGAAGTTAATAGGCACGTAGAAAAGCTGATTGAGTTGATCGAGGACAAAGATCTCGGAGATCCAAACCTGCACAGGGGGTATCTGGAACTTGCGCCAGTCGAATATTCTCGGGAAGGACAACTCAGATTTCTCAGAGAGATTAAGGCCCTTTATAGCCGCGATAACAGCATCATGCTGAGACCTCCGGTATTTATTTCCGCGAAAAGTTCCCCAAAAATTGACTCGCGCCTACAAATCGAGTTCAGCGTTTATTTTCAAAATCGCTTTAAAGAAAGGATGCCCACCTTTATCGCAGAGATCTTTAGTTGCCCGTCTGCGCGAAAGCAATTGCAGCTCAATTCGATTACAACGCCAACCGCGGTTCAAAAGGCGATCCAGCGCGCAGCAAGAAGGCGCATTCGAGGGGTCATGGCGAAAGAAAGATATACCGCCAAAGAGCTGCCCGCTCCTTCCTTTACTCGACGTTAATTCAAAACAGGGAGCGCGACATCTCCATCAAGATGGACAATTGAGCTAACGAGATTTAGCGAGTGTCCATCCTGACTCTCTATCCCATGCATAGCATTCCTATTCGTACACGCTGAACGCGCGTGAACTACGGAAAGGAACTGAAAATGGGAATCCGAATTCTGAATCTAAAACAAGTCCGAGAGAAGACGTCACTGTCCAGGCCGACAATCTGGAGAATGGAGCGCGAAGGTCGTTTTCCGTCTCGTCGTCAGATCGCTTCGAACCGCGTTGGTTGGGTCGAGGAGGAAGTCGATGCCTGGCTGAGCGCCCGTGTTAAGTGCGGCGTTTCTTCCAATGACGGGAGTGAAAAATGAGCTTAAAAAAAATGG
>CAYXVB010000162.1:0-8196 GCA_964467785.1 uncultured Bacteriovoracaceae bacterium
TTTATTAAGTTGGCCGAGCATTACGTGGAAGGCTCCCGGAACCTCACTGACACGGAACAAGCCGCCATCACTGCCGCGATCGAGAAAATTTATGGCGCCTCGGACGGCGTCAAGATCAAGGACGCATTTCACATGAAGCGCGATGGAGGCGGCTCAGGCGATCTCGAGCGATTCCGCGTCCTCGTCAAATTCGACTCCGAAACGGGCATCGACTCCAAACGCCAGATCATTGAGCTCAAACGACTGGTAAACCCCGGACTCGAGCCTGTAGCGAGCGGTCCGATTCCATCCGCTTCTCAACGAATCGCCCAATCCTTGCGGCTCGCTTTCGGCACCGACGCTTCCCGACTCTACGCGGTCGATTCCGTGCTCGACATGGACATGTTTTTCCGGCCTCGGTGGGACGGCAATATCGGGATAACGATCGCGGAATTCGGAAAGACGGATCAGAAGAGCATTCTAGCCTATGAAGCCTGGACCCTCGGGCAGCTCCATCGCCGCTCCGCTGACAAAATGCAGGCTTACACGGACGCATTGGGCCGCGTTCCGGATTCCGCGCTGATCGACGCGGCGGACTTTGTCACCGGAGAACTGGACACCGCCTACAAGCTTCTCAAAAATTAGTGCTCGATCAGCAGATCCGCTCAACGACCCCAGATCCCGTCGACGGCTACTGCGGTGCGATCCTGGCGCCCCAGATCCCCCAGGCCGAAGCCTAGCTCCAACGTGCGCAGGATCGAATAGGTGTCATAACGGATGTCGGAGCGCGATGCCGGCTTGACCGAGTCGCCGTAAAACACAGTATAAATGCGCTGCGACCCCACGCCTTCGTCAAACATCACGATCCATAAGACATCCGGCGAGGCGCCTGGTCCGCTCATCCAAGGGAGAAAGGTCGCCGCCAGATAACGATCAGCGAACTGGACGCCGGTATCATGACCGTCGTTCTTGACGTCGGGAGTATAGAAGGAAAAATCAGGTAGCGTCCCGGCCCGGAAATCCTCGAAGAACTCGGCGGCCCCAACCACCCTCGCGCAGCGCGCGGGATTCAGAGTCACGTTGGTAAAGCTCAAAAACGGCACATGCCGGCGGGCGTAGGCGCCAAAGGTCGCTTTTCGAAAGCAATTGCCGGGATAGCCTTCGGCATAGGCTTTCCAGCTCTTGCCCGATTCCTCGAGGAGGTCGCCGAGATGGCGTCCGGGAAGATCCAGGATCCCGTCGTGCAATTGCCCGAAAGTGCTGCCCGCGATCAGCGCGAGGTAATTGGGCTGCGAAGGATGCGCCACCGCAACCATCTGAGTGAGCTGCCCTCCGGCGGCCGCGAGGCGGGCAAAAGTGGGCTGGGCCATCGCCCTTTCGTAATCCGTGTTCTCAAAGAGAATGACCACGACCTTTTTGAAGGCCGGCACCTCTGCCTGGGCTCCTTGGACGGCGAAGCCTTGGACCAGTTGAGCGGCGACAAAAAGGGGCAAAATTCCTGCAAGGCGCTTCATGGGGCGGTGGTACCTGAGGGCGGGGCTTTCTACAATGTCTAAAAAATCCGAGCGAGTCCCGGGGCACAGTCAGGGGCCGCCGACTCGGAGAGGTTCTCCGTCTTCCCGCACCTCCCGCACGCCGCGAATTTGCGCCGCGAGCGAATAGACCAACGCACGCCGTTCCTGATCGGGCACGACGCCAGCCAGGACGACCACCCCGTCTCGGACACGCACCTGAATGACTGCGGTTTCAAGATCTTGCCGCCCCTCAATTCGGCCTCGAAGTTCCTCCTCCATCCGGGAATCCTCCCGCGGCACCGCGGGCGAGGCGTCCAGTCGGTTGTCGACGGCGCGGATCCAGCCCACTCTCCTCACTGCGCGTTCGGCGACCTTGCGGGCCTCGAGGTGGTAGGCGCGGCCCTCGAGGACCAGTGTGCCCGTGCCGCCGTCATATCGCGTCCGCACCCGGTCCACGAAAGCGCCCGGCTCGGCGGCCAAGGCCAGGCGCACGCAGCGATCGATGTCCCCCGCTCGTACGGAGCTTGACTCGGCCTTGCGACAAAAGAGCGGAAGCGCAGTTCCGGGCGCGGACTCCTGCCGGGCCTTTTCGCCCACGAGGCGACTCGCGCGGATCAGATCCCCCCCGCTCACCGAGCGCACTCGCAGCGAACCATCCGGCCCCTGTCCGATTCGAAGATCGTAGACATCCACGCCTGGATCCGCAAAGAGCGTCTCGAGCACCCGGGCTCTTTTCCCTGCATGGGAGGGCGGCAGAGTCTCCGTGCGATCGACCCCAGGCGGACGCGGATCGGCCGGCCCCCACTCCGGCAACGGCGTTTCAGGCGCCCGGGGTATGGAGGCCTGGACACTGGGGATGCCCGCCAGCGCTCCGACTATCGACAGTAAAGCCAGGAGAGGCGCGAGATCTTTCACTCAGGGATCTCCGCGGGCTGACTCCCCGACTCCTGCGCCGCCTGGCGCAGCGCGAATCTCCGGCCTAGCGCGCGCCGCAAGTCCGACAGATCCGAGCGCACGGCGCCGCTGCAGCAGAGATCATCGATCGCCTTCGAGTTGAACTGCACATAGCTGATCAGCGAGATCTGACGTCGCGCGGTGAAGCCCGCTTGCCTCACTCCGTCGACCTTGAGGCGCGCTCCGCGCGGCAGGACCCGCGCATAGGGCTTGGCTTCGCTCATCCGCAGCTTACAGCGAAGAGTGGACGACTCACCGAGCCCCACTTCCCAGGCATTGGCCGGAATCAGCACGGGCTCGAGCGCCTCGATCCAGCTGCCCTGGGCGAGCTCGCGGATGAGCGGAGGTTGCGCGAGCGCTCGCGGAAAGCCCAACACGAACGCGAACGCGACGCCGCAGCACCAAGCCCGGGCAAGCGTGCGCGCCACGCTCCATTCATGAGACGATATTGGATCGGACGACAAGGGTTCGGGTCGCGACATCGGACCGCACGCATTCAAGAACAGTGCGAGCTGCCGGCTTCCCTCTTGCAGTCTCGATTCGAATGCGCTTGCGCAACGCGATCACCGACTCAGTCCTGCCCGAACCCGAGCGCTGGAAAGAACGCTTCGAGGAAGTGCGACGTCGCACGCGCGCGATCTGCGCGCCGCTCCTTCCGGAGGAGTTCCAGCTCCAGTCGATGCCCGACGTGAGTCCGCCCAAATGGCACCTCGGTCACACGACTTGGTTCTTCGAGACTTTTGTCCTGATGCCGTACCTGGACGATTACCGCGTGTATCACCCGCGTTTTGCCTATCTATTTAACTCGTATTACGAAGGCGCCGGCGATTTCCTGCCCAAGCCCCAACGCGGCCTGATGGCGCGGCCCTCGATCGAGGAGGTGCTCGAATACCGCGGCCACGTCGACGCGGCGATGGAGCGCCTGATTCCGAGGATCACCGCCCCGGAGCGAGCCGAGACGCTTCAACGCGCGCTTTCTCTCCTCGAAACGGGCCTCAACCACGAGGAGCAGCATCAGGAACTGCTCCTGATGGATATCAAACACAACGGCTGGGCAAGTCCACTGCGCTCGTATTACACGCCTCCGCCGTTCGTCCCGACGGCTTTCGGCCTGGTGGTCCCTTTGGATTCGTCCCTGAACCCAGACGTCAGCGAAAGAGCGGACCTAGAAGCGAGTGAAGAGACGGGCGAAGCGGCGAGCGCTGACCTGGATCTCCTGGGTGGACCGCCGGAGTCCGAAAACGAGGAATCCACCGGAACCCCCGACTGGCTCTCGGTGGACGGTGGACTTCGTTGGATCGGGCATGACGGCGGCGAAGGATTTGCCTTCGACAACGAGACCCCGCGCCACCGCGTCTGGCTGGATCCCTTCGAGATCAGTCCGGCGCCCGTGACGAACGCTGAATACATTCGTTTTATTGAGGACGGCGGTTACGAAGACCCCTCCTACTGGCTGAGCGACGGATGGCGGATCTGCCAGAACCGGGGCTGGCGCGCGCCGCTTTATTGGGAGCGCGATGGATCGCGCTGGCAGGTGATGACCTGGGGCGGGATGAGCCCGCCGCTGCCCGATGCGCCGGTTTGCCACGTGAGTTACTACGAAGCCTACGCCTACGCGCGTTGGCGCAAAGCGCGCCTTCCCACCGAGGCGGAGTGGGAGGTCGCCGCTTCGCAAGACACGCAAAGCGCCGAAGGCCCCTGGGGCCAGTGGCTCTCCGTCTGGGAATGGACCTCGAGCCCCTACGTCGCCTACCCCGGCTATCGGCCCTACTCGGGCCTGCTCTCCGAGTACAACAGCAAGTTCATGTGCGACCAGTGGGTGCTCCGGGGCGCCTCGATGGCGACGCCTCCAGGCCACGCGCGCCTGACCTACCGCAACTTCTATCCGGCCTGCAGTCGCTGGCAGTTCAGTGGTTTCCGGCTTGCAAAGTCCCTGTCCGCATGAGGCAGCTTCGCACGCCGGTTTCCGTCCTGGATTTTTTTCCCCGCGAGGAGAGTTTTCTCGACGCCGCCCTGAGCGGACTGATGTCGAGCCCCAAACGCATCTCCCCCAAGTTCCTTTACGACTCGTTCGGATCGGAGCTGTTCGAGCAGATCTGCGAGTTGCCGGAGTACTACCCGACCCGCACAGAGCACCAGATCCTCGCGACCCACGGCCAGGAGATCGGACGCCTGGTCGGGCCCGAATGCCTGCTGATCGAGTACGGGAGCGGGTCGAGTCGCAAGACCCGCGTCCTATTGGAACAATGGAAGGACGTCGCGGGCTACGTCCCGATCGACATCTCGCGCGATCATCTCCGCGCCTCCGCCGAGAGCCTGATGGTGGAGTACCCGCACTTGCGCATACTTCCGATCTGCGCGGACTACAGTCTTCCTTTGAATATCGATCCGGCCAGTTTGCCCACCTCGGCACGCCGAGTGGGCCTCTTTCTGGGCTCCACGATCGGCAATTTCGAGCCCTACGAGGCGCGCAACTTCCTTGCGCACGCGAGGACGCTGCTCGGGCGCGAAGGCAAGCTGCTGATCGGCTTCGACCTGATGAAAGACCGCGCGGTGATCGAGCGGGCCTACAACGACTCGCTTCAGATCACGGCGGCCTTCAACCTCAACGTCCTGGTGCGGATGAACCGCGAGCTACAGGCGGACTTCCAGCCCGAGAACTTCCGGCACCATGCCTGGCTGAACGACCGGTTGGACGCGGTTTCGGGGCTCATCGGCGGCCCGCGCGACGCGCTGGCACTCACTCGCGGCGGAGAGTTCGCGCGGATCGAGATGAGCCTGGTGAGCCTGCGCGAGCAGACGGTCTCGGTGAGCCACGAGCGGATCCGCTTCCGGCTGGACGAGCCGCTGCACACGGAAAACTCTTACAAATACACGTTCGAAGGCTTTGAGCGCATCGCGCGGCCCGCCGGCTGGGAATTCGACCAGGTCTGGACGGATCCGTTGCGGTACTTCGCCGTCGCCCTGCTGAGGTGAAAAGCGCTCCGGCCACTTTCTATGGTACCCTGTGCGCACGATGCACACATTTCTCTCAAGCCCCGCCGGAACGATCCTGAAATCCATTGGCTTGCTCACGCTCAGCAACGTTTTCATGACCTTCGCCTGGTATGGCCACCTGCGATTCAAAAGCCAGGCCCTCTGGCTGGTGATCTTGGCATCCTGGGGCATCGCATTCTTCGAATATTGCCTACAGGTCCCCGCCAATCGAATCGGATCAAGCGCACTGAGCGCACCTCAGCTCAAGGTCATTCAAGAGGTCATCACCTTCGTGGTCTTTGGCGTCTTCAGCGCGCTCTATCTCAAGCAGCGCCCGACCGGGTATGACGCCGCGGCATTCGGGCTGATCCTGACGGGAATCGCGGTCAGCTTGTTCCAGCCGCGCTAAAGGCCCCTCCGAGCCGCAAAGACGTTGCCGGACTCCATTCATTGATCATTCTTTTGGCAATCGCCAGCATCTTTGACAGTTCAAAGCGCCCGGACTGCTGTCCAAGACTTGGACAGTTGTCCAAGGATCGATCGGATCTCCTTCGACTTTTTCAGTGAGCGATACTCTCACCTAAATAACGCACCGCTTCTTGCAGCAACCTTCCTGACGCCAGTTTATTCCACCATCGTTCGACTTCATCCATTGAGCAGGCCAGGGGGGCTTATGATCATCGATGATACACCGTCAAAATCCGAGACCCTTCGAGTCGCCAGAATCGCGTGGACTTTGTCGCTCGTCGCATGGATGGCCACAGGGTGCGGAAAAGTCTCGTCCGTCAGCTTCACACAGTCGCTTTCAGGGCAGGTTTCCACCTCGCAGCTAGTGAGCCAAGCCCTCGTGCCTGCCAAATCCGCGACCCGCCCCATCTACGAGATGTTCAACGGGCGTGACTACTTTGAAACCGCGCTGCTCTCGGAAGGCACTCAAAGCAAATACGAAGTAAAGGGAATCGCTTTCAGAGTTTACACCGCAAGGGGCCTCGGGATGATCCCCCTGCACCGCTGCCTGGTCTTCTCATCCGGGGATCACTTTGTCTCGCTCGCGCGAAACTGCGAAAACCAAAAGTTCGAAGAGGTCTACGGCTACGTCTATCCTGTCAACTCTGCCGGTCCGGCCGCGGGGCACGCCAAACTGTATCGCATGCTCAACTCGCTGACCGGCGACCACGCCGCCAATACCAATCCGGCGCCCCCGGCCGGATATCAGATCGAGAGCGTGCTGGGATACGTACCGGTCGATACCGGCATCCCAGGGATCGACGAGGTACCGGTCCCTGCCGGTAGCGGTCCCTGCCGGTAGCGGTCCGGACAATCTGATGATCAGTGGCCAGGTCTTTGGCGAAGAGCTGGTCATCAAAGCTCATCGGAACTTCGCCTACGCCATCCATTCGATCCAGTTTCGCGGAAAGGAGTTCATCGACTATTACGATCACGGCCGCCAGCTCCAATCCGCCTCATCTTTTGACGGCTACGGCGAATGCTTCAATCCGACCGAAGCAGGCTCAACCATCAACGGGGATATCCATCGCCCGAGCACGAGCGTGCCCGTCTCGTACTTCGCCAAAGGAAACGCCATGAGGACCATTACCAACATGGCCTTCTGGATGCCCGCCAACCTGCGCTATGACCAGCCTTATTGCGGCACGCGCACGAATGTCCATTCAGCGGTCAATCAGACCGACCTCAGCGGACATTTACTGGAAAAAAACGTGACGATCGGATTCCAGGGCATTGAGAACGTCCTCAGTTATTCGATCAAATACACCGTCCCGGAGGCGCATAGCACGGGCACCTTTGAAGCCCTGACCGGCTACATGCCCGCGGAGTTCAGCTCGTATTTCACGTATGAACCCGCTTCCCGAACCTTGAAGACCCTCGATTACGGCCCGGGAGAGCAAAGCCTTCCGCTGATTCTCTCGACGCCCAACCGGGAGCACGCCATGGGAGTCTATTCTCCCACCACCCAACCAGGCTATGGTCGATTCCGCTTCACTTATGGAAATGACATCAACAAATGGAACTGCGTTTATCGGGAGACCGGAATCACCGCCAACGCGACTTTCAGTTATCGCTGCTTTGTGATCATCGGTACGCTCGAAGAGGTCAAGAAAGGCATGGACCGCCTGCACGCCTATCATTATCCAATCCCGAAGCCGAATTCGAAATGCGCGAATGGCGCAACCAACCCGCCCCAGTGCACCTCGCTTCCGACCGCGCCAAAAATGACGACCACAGCGATCTACGAGATGTTCAACGGGCGTGATTACTTTGAAACCGCCAAACCATCCGAGGGTACGCAAAGCAATTACGAAGCGAAAGGAATCGCCTTCAGAGTCTACTCCGCTCAGGGCTCCGGGATGATCCCCCTGCACCGCTGTCTGCTCTCCGGTTCCGGCGACCACTTTGTCTCGCTCATGCGGAGCTGTGAGAATGAGAGATTCGAAGGCGTCTACGGCTACGGCTATCCTGTCCAATCAGGGGGACCGCCGGCGGGCCATATCCCTCTCTATCGCATGGTCAACCCGCGGACTGGCGACCACGCCGCCAACACCATGCCGACACCCCCGGCTGGATACCAGATCGAGAGCGTGCTCGGTTACGTCCCGGAGAACTGAGCCTTCATCAACTGGCCCACTACCGTGGGCATAAGAGCCGCTAGGTACTGATTCTTTAAGTAGAAACGGCCTGTTTCGCCCAAATTTTGAATCGATTCGGGCGAAGTGCGCTCAAGCACTCAGGATTTCTGGACTTCGTCCCCACGGTA
>CAYXVB010000163.1:0-8182 GCA_964467785.1 uncultured Bacteriovoracaceae bacterium
GTCGGGCGCACCGGGACGTCGGGGCGGTACCGCCGGCCCCTGGCGATACGGCATTTCGCTCGGGTCCGCGCCGGGCCTCAGGTCCTCAGAATCGTTCATGGCTCGCCGCCTTCGGAGCCGCTCGGGGAGGACTCCCGGTTGCGATCGAGCCAGTCCTGCAGGATCACCGACGCCGCGACCATGTCGACCACCTTGCGACGGTCGCGGCCGTCCATGTCGCCGTCCACACGGACGTGGATGCGGTCGGAGGCGACAATTCGGGTGCTGATGCCTCGCATCTGCTGAAGGAATATCTCGCGCGCATGATGCTCGAGGCGCAAGACAAGGAAGATGACGAAAAGGACAAGCGCGAGGACGACACCAATCAGGTGACGCTGCTCACACTCCACGGCGCCAAGGGGATGGAATATCCCGTGGTCTTCCTCGTGGGCATGGAAGAAGGGTTCCTGCCGCACAAGCGCACGATCGAAGAGGCGCAGGATTTCTCCGAGGAGCGGCGCCTTGCCTATGTCGGGATCACGCGCGCCAAAGAGCATCTGCTGCTCACGCGCGCGCGCAATCGGATCCGATACGGCAAGCCCGTGCCGCGCCTCCGTTCGCGTTTCGTGCAGGAGATTCCGTCGGAGCTGCTTGTCCTTCGTGACGAGTCCCATGGTCCGGACCATACCGATTCGCAGGAAGCGCGCGACAAGCACGAGACGATGGTGAAGGATTATCTTTCCAACATCCGCGCGATGCTGTCGCAGGGCAAGTCGCCCTAACCGGGAGCGGCGCGCCTCGGTGAGATGGGCAGCGGGCGATGTCGGGTTTTCACCCGACAATTGGAGGCTATTCTTAAGCACTCGTGGATTGAGGCGCCCCAATTCGAAGTGAGTCGAGTGTCATGCTCTCGAAAATAGCCCGCAATTGTAGGGTACAGGCCCTACATCGCGAGGAGCCGCGAGACCTGAGCCGGGTCGATGCCGTAGCGCGCGCGAACGGCCGTGAGCGGCTCCTGCCAGAGTGGGGTCCAGTCCACGCCAAAAAGGGGACGGGCCCGTTTTCCGAGAAGCCAGCCGTGCACCACGGCGCTGAAGTTGACGTCCGCGGAGGCCGGCTCTTCGATCGCGGTTTTCATCATGTTTTTGCAGAGCAGGCCAACCAGGCCTGGTGAGGGCTGGAGCTGAGCGAGGTAAAAGCCATCGATCGCGCATTCGCCCGGCTTGTCCGTGTTGTATCCCGTGACGATGTGCCAGATGTCGTGCGTTTCGGTGAGATGGGCGATCATGTAGGCCCCCACGTCCGGCGCGGGGAGCGCGGGTGGAGCATCAAAGCCGTTGTCCAGCATGTGGCGCGCGTACTCGTGGGCCAGTGTGCCGGGCGGTTCACGGAGCATCTGCTGGAGATCCAGTACGCCAAGTCTTGGAAAACGGCGGAGCGCGTGAGCGCCCTCAGGAGTCGCGGATATCTGCTTGAGCAGCTGGGCGTTGCACTGCGGGTCCTCCAATAAGCGTCCCAGCTTGGCGATGTCGCCGAAAGCGCCAAAAGGGCTGTTTACGACGGAGGCGAATTGTTCCAGGATCGATTGCGTGCGTTGGGTCATGCGTATCGTAATCGTGACAGCGAAGCGAGCGACTGGCTAGCTTAACTAGTCGCGCACCGATCAATACCAGGGCTGATCCATCCAGAGCTCCTGGGCGAGGCGCTCCTGGCCCGAGCGCCCGGGGTGGAAGCAGTCGGCCGCGAGCTCGCGCACATCGACTTCGTAGCGGAAAAAGCGATCGGAAAACACGACTTCCAGGCCGTCAAAACGGTCGCGGGCCTCGAGCGCGACTTCCCTAAGAATCGCGTTTTTCTCTTCGATCACGCGCATCCGGGCGGCGTACTCCTCGGGGGTTTTCCAGCGGAGCATGGGAGCGCAGAGATCGAGAATGTCTTCCCGGAGTTTGCTGCACTTCATGTTGAGGATCGTCGAGTGCCGGCGGATCTCGGGCGCGCCGAGGTCGGGAATCTTGGGGATCGCGGCCATCAGCACGCGAACGGGATGCGAAGGGGTACCCAAAGCCGAAAGCTCGCGAAGCGCGGCCTGGACCGATGCGCGCATTTTCTCGGGCGGAGTGCCGGTCGGGCCGGCCTTGCTGCAGGCGTCGTTGGCGCCCACCAGGTAGGTCACGTAGAGGAGCCCGTCGTAGCTGCCGGCGCGGACTTTGCGCACGAGCTGTTCTGCCTGCTTGGCTGAATCGGCGGCGGTCGCGCCCATCACCGAGACGTTGAGCGCTTCGAGAGATCCCCCTTCGTGAGTGCGGGCCAGGCTCTCCTCGAGCATTACCTTGTGCGAGCGGATGCGGGACCCCGAGGCCCAGGAGAGGGATTCGCGGTTTTGTAGGAGAAAGTCCGAGTCAAAGCCGCTCTGGAGCCATTTGGCAAAACGTTCCCACTGGTCCGGTTCCGTCGAGTCGATCGAGATGTCGGCAAAAGTCGCGGCGGAAATGGAGTCACCGATGACTCCCATCGCCCAGCGCGGGCCAGTGCCCCGGTCCGCCCAAGCGGTTCCTGGGGCCGTGCCCAAAAGAGCCAATGCTGCGCTTACTACTCCCACCTTCCAACCGAAGTGCGAGATCGTCATATTACCGAACAGCTTAATGGAAGCGAATCGGGCCCGCAAGCGGGGTTGCGTTATTCGAATCGGAGAGGGGCAGCCGCTTCGGCGCTTTTGCGATTCCAGGTCCAGAGCAGCGCGATGGCCACCAGGGTCAACCCGGCCGAAAGGCCGATCCAGATTCCGAGAATTCCCCAACCGCGAATATAACAAAGATAAGCGCCCAGCGGCAGCCCCAAGGCCCAGTGGCCGATCAGGTTGGCGAGCATGGGGATTCGCGTCTCGCCCAGTCCGCGTAACGCACCGGTGGCGACGACCTGCGCGCCGTCGGAGAGCTGGAAGAGTGCTGCGATGAAGATCACGCGCGTGGCGAGTTCGATCACTGCGGGATCCGTGGTGTAAGCGCGGAGGATCGCTCCGGGCGCGAGGAGCAGCACGGCGCAAGAAAGCGCCATGAAGCCCATGCCGAGACGGAAACCTTGCCAGCCCGTCCTGCGCGCTCCGGGACCATCGCCCGCGCCGAGCCGCGCGCCGACCAGCACCGCGATCGCCGAGCCTGTGCCGAGTGGGACCATGAAGGTGAGGCTCGCGATATTGAGGGTGATCTGGTGGGCGGCCTGTTCGACCGCACCCAACTTGGCGACCAGGGCCGTCGCGAAGGCGAAGACACCGACTTCGAAAGTCATCTGAAAGGCCGAAGGCAGTCCGAGTCGAAGCAGCTCGCGAAGCCGGGCGAAGTCCCAGTGCAGGCGGTAGGTCTCGCGTCGTTTGGTCCAATGGATCCAGGCCCAGAGCGCGACGAGCATCGCCACCCGGGAAATGAGCGTGGCCCAGGCCGAGCCGGTCGCACCGAGGCGGGGAAAACCCCACTGCCCCAGCACGAGCGCGAGGTTGAGAACCAGGTTCAACACGTTGGCGGCGCCAAGCACCACAAGCGCCGGGATCGTGCTTCCATGCGCTAGGAGGTAGAGGCGGCCCGCGGTGAACAGATGCACCGGGATTAGGCTTAAGGCCAGGATCTTGAGATAGGGGATGGTCAGGGCGGTGACTTCCGGCTCAAAGCCGAAGCGGGGCAAAAGCTCCGCGGTCAGAAAAAGCAGGGCCGTGAGCGGAACGCCGAGCAGGAGCGTGGCCAAGACGGATTGCGAGTAATACGAATGGGCGAGAATTCGGCCGTTTTTTCGTCCTTCGGCGTCGGCTCCCTCGTTGGCGCCGAGCGCGTGCGAGACCAGGTACTCCAGCCCGCTCAGGAGTCCGATCCCGAAGATCATGAACCAGTTGAACACCGCGGTGCCTAGGCCCACGGCGCCGGTGGCGGAGGCGCCGACTCGGCCGACGCAGATCAGATCAACCAGGGTCATGGTCATGAGACCGAGATAGGTAAAGATAACGGGTAGTGCGGTGCGAATCATGGAGTTGGAACCCTTTTACCTTTTCCTTGCAGGTTCTTGTATTTTCTTTTTCAGGGGCGCGGCGTACAACTGTCCTCATGACCGAGCTCCTTCCTAACTCCGCGCCGGAACGCGGTATTTTCTGCAATCGCACCCTCAATCTCCGCTCCATCAAGGCGGTAGGGTACGACATGGATTACACGCTGATCCACTATCGGGTGGCGGAATGGGAGCAGCGGGCCTATGAGGCCCTCAAGGCGCGCCTGGTGGCGAGCGGTTGGCCGATCGGGCATCTTGAGTTTGAGCCCGAACGCGTTTGCCGCGGGCTCATCATCGACACCCTCCGCGGCAACCTGGTCAAGGCTAACCGGTTTGGCTTCGTCAAAAAGGCCATGCACGGGACGAAAGTCCTGAACTTCGAGGAGCAGCGCAACGAGTACTCGCGCGTCATCGTGGAGCTCAACGAGTCGCGGTGGGTCTTTCTCAATACGCTCTTTTCGCTTTCGGAAGGCTGCATGTACGCGCAGCTCATCGACCTGCTCGACGAGCGGAAGCTGCCCGAGGTGCTGGGCTACGCGGATCTGTACCGTCGCGTGCGCAACACGCTCGATGCCGCGCACATGGAAGGCAAGCTCAAGGCCGAGATCATCGCCCATCCGGAGCGCTTTGTCGTGCTCGACGAGGAGACCCCGCTGGCGCTACTCGATCAAAAAAACGCCGGCAAAAAGCTCCTGCTCATCACTAACTCCGAATGGGGCTACACGGTCCCGATGATGAGCTACGCATTCGATCGTTTCCTGCCGGACGGCATGAGTTGGCGCGAGCTTTTCGATTACATCATCGTCGGAGCGCGCAAGCCGGAGTTCTTCACCACCAACAGCCCGTTCTTCGAGGTGGTCACCGAGGACGGCCTGCTTGCGACCACGGCGGGCGTGATCGAGGAGGGCAAGGTCTACCTCGGCGGCAGCGCCGCGCAGCTCGAGCGCCATCTCAAGCTCACGGGCGACGAGATCCTGTACGTGGGCGACCATATGTTTGGCGACGTCAAGGTCACCAAGAGTGTCCTGCGTTGGCGCACGGCCCTGATCCTGCGAGAGCTCGAGGACGAGATCCTCGCGGCGCGCGCCTTCCACGACGACGAAAAGCGGATGGAGGAGCTCATGGCTCGAAAGGAGCACATCGAGGCGCAGAACTGTCAGCTTCGGCTTGCTCTGCAGCGTCTCAAGGCCGATTACGGTCCGCGTCCCACGCAGTCGGAGGCGGAGCTGCTCAAGGCGCAAGGTCAGCTCAAGGAGCAGCTCGAGAAGCTGGATCGCGAGATCGGCCCGTTGGCCAAGACTTCGAGCGAGCTTTCTAACCCGATTTGGGGCCCCCTCATGCGCGCGGGCAACGACAAGAGCCATCTGGCCCGCCAGATGGAGCGTTATGCGGACATCTACACTTCGCGCGTGAGCAATCTGCTCGATGCCACGCCGTTTGTCTATCTGCGCTCGCCGCGCGGGGACCTGCCGCATGACCCGAGGCCGCTGATCCAGACCTGAGCCCAGGCGCGACTCGATGGCTCACCGGCGCCAGGTTTCTCCAAGTCGTCCCAGTCTCGTCACGGAATCCGTCCCGATCATGTCGACGCCGGCTCGGGCCGCCTCGCGCCAGTAGGCCTCGGTCTCGGGCGCCGCGTAGATCCGCAGCTTGCGACCGCGCGAATGGACGGTATCGACGAGGGTTCGCAGCTTTTGACGTTCCTCTTCGGGCATTTTTCCGAGCCCCGTCCAGCGGAACGCGCTCGACCAGCGCAGCGTGTTCCATTCCCACGCCGGTACGCCGCGCGGGTCATCCGCGGATATGTCAGCCAGGTCGCGCGAGGCAAGGCGGAGCGTCCCTTTTTCCAAGTAGCGGCGGCCGTTCACCGCGCTCCCGGTCAGGATGGCCGTGACTGCGCCTTGGCGCTCGATTGTTCCGCCCTCGTTGAGCGGCCGGAAGCGAGTCAGCAGCGTTTCGTACTGGGTCAGGAGTTTTTCAAGCGCGATGATCAAGTCCGGATCATCCTGTTTGAGGTCGAGCCAGAGATAAAGCGGGCGCGGACGGGATCGCGCGAGCAGGGGCCGAAGGTAGAGATCCTCGAGCGTGCCGCGGACGAACCAGCCCGTATGGGAGACTAGGATAGTTCCGCGGGAACCGAGCCAGAGGTCCGCTTCAATGCTGTCCATACCGGCCGCGAGCGCGTCGTCCAGAGGGCGTGCGCGCTCGTAGTCGTTGTGCGAGTGCAGGAGCGGAGTGGCCGCGGCATCGCGAGCCGGATGCGAAGCCTGTTGCTCCGCAAGCGCGCGAGCGACGGAGGGGGCGGACAGGGCTTCGCTGGCGTGTTCGAGGGCGTGCTCCAGGGGGAGGCCGGACGCGCGAAGTCCTAGAAGCAGGACAAAGCTCAGCACTTCGATCCGGCGAGGAGCGCGGCGTGGAATAAGGCGGGAAAGGCTGCGAAGCAAAGTTCCTCTTCAGGATGAGGTAATTCGCCCTGGCTGGGAAGTGCGAACTGGCCCACCGGCTTGACTTCGCGGGGGTTCCCCCATAGATGTCGGACCCACATGATCACCGACCCCACCGCCACTGAAGCCACACTTCCGCAGCTCCTCCGCAGACTTATGCTGGATTGGGGGATTGGCGCGGAGCAGGCGGCGGCGCTCTGCCGGGTAAGTCCGGCGGTCCTTGCCGAGTGGCTGGAACGCGATCTGAGCGCCGAAGGGACCGTGCCCACGGGCATGGACAATGCCGTACCGCTCGTCGCGGTTTATAAGCGATTGCAGGCGTTCAAACCGGGCGAAGAAGGCTTAAAATGGCTTTTTACGGCACATCCGGAATTCGGCAACGAGAAGCCGATCGACGTGATGGCTAGCTCGCTCGAGAACCTCTACTGGGTGAGCTATTGGCTCGATTCGAGTCGAGCAATCCAGGCGGCGGCTCAATTCAGGGAGTGACAAAGATGATTCGCTTGCCGCCCGTAATTGGGGTTGTTAGAATTTAGCCACCAGGGGGGAACTGGTGAGTGAAGTGGAACTTGGGTGTACTTAAAATCGCTTTCGTTTATGGTTTGGGGCTCTTTTTGGCTCAATCTAACGCGACGCAAGCTGCTCCTCAGGCCTCGGATGTCGCGTGCCTGACTCAATTCGAGGCGGAAAAGATCAAGGCACGCCTCGCTCAGGAACAGGTCCTTCGGGAAGCCGCGAAACTTCCTGCCCGTCTCTCCTCGCCTGAGTTCACTGCGGCGAAGGCCGCGATCGCGGAGTTTCGGAAAAAGGCTCAGGCCAACGAGAAGTTGGATTGGTCCTCTCCCTTCATGAAAAAGTTCTCGGAGCGGATGCGGGCACTGATCTGGTCACGGAAGTGGAGAGCCGAGGACGCCCGATTGAGCAAACTCGGCCTAGGCTTGAATATATTGATTGATACGGTTTCAAAAAGGGCACCGACGGTCAGCTTCATTGTTTCGGAAGGCTCGGGTGTCCTCGGAGCGCTTGATTTCGCGAATATAAAACGGGTGATCGGTACGGACGAGTGGGGTTACTCAACCCTCATGGACGAGGTCGTTAACTCCATGCCGGCTGAGTGTCAGAGTGTGATCAATCGCCACAATTCGGCCATGGATTCCAGGTCCATCACGGACAAAGTGGTGAAGCCATTAAGCGCGCCTCCGGCAGCCCGCGATCAGGGCATGGACAACGTCCCCGCTCAATCCGGTGACGGCGCGTCCCGAGCGGAGTAATTCGCGCGGCAATTTCGGTTATCCGCGCATTTTGCGCTGAAAGTCGCGCCGGCGCGCGGCCTGGCGCAAGCGCGAGACGAGGGAAGGCCCGAAGAACACCAGGTAGTTCGAATAAATCCCGAGCAGGAACAGTCGCCCGGCCCAGTCCTCGCCCAGGAAGCGCCAGGCGAGAAAACCGAGCGAGAGCCAGCCTAGCCACTTCATCTTGACCGGGATCATGAAAAAGAGGCGGATCTCCATTTCCGGGAACAGGCCGGCCGCGGCCAAAAAGAGCGTCGTTTCGAAGTCGCTGACATTCGTGACCGGGCGCCCGAGCGCGAAAGAGATCGCGATCGTCACCGCGATCGACATCAGGAAATAGAAAGTCGTCTGGAACGCGCCCCAAATCTCCTCGATCGAGTTGAGAATGTAGTAAAGAAACCAGAGCGTGAAGATCACCCAGATCGGGCTCATTGAAAG
>CAYXVB010000164.1:0-5446 GCA_964467785.1 uncultured Bacteriovoracaceae bacterium
GCGACTTTGGTTTTTCCTACGTCTACGTCATCTTCGAAGACGGCACTGACCTTTACTGGGCGCGCTCGCGCGTGCTCGAGTACCTGAGTCGCATCACTCCGCAGCTCCCGCAGGGCGTGCAGACGGAGCTTGGCCCCGACGCCACGAGCGTGGGCTGGGTCTACCAGTACGCGCTTGTCAACGAAGACGCTGAAAACGGCAAATACAGCCCTGCCGAACTGCGCACGCTCCAGGACTGGACGCTCAAGTTCCACCTGCAAGCCACGCCCGGCGTGGCCGAAGTCGCCTCGATCGGCGGCATGGTCAAGCAATACCAGATCCAGGTCGATCCCGGAAAACTGCGTTCGCTGCACGTCACCTTCGACCAGGTCATGAAGGCCGTGGGCTCCACCAATCAGGAAAGCGGCGGCCGCCTGATCGAGTTCTCAGGGGCTGAGGCAATGGTGCGCTCTCGCGGCCTGATCACATCCGCGTCCGGCGTCAAGGACATCGAGAACGCAGTGGTGACTTACAGTCCGGAGACCCGCGCCCCGATCCTAGTAAAGCAGGTCGCCACAGTGAGCATCGGTCCGGAGATGCGCCGGGGCGTGACCGATCTCGACGGCAAAGGCGACGCGGTGGGCGGCATCATCGTGATGCGCCAGGGCGAGGACACCCCGCGCGTGATCGAGCGAGTCAAAAAGCGCCTCGAAGAGCTCAAGCCCTCTCTCCCCCCGGGCGTCAAGATCGTCCCCGTTTACGACCGCTCGGATCTCATCGATCGCGCGATGGACACCCTCCGCCACGCGCTCATCGAGGAAATCATCATCGTCAGCCTGGTCATTCTCATCTTTCTCTGGCACATCCCTTCGGCGCTCATTCCGATCGTCACGATCCCGGTCTCCGTGCTCCTTGCCTTCATCCCACTCTACCTTCTGGGCCAAAGCACCAACATTATGTCTCTTGCCGGGATCGCCATCTCAATCGGTGTGCTCGTCGACGGCGCCATCGTCGAGGTGGAGAACGCCTACCGCAAGATCCAGCACTGGGACGCGGGCGGACGCAAGGGGGATTTCCATCAGGTGCGGCTCGAAGCATTGCTCGAAGTCGGGCCCTCGGTCTTCTTTTCGCTCCTGGTGATCGCGGTCGCCTTCATTCCGGTCTTTACGCTGGTCGACCAAGAGGGCCGGCTCTTCCGCCCGCTCGCCTTTTCCAAAAACCTTACCATGGCGATCGCCGCGGTCCTCGCGATCACGCTCGACCCGGCGCTTCGCATGCTCTTTGCCCGTGCCGAACCGCACCAAACACGCTGGCCCTGGCTCAATCGCGTCCTCGACGCCGCGCTAGTCGGAACCTACCACGCCGAGGATCGGCACCCCATCAGCCGCAGGCTCCACAAGCTCTACGAGCCGGCGGTGCGCTGGGTGCTCCGCCATCGCGTGCAGACCCTCACCGCGGCGGGGCTTCTGACCGCGTCGATCATCCCCGGCTTTTGGATCCTTGGCTCGGAGTTCATGCCTACCCTGCACGAGGGCTCGCTGCTCTACATGCCCACGGCGCTGCCCGGCATGTCGATCCCCGAGGCGCAGCGCTTGCTCACGCGGCAGGACCAGATCCTTCGCACTTTCCCCGAGGTCGAGCGCGTTTTCGGCAAGGCGGGCCGCGCGGACACGTCGACGGACACCGCGCCCGTCTCCATGGTGGAGACAACCATCCTGCTCAAGCCCAAAGAGCAATGGCGCGAAGGCATGACCGAAGAAAAGCTCATGACCGAGATGAACGACAAGCTCACCTTCCCGGGCATGCCCAACATCTGGACGATGCCGATCAAGAACCGCATCGACATGCTCTCCACCGGCATCCGCAGCGCCATCGGGGTCAAGGTCTTCGGTCCTGACCTCAAGCACATCGAGCACATCGGCGGCCAGATCGAGAAAGCACTCAAGCCCATGCGCGGCGCCCGCACCGTGGTGGCCGAGCGCACGGCCAGCGGTTACTTTCTCGACGTGGACTTTGATCGCACGGCGCTAGCCTCTTACGGTATTTCCCTCAAGGAAGCCCAGGACATCGCCATGGCCGCGATTGGCGGCGAAAACGTCTCGACGACCTTGTCGGGCCGCGAGCGCTACCCGATCCAGGTACGCATGGCCCGCAGCTCGCGCCAGGATCTCGAGGGCATCCGCAATCTCCTGATCACCACTCCTTCCGGCGCGCAGATACCACTCTCCCAGCTCGCGCGCGTGCAGATCAAGGAAGGCCCGGGCATGATCCGCGACGAAAACGCGATGCTCGTGGGCTATGTCTTCGTGGACGTCGATACCCGCGAACGCGACATCGGCGGCTTCGTCAAGGAGGCCAAGGAGCTCGTCGCCCGCGAGGTCGAGTTGCCCACCGGTTACTCCATATCGTGGAGCGGCCAGTTCGAAAACATGGAGCGCGTCAAGGAGCGCCTCAAGATCGTGATCCCGATCACCCTCGTCCTGATCACCTTGCTCCTGCACTTCAACACGAAGTCCTGGGCCAAGACCTCGATCATTTTGCTCGCGGTGCCTTTTTCGCTCATCGGAGCGGTCTGGCTGATGGTCGCACTGGGCTATCACAGCTCGATCGCCACGTGGGTGGGGATGATCGCGTTGATGGGGCTCGACGCGGAGACGGGCGTGTTCATGCTGCTTTACCTGGATCTCGCGCATGACGAGCGCGTGCGCGAAGGGCGCATGCGCAACGACTCGGACCTGATTGAAGGGATTATCGAAGGGGCCGTGCATCGAGTGCGGCCCAAGCTCATGACGGTTTCAGCGGCGTTTCTGGGCCTAATCCCAATCATGTGGTCGAGCGGCGCCGGCGCTGACGTGATGAAGCGCATCGCTGCCCCGATGATCGGCGGGCTCTTCACCTCGTTCTTGCTGGAGCTGCTTATCTATCCGGTGCTGTTTTACGAATGGAAACGGCATTTGAGCCGCGAAAAGCTCCCCGCTTGACCTCCTCACCCAGCGACTGGGGATAGAGAATATTGATATCATTCAATCTTCTCTATCCCCCGCGCTGCCGCTACGCTGCGCCCCGGCTTGGTTGCAGTCGAGAGGCAACTCGGCCTTTGATCTTGATAAAGATTCTCATTATGAGTATGGTCTTCCTATGAGTGCCACCGGTTCGCAGCCCACCCTCACCCTTTGGAGCCTCAAACCGCTTCAGACCGCCTGCATCCACATGCTTCGTGCCGTTCTCACTCCAGAGTATCGCCGGCGACTCGAGGATTTCGGGTTTGCGCCAGGCAAGCAGATCCGCTGTCTGCAGTGGACCCCACTTTCGGGGCCGCGCGTCTATCAGGTCGGTGACAGTGTGTTTTCGCTGGACCGCGAACTCGCCGATGCAATCGAATTGAGCCCAACGCCATGAGTACCACGACTTCGCTTTCTCCCGCTTCCTGTCACGAGGCCGTGCAGGCCTTTGACCTCTCGCAGGCCGGTCCGAGTATTCTGCTGATTGGCAAGCCCAACTCCGGAAAGAGCCGGCTGTTCAATCGCCTGACCGGACTGCAGCATCAGGTCGCCAATTTTCCGGGCATCACCGTCGACGTCAGCTCAGGTCGCTTTCCGCGGGGCTCTGGCGCGCTGAATCTCGTCGACTTTCCCGGCCTCTACTCACTCCAACCGCTGACCCGCGACGAACAGGTCGCGGTCGAGGCTTACCTCGCCACGCTGCAAGGAACGCAAGTCGCCGGCATCGTCTGCGTGCTCGACGCCACTCGGCTGGAGCAGAGTCTCTTTCTGGGTCTCCAAGTCCAGGACACAGCGAGTCGCGCCGACAAACGGGTTCTCTTCGCGCTCAACATGATGGACGAGATCCGGCAAAACGGCGCCACCATCGACACCGAAGGCCTGAGCCGCGAGCTCGGAGCCCGCGTCTATCCGATCTCCGCGCGCTCCGGCGAGGGAATCGAGGCGCTCGAGTCCGCGCTTCTCGATTGGGCGCGCATGCCCCAGTCCGGCTCCGAAGCGGAACCGACATCCCAACCGGAAAACTCAGCCAACCCGCGCGCCCGGGCGCGCGAGCTCCGCCAGAAATTCGGGCCGCAAACGGATCTGCTAATCCGCACTCAGAGCCGCATTGACCGCGTGCTGCTTTCCGGGTTCTGGGGCGGCCTCATTTTCCTCGCCTCGATGGCGATCCTTTTCCAGGCCATCTTCAGCTGGGCGCAGCCGCTGATGAGCGCCGTGCAATCGCTTGTCACCTGGTCGGGGGACGCGGTGGTCTCCCGGCTTCCGGCGGGGATCTTCTCGGATTTCATCGGCGACGCGCTGTTTGCGGGAGCGGGAGCTTTCTTGGTCTTCGTGCCGCAGATCTTCGTGCTGACTTTCCTGATCGGGCTGCTGCAGGACTCGGGCTACCTGGCGCGCGCGGCTGTGCTCTGCCACCGTCCGCTGCATCTGTTTGGCCTCTCGGGCCGCAGCTTCGTGCCCATGCTCTCGGGCCACGCCTGCGCGATCCCGGCGATCTTCGCCGCGCGCATCATCGAGTCCCCGCGCAAGCGCCTCATCACGCTGATGGCGATTCCGCTCATGTCCTGCTCGGCGCGCCTGCCGGTCTATAGCCTGCTCATCGCGGCCGTGATTCCGGCGCATCAGTATCTCGGCGGCCTCATCGGCCTGCAGGGGCTGAGCTTTCTCGCGCTCTATCTCTTCGGCATCGTCACGGCACTCGTGATCACCGCGATCACGTCGCGCACGGGCTTCAAGCAGACGACGGATGCGCCTTTTGTTCTCGAGCTTCCGCCCTACCGCGTCCCGGACTGGAAGCCGCTGATCCGAAATTCGCTGAGCCAGAGCCGCTCCTTTGTCACCAAGGCCGGACCGACGATCCTGGCCGTGACGGTGGTGATCTGGGCTCTCGGCTATTTTCCCGCCGGAAAAGGGCACCTTGATCAGTCCTGGCTCGCTATGATGGGCCGCTGGATCGAGCCGCTCTTTACCCCGCTGCACCTGGACTGGCGCTATGGCCTGGCGATCCTCTCCTCCTTTTTGGCGCGCGAGGTCTTTGTGACCACGCTCGGAACGCTATTCGGGATCGCCGAAGCCAAGGAAAACCTGACCGACCTCGCCAGCCAGGTCACGCACTCGGGCCTGACGGCGCCCTCGGCGCTGGCGCTGCTGGCCTTTTACGCGATCGCCCTCCAGTGCGTGGCCACGATGGCCGTTCTTCGGCGGGAGACCGGAAGCTGGAAGCTCCCCGCGGGGCTGTTCATCGGATATGGCGCTTTGTCTTATCTGCTTGCCATCGTCACGTATCAGCTCGCCCTGTGGTTAAGCCACTGATCGGGCTCACGCGACACCCTATGTTCGTTGATAAAAACGGCGAATCACTCCGGTAAGCGGGCGATAAAGCTCTCCTGCCGGTGAAAGTCGGGCTTATCGCCTGCATGATCGATCGCCCAATAGCTCAGGCCGCCGGCTGCATCCTCAAGCAC
>CAYXVB010000164.1:5546-8152 GCA_964467785.1 uncultured Bacteriovoracaceae bacterium
GCCCCGAGGGAGCCACGTTGAACTCGAGATATCCCTCTCGTCCCTCTTGCCGCACGAACGCCTCGAAGCAGGTCGCCTGCCAAAGTCCGTCGGCGCGCGCAGCGGGCGATCCCGCGCCGCTCTCGAATCCGCTCCCGAACCGGACTGCAGCAAGCTTGCCCTGCAGCGAGAATTCGAAAAAGACGCTGTCTCCTCGAAGGGTCACCTCCGCCTCTAGCGTGACGGTTGCGAGGGGATGGCCTTCGGGTAGGAGGGAAAACGGGCGCAGCTGCATCTTTTGATGCTAACAGAAGCCGCTTGCGCGGACGAGCCCGATCAGTTCCGGGTCGCCTGACGCACGGGATATCCGGCGTCTTCCATCGCGCGCTCTAAAAGCTGCTGCGACTGCTCGCTTTTGACGCGAACCCGTTGCTGCGCCAGATCGATCTGGACGTCGGCTGCGGGATCGGCTTGTTTGAGCGCCCGGGTCACATGCTTCACGCAATTATTGCAGGTCATTCCTTCAGTGATGAACTCGTACATACGTCACCTCGTGTCTGGGTACACCTTACACCTTCCCACTGTGGGAAGGTCAAGCGCGTTTCAGGGCCCGGCCTGCGCCCCTTGACCTTCCCACGATAGGAAGGTTTATGATAAGGGCATGATCATGAAAACTCCCGCCGCGCCGTCGTCCACCCGCTCTTCAGGCCATTCTTCTGGCAGCCCCGGCTTGGAGCTGTCGATCGAGGGAATGACCTGCGCCTCCTGCGTCCGACACGTCGAAAAAGCCCTCAAAGCAGTACCGGGAGTGGAGTCGGCGGCAGTCAACCTCGCGACCGAGCGCGCCAACATCCAATTGAACGGCGAAGTGCCCGCCCACCAGCTCGTCGCCGCGGTCCAAGCGGCGGGATACGAAGCGCGGATCCTCGACGCCGCCGGCGACGCAGGCTCCCCAAGCGACGACGAGCGCTCCAATCGCTACAATCCCCTGTGGAAGGTGGTTGGAGCGGCGCTCGTTTCGCTGCCCTTGGCGGCGCCCATGGCGCTCGCGCCCTTCGGCGAAGCGCTGATGCACGCACTCATGCCGGGTCCCATCCTGCAGCTCGCGCTCGCCAGCGTGGTCCAGTTTTACTTTGGCGGACGCTTTTACCGCGCGGGCTGGAAGGCGCTGCGCTCGGGGTCGGCCAATATGGACGTGCTGGTTGCTCTGGGTACTTCCGCCGCCTATGGACTGAGCGCCTATCACGTTTACACCGGCGACGGCGTCGCGGGCGCGGCTCCCCTGTACTTTGAAAGCTCCGCCGTGGTGATCACCCTCGTACTGCTGGGCAAATGGCTCGAAGCGCGCGCCAAACGGCAGACCACTGACGCCATCCGTGCGCTCCAGTCCTATCGTCCCGAACGTGCGCGGCTGCGCGTCCCAATGAGCGGCGCCGGCACCGATACGAAATACGAAGACCGCGACGTCCCGGTCAGCCAGCTCAAAATTGGCGACCTCGTCGTCGTGCGTCCCGGCGAACGAATTGCGGTCGACGGCGAGATTGTCGAAGGCCGCAGCCTGATCGACGAGTCGCTGATCACCGGCGAAAGCCTGCCCGTGGAACGCGCCGCCGGCGAACCCGTGATCGAAGGCTCCCTCAACGGCGAGGCGCTGCTCGTGATTCGCACGGGCGCCGTGGGCCAAGACAGCATGATCGCGCGGATCATCCGCATGGTGGAGAACGCTCAGGCCGGAAAAGCACCGATCCAGCGCCTGGTGGACCGCGTGAGCGAGGTTTTCGTCCCCGCGGTGCTCGGCATCGCGGCGTTTACGCTTTTAGTCTGGGGACTGGTCAGCGGGGACTGGGAGACGGCGATCATCAACGGCGTCGCCGTGCTCGTGATCGCCTGCCCGTGTGCGCTTGGGCTTGCAACCCCCACTGCGATCATGGTGGGCACTGGGATCGCCGCTCGACACGGCATTCTCATCAAAGATGCCGAAGCCCTCGAGATCACTCATTCCGTGCGCACGGTCGCCTTTGACAAAACCGGCACGCTGACCCGCGGCCAGCCCGCGCTGACAAGTTTTACCGCAGTCGAACACCGCGACGAGCTGGACACGCTCCGTCTCGCGGCGGCCATGCAATCCGGCAGCGAGCATCCGCTCGCCCGCGCCGTCCTTGAAGCAGCCACCGCGCGCGGCATCTCCGGCGGAGCCCTCCCCGCGGTCGCCGACGCACGCCTGGTCACCGGCACGCAAGGACGCGGCCTGACCGCCACTATCGGAGGACGGCATTATACCCTCGGCAATCGTCGATTGATGGAAGAGAAGGGCGTCGATCTCAAGGCATTTGGGGCGCAAGCGACGGAGGCTGAAAAGCGCGGCGAGTCGATCTCATGGCTTGCCGAAGGCTCGAAGGCCATCGCGATACTCACTTTCAGCGACCGGATCAAGGATAACGCGCTCGAGGCCGTCCGCGAACTGCACGCCCTGGGCGTACGCACCGTCATGCTCACAGGCGACCACCGCGCCGCGGCCGCGGCGGTGGCCGAACCGCTCGGGATCGACGAGGTCCGGCACGACATCCTGCCCCAAGACAAAGCCCAGGCCGTGGCCGAGCTACGCGCGCGAGGCGAGATCGTCGCGA
>CAYXVB010000165.1:0-8147 GCA_964467785.1 uncultured Bacteriovoracaceae bacterium
TCAATACCTGAGAGGGTCGGACCTTTTCAAAGAGAGTGCGGACCTGGGCCGGATCCTCGAGGTCGGTGCCCAGCGAGCGAGAGCTGACCGCATACTTCAGACCCCGTTGTTCCAGCTTTTTGCAGACACGTTTACCCAAAAATCCCGTCGCGCCAAGAACAAGAATCATGCTTCACCCTTGTCACAAGTTTTTGTGAATTGGAATGGTTGTTTGCGGAGATGGAGCTTCGAGGCTGCTTTGCATAGCGCTTCAGCTTTTTCTTAATAAACCTTTGAACAGCGATTCAAATTGCTCGACCCCAACTTTGACCGCGAGAGTGGACTCGTAATGCTTTCGACCGTAGAAGCCCATCTGCGCTAACTCTTCTGGAGAACGGGAGGCCAGACGGCATGCAGCCTCGGCGAGCTCTGTCGGACTTTCCGGAGGACAGGAAATCCCCGCGCCTGCTTCGGTTACGATGCTCGCTCCTTCTCCGGCGATCGCGGCTAGTATCGGACGTCCTGAAGCAAGGTACCCCTGAATCTTGGACGGGATGGTGATTTCAAAAAGTGGATCATTGCGAAGGTGAACGAGTAGGGCGTCTGCCTGAGCCAGGACGTGACCGATTTCGGTGATGGGGACCTTATCGAGAAAGCGCGTGTTTGCGATGCCTTCCTCCCGTGCGCGCTGAATGAGGCGCTCCTTTTCGATGCCGCCGCCAATGAAGGCGAACTGGATGCGCGAATCGCGCGAGGCCACGATCTTTGCCGCGTCAAGCACTGCGTCCAGTGCCTGAGCTTTTCCCATCTGACCGGCGAAAAGGATGGTGAACCGCCCGTCGAAACCGAGCTCGCTGGCACGAGCGGGATCTTTGGGATAGTGCTGCTCGGCCGCTTCGTCCGCCCAATTGCGGATCACCGTGATCTTGGACTCAGGCACTCCGCGTTCAATCAGCAAGCGTTTGAAGCCGTGCGAGAGCACGACGATGTGGTCGACGAGTCGGTAGGTAAGCTTGCACCAAAGTGTGACCGCCGCAAGAATCCAGTTGTCTCGGCCCGGCTTGACCATTCCGGTGGCTGTGAGCGTGTCAGGCCACATGTCCTGGATGTCATAAACCACTCGCCGCCCCTTAAACAGGCGTAAGATGAGGCCTGGTAGGGCGATTGTCGCCGGTGGGTGGTAGACATAGACGATATCCGCGCGACGAACAAGCCAGGGGCCGAGAAACGCGGCCGACAGGGCGAAGCTGCAGTAAGTGGCGATTCGACGAATTGCCGAGCCGTCATGGCTGGGATAAAGAGGAACCCGGTGGACGGTCACTCCGTCGAGAATTTCCTTTTGATGGAGTCGGATCCTATAGCCCGGGTAGACCTTGCCGCCGGGATAGTTTGGAAATCCTGTGATTACTTCGACTTCGTGTCCCCGCCGCATCAGGGCGCGGCAAAAGCTCAGCCCCTTAAAATGAGGCTCGGGATTGAACCCCTCAGTCACCATCAGGATGCGCATGCCTATCGGTTTCGCATAATTCCTGACAATTGGGAATTGATCTCAGCAAAAACCGCATTGTATACCTTATCGGGTGATGACATCCGAAGCCGTGAAATCAGTCGCCCGCCCTGTGGCGCGCCCTAAACCCTCGCATGCGGCGGCATTTACTTTCTCGCATGCAGTAACGGGTCTGCTTCTTTCAAAGAGCCGGACTCTCTGGTCCTTCGTCGATCTGATCGTGGCTTCAGCAAGCTTTATCTTTTTTGCCTGGCTCAGTCCCAAGGGCTGGTTCAATAGCTGGAACGAGATTTGGGTCGCCGCCTTGGTTTTTGCAGGGTGTTTTGTGGCTGCTGGACTCGGCAATGGCCTTTACGAGCGAGAAAATCGTTTTGCTCCCCGTGCTGTCCTGCAGTTAGGGTTTGTCGCCGCCGTCATGGCGGGTTCATTGAGCCTAACTGTTATTTTCTTCGTGTTTTATTGGAAAGTCGGCCGCTACCTCGTGGGCTTTGGGAGCCTGGGTGGCTTTCTTGGCATTGTCTTTTATCGTTGGATCCTTTCGTTCCTGATCGGTCGCTATCCTTATCGTTTTACCATCTTGGGCGAGCCTTCGATCATCACCGAGGAGATCCGTGAGTTCAGCGCGCGTCCCCGACGCGGAGTGCGTTATCTTCATGTCGACGATGTTGAGTCACTGCTGAGCAAAGTAGGCGAATGGTCGCATGACGACATGGTCACCACGCTCCACTCGTGGCGAGTGCTCGACATCGTCCTCACCGAGAACGCGTCCAAGGATCCCCGAATCATGGACCTTTGCGTGCGCGCGATGCAGGCCGGCTGCCGCGTGATCGACGAGATCCATTTTTACGGTGAACTTTTCCAGTGTTTCCCGTCCAAGATTCTATCAGAGAACTGGGTGATCCTCTCGGGGATCGACACCCATCGTCCGGTCAGCCAGTTTGGCAAGCGCGCGTTTGACCTCGTTTTCGGTGTGCTATGCGCGGTTTTACTGGCGCCTCTGATGGCGCTCGTGGCACTTGGAATCAAGCTCTCCAGCCCCGGGCCGGTCTTTTTTGTCCAGGATAGGCAGGGCCGCTTCGGTCGCCCATTCAAGATCTTCAAGTTTCGCACGATGGCTGCAGTGGTCAATGGAGATCATCCTCCCTCTACCCGTCAGGGCGACGCGCGGGTGACGGCGATTGGCCGTCTGTTGCGTCCGCTTCACATCGATGAGTTGCCGCAGATCTGGAATATCATCATGGGCGACATGTCCTTTGTCGGTCCACGTCCCGAGGTTTATTCCTTCACTCAAGAGATCACGCGCGAAGTTCCAATCTACGCCTTCCGCTGTTTGGTTCGACCGGGTCTTTCGGGGCTTTCGCAGGTGAGCGTGGGCTATACGCTGGACAACGCACAGGATACGCTGGTCAAGCTGGCGTACGACCTTTATTACATCAAGAACTACACGTTCATGCTGGATCTGCTGATCATCGTACGAACGCTTTTTACGCTCACTCGGCGAGCGTGGTAAGCTGGGCGTCTCAACCGATCTTGTTAGTCTGATAGCCGGGGAATTTCTCTTGAACAACTGCTTTCCAGGCGGCAATACGAGAATCAGCGAAGCGGTTTAGCCGTGGGAGTTCGGTTTTGAGAAATGGAAAGCTGAATTCTCGAATCAGCTGTTCCCAGTGAAAGAGCGTTGGATTGCGCGAGTCGGGGAGTCTGCGCGTCTCGATCCAAGTCCCTAAGCGGGCATGACGTGACCGTGCAAATGTGGAAAGGCCCACTTCGCCCGCATGGATCAGTGGTTGTTTTCGCCATTGGAAGCGGAACGACTTCCAGAACTCCGCGAAAAGACCGCTCGCGAGCGCTGAGTGCTCGAAGACTATAAAGTAAGACTGTAGGTGTGGGCCAATTTCAGCGCTTTCGGTCAGGCCCCAGACATCGAGATTTTTATGGGTCATTTCCTTGAAAATGGATCGGAGCGGGCCGAAGGGTCCGTAAACGCTATCATTGAGCAAAAGCACTTGCGCGGTGCTTGCGAGTTGAGAAGGAGAGAGCAGGTCGATCGCGCATTTCCAAGATCCAAAATCCAGTGAAACATTCTTACGGACCAGAATGCGTGTGCAACGCGAGCGGAGCGTATCGAGGGCCTGGGGGAGCAAGTCTTCGGCGCTGGTGACGAAAATGACGTCAAACCCCTCGCGCTGGAGCTCGTCGAGCGCGGCCACGATCCAGGCTGCGACCGTCCCGTCGCCGGAGTAATGGGCGTAGATGCAGAGCCGGCGCGATGCGGGTGCGCAGCCTTTCCAGTCGTGCAAGATCAGCGACTGCGAACCCTTGAGATTACCCAGGCGAGCCAGACGGTAATGATGAAATTTCCGTGAGAAGCGGGCTGCGAGAGACATCGGTGTGATCAGAGCTTGTAGTAGTCCCGGAACCACTCGACAAACCGGCGCACACCCACCTCGATTGGTGTGGAGGGCTGGTAGCCGTAATCGCGCGACAGCTCGGTGACGTCAGCGAGCGTTGAGTCGACATCGCCGGCTTGCTTGTCTTCGAAAATTTTCTCGGCCTTTCGGCCTAGGCATTCCTCGATGACTTCAATGTAGCGCATCAGCTGTTCACTGCGGCCGTTACCGATGTTGTAGATGCGATAGGGCGCGCTCGAGAGCGACGGGTCGGGGTGGCGTGCGTCCCACTCGCGTGCGGGCGCGGCCGCGGGACCTAGGGTCATTCGCTCCAGTCCGTCGACCAGATCGTCAATGTAAGTGAAGTCGCGCTTGTGCTTGCCGAAGTTGAAGACGCGGATCGGCTTGCCTTCGAGGATGTTGCGCGTGAACAGGAAGAGCGCCATGTCGGGACGCCCCCAGGGGCCGTAAACCGTGAAGAAGCGCACGCCGGTAGTCGGGATGCCGTACATGGCACTGTAGCTGTGGGCCATCAGTTCGTTGGCTTTTTTGGTAGCGGAGTAGAAGGATACGGGGTGCGCGGTGCCATGATGCACACTGAGGGGCTGAGTCTCATTCAGACCGTAGACTGAGCTGGTCGACGCGTAGATCAAATGACCGGTTTTGTTGTGGCGGCAGCCTTCAAGTATGTTCAGGAAACCTTTAAGATTCGAGTCGACGTAAGCGTGCGGATTCTGAATCGAGTAGCGGACGCCTGCTTGCGCTGCGAGGTGAACCACCACGTCGGGTCTTGTGGATTCAAAAAGATTCTGGACGGCGGTAGAATCCGCAACGTCGATCTTGTGGAAGGCGAAGTTCGAATGCTTTTGGCATAGCGCGAGTCGCGCTAGCTTGAGCGACGGATCGTAATAGTCGTTGAGGTTGTCGAGTCCAATGACTCGTTGCCCACGCTCCAGAAGTCGACGGGTCAGCGCCGATCCGATAAAACCAGCACAACCCGTGACGAGAATTGACTTGTGAGCGTCTGCCATGCTCTTCTTCCATCGAACTTTAAGAGGAAAGTCAACATGGTAACGGCCCGCCCCCGGGGACTGGCGATTCTCGACCGCGACGGCGTTCTCAATAAAATGACTATCGATCCGGAGCACGGGACGCTCGATTCTCCGCTGCATCCTACTCAGATCCAGATGGCTTCGCAGATTGCGCAGTCTCTCAAGCGCATTGCCGACGCAGGCTACCTGCTCGCCGTGGCCACCAATCAACCGGCAGCGGCCAAGGGCAAGACGACCGTCGCCAACCTCGAAGCGGTGATGAAACAGATCCTCGAGCAGGCGCAGAGCGAAGGAGCGAGAGTCGAAACCTGGCGCATGTGTCTTCACCAGGGGGGTGACGGTTGCGCCTGCCGAAAGCCGAAACCGGGGATGCTTCTCGAGATCATCGCGGAAATTGAGGCGAAATACGGCGCTCTCGATCGGACGCACTGTTGGATGGTGGGGGACGGAATCACTGATTTACAGGCGGGGCGTGCGGCCGGAGTTCGCGTGGGACTTTTAGCCCCAAAAAAATTGGATGCGGTGACGATGCTTCACGAAGCGGACGTCGAGCCCGACTTTTGGGGCGAGAAATTAGCCGATTTCGCGCAATTTATCGCAGTGCGTTAGCTGGCTTTACGCTTTGACTCACTCTTAAAAAGAGTTACAACCCCGGTAACCCTATGATTATCACGCAGACTCCGTTGAGAGTGAGTATCGGTGGGGGTGGCACTGACCTGCCCTCTTATTATGAGCGATTCGGCGGATTCCTGATCTCCGCCGCCATCAATCGCTACATCTACAACGCCATTCACAAGTCCTTCACTCCCAACTACCTCATCAAGTACTCCAAGACCGAACTGGTCGATGCCGTGGACCAGATCCAGCATCCGATCGTCCGTGAGGCCTTCAAGATGCACAACGTCGGCCCGGGCATCGAGCTCGGCTCGTACGCGGACATCCCGGCCGGTACCGGCCTGGGATCCTCCGGATCCTTCGGCGTGGGTCTGCTCAAGGCGATCCACACGCTTAAGCGCGAGCACGTTCCGACCCACGTTCTGGCCGAGGAAGCCTGCAAGATCGAGATCGACATCCTCAAGGAGCCGGTCGGCAAGCAGGACCAGTACATCGCGGCCTTCGGCGGCATTATCACGATGGAAATCGCGAAGAATGGCGAAGTGGACGTCCGTCCGCTCAAGATCTCCACGCAGACCCTGCAGGATCTCGAGGAGAACATGCTCCTGTTCTTCACGGGCTACTCTCGCAGCGCGAGCGCGGTCCTTTCGGATCAGAAAAAGCGCTCCGAGGTGGACGACAAGGAGATGCTCAACAACCTGCACTTTGTGAAAGAGCTGGGCCTCTCGATCAAGAAGGCGCTCGAATCGGGCGATACCCATCAGTTCGCTGCCCTGATGCATGAGCACTGGCTCCATAAGAAGAAGCGCTCGACCGGCATCAGCAACGACACGATCAATCGCTGGTACGATGTGGGCTTTGCCAATGGCGCGCTCGGCGGCAAGCTGATCGGCGCGGGCGGCGGCGGCTTTATCATGTTCTACGCCAAGGACCGGATCGCTCTCCGCCAGGCGATGGCGCAGGAAGGCCTCCAGGAAGTCCGCTTTGCCTTTGACTTCGAAGGCTCTAAGATCGTGGTCAATAACTTCTGAGAGCGGCTATTTGCCGTCTCCGAAGATCTGACTCAGCCCCTTTTGCCAAGGAAGCGCCCACGTTGAGCCAAATTTTTGCTCGATGTGGTCATTGGACAGGAGCAGCTTTTCAGCTTTGGATTCGAGGTCTGATCCTAGCGTTTCCAACGCTTTGGCGTCCGCTTCTTGCACTCGGGACTTTGATTTGATTTCGATCAGGGCTTTTCGGGCCCCTGGACGGTCGATGATGAGGTCGATTTCCACCTCGTCTTTGGTGCGCAGGTAGGAGAACTGCCAGTCCAAGCGGCGGTAGCTCGCATTTTTGAGGAAGTCGAGGATGACCCAATGCTCAAACGCCTCCCCCCAGGCGGCGGTTTGCGGCAGAAGCGGAACGGACAGAGTTCGATCCAGAGCGCGCTTGATGCCAGGGTCCACAAAATAAAACTTAGGGGCTTGGCGCTGCGCTTTTCGAACCGAGCGATGGTGGGCCGGCAAAAGCGTTCCAACCAGCGTGTCTTCGAGAATTTCAAAATAGTGAGCGACGGTGACATCGTCGACGCCGACTTCGCTAGCGATCTTGGATTTATTGACCACCTTGCCGTTCATCTGGGCCGCGACGGCGAGGAACCTTCGAAACGGTTCGAGCTTGCGTACCCACTGCTCTTGCTGAATCTCTTTTTGTAAGTAAGTTCCGACATAAGCGTTGAGGTACTCGCGGCTTTCGATTTCGCTTGGCGCTAAAATGGCCTCGGGCAGAGCGCCCCATTCCAGGACGCGCTTGAGCTCAAACTGGTTTTTGAGTTCGAAGGACGTGAATGGATAGAGATGGTAAACCCAAGCTCGTCCGGCGAGGAGATTGGTGCCTTGCTGCTTGAGTCGTCGGCTGCTGGAGCCAGTCAGCACGAATTGTCTTTTTCTTTTTTGGATCTGCGAGTGGACGACATCCAGAAGGCGAGGAAATTTTTGGATTTCATCCACGACCACCCGCTTGTGGATGTTTTTGGGGCCGTCTATCAAGGCTTCGAACCTTTTGGGATCGAGCATGAGCTGGTCGACAAAGTCGATATCCAACAGGTCGACCCATAACGTATCTTGAGTCGAGAATTCATGCTGCAGGAGAGTGGTTTTACCAGTGCCGCGCGGTCCGAAAAGAAAAAAGCTGTTAGATTTCGAAAGTTTACAATCTCTCTGAATCATAATCAGAATTTTAACGCTTTTTCCCGACCGAGGTCAAGATGGAGTGTGCGGTGGATCCGTTCCGAGTCGTCTAGATGCAGAGTATTAGTGCGACAAATGAGCGCGCTTTCGCTTTGACATTGGACACATGAACGACTTACTTATTTCTTACTCATCTTGAAGGAGATCCCCCATGCCAGCATCCCATTTCAAAGTTGCCATTTACGCGGACGGCGCCAATCGCGAGGACATGCTCAAGCGGCATAAGGAAGGCCTGGTCAAAGGCTTTACCACCAATCCGACGCTCATGGCCAAAGCCGGCAACAAGGATTACGCCGGTTTCGCGAAGATGATTTTGGCTGAGATCACCGACATGCCGATCTCCTTTGAAGTGTTCTCGGACGAGATCTCCGAAATG
>CAYXVB010000166.1:0-7910 GCA_964467785.1 uncultured Bacteriovoracaceae bacterium
GGGTGATCTTGCCGCTGGCATCGAACACGACCGGGGCGTCGAGCCAGATCTCCAATCGGAGCGTGAGGGACATGGTGAGCTCGCTTTCCTCAAAGTTGAAAGCCTTCGTGACCGTGCCCGGGGAGACGTCGTCACGTTGCCACCAAATCGTCGAAGTGATCAGGATGCGGTAGACGTCGGGGGCCGCGGGATCGGCACCGAGATAATCGGAGGGTTTGGGATATTCCATCCGGTAGCCCGCCAGCGGCTGGTTCCACACCTGGTCTCCGGTGTAGCGATCGATGAGCACGGCCTGTTTGAGCTTGCCGATGTAGTTGGTGAGGATCAGGAAGTACTGATCGGGAACTGTGTCAGTGTACTTGGGAGTCGAGTAGTCGTTACCGAAGTCCACGCGGTTGCCGTAGTAGTCCGCGCTCGTCGCCATGCCGGCCTCGGTGAGCAACGCTTTGACGTCGGCGTTGGTGAACACCACTCCGTTGACCTTGACGTCTTCTTTGGGCTCCGGGAAAAGCGCCGAAGCCACGCACCATCCGTTGCAGTGCCCCCACCAGCCTTGCACGCCCTTGACGCGCGAGCCGTGCATGCTGGCTTCCCAGTTCTGGGCGCCGGTCGTTCCGCCCCGGACCGCATCGTACTTGCCCGCAGGGCTGCCGCCGCGGCCGCCGGCCGCGATCCCGTTGGCGGTGTAGGGCCACCAGTAGCCGGCCCAAGGCGTGGGCTCGATCTTGCCCTCGAGGTAGGTGTTGATCAGCGCAGCGAAGTTGCGCTCACCGCGAAACTCCGCGCCCTGAAAGTGGGGATAGGGCGCGAGCTCGGCGTTTTCGCCGGCGGACTCGGTAGCCGCTTCAGGCGCGCACGCATGCATCGCCAGTGCCGCGGGGAGCGCCAGCGCCGATAGAGTGAGCGCGGTACGAGCCCGGAAGATCGCTAGTTTCATCGGGTGGTTCCTCCGGCGGAGAGCAGAACGGCGATGCCATTCGCGGTTTTCAGATAGGTTGGCCAGGGGGCGCCCTTGCGCCAAAGCGCTTGGACGGGACGTCCGAAGAAATCATCCTGCTCGAACCAGATTGCCGAGGCGGAGTCGACACTGGCCACGCGCCCGGCAACGGCTTGCTGAAGTCTCGCCGGCAGCTCAGGCATGCTGCGTCCGCTCAGAGCCTCGGCGGTGCGGATCTCGGGTAGGTCGAGCGGATAAAATTCCAGCGAGGTGATCGGCGAGCGCACCCCCTCGGGGGAGACGGAAACGATCTTGCGGCCGATTTGATATTCCTTGCGGGTCTGTGTCGAATCGGAGGCGAGCGTCAGGATCACGGCGCTGACCTTTGGATCGATGATCGGTGCGGACGGGGTCGCGATCTGTTCCACGGTGACGACGAGTTTGCCGCCTGCGGCGTTTTCGGCTTCGCGGACGGTGTAACGAAAAAATGCCGCGGCACTGTAGGAGGGTTGGAGTCGGTCCGGGTCGGAAATCATCCGAGCCATCGGATTCTCGATTCGCACGGCCGCGACTTCCCAGTGGTCACCCACTTGGTAACCGCGACCGGTTATTCGGGTCAGGATTTCAGAGGAGATGAGCGCCGCTCGCTCACCTGAAACGTCTGCCGGAGCTCCCGAAAGCGCCGCCACCGCGGCCGCCCCGCTGCCACGGAGCCGTGAGCCATTTTGGCGCTCCACTTTGCGCTGCGCAATCTGGAGACTGCGCAGGTAATCGTCCGCAGGTGCGGCGTCCGCATGAGTGGATGGATGGATAAAGAAAATAAAACCAAGAGTGAAAGCGAAGCGGGGGGCGACCATCGGTGCGAGGCCTCCTTGACTTCGAAAGCGGGGAGCAATCCTTATGCCCGCTTGCCCGTGACTTTTATTCTAGAACGGGCCAGCTGTCTCGCTCATACTAGAGTTCTGACAGGGAGAGTCACTACGATGAGCGTCTTCAGTCGATATAAGCGGCAGCCGGGCGGGTTTCGCGCGTTGGTTTCGCTTTGGGAGACCACCCCGATCGAGCGACGCAAGAAAATGATGGATGTCGGTATGGCCGAGGATCCCGCTTACACCATGGAAATCCTCAAATACATGCTGACCTTTGAGGATATTCTCGGATTGCCCGATCCGGAGCTTGCGGAGCTGGTGGCGGAGGCGCAGCCTCGAACCATCGCGTTTGCCATCGCAAAGGCTGCTCCCGAAGTGAAGGAACGTTTTATCCGTTGCGCCAAACCGCCCATTTCCACCGAGATCAAGGATTTTTTGGATGCCGAGGTGATGTTGCGCGAAGTGGGCGGCGCTCAACTCAAGCTGATCGAAAAAGCGCGCGAACTTGAAGGCCGCGGGCTGATCAAAACCAAACGGATTCCGCTTTAGAGGCGATTCGCCAATCCGATTCAACCTGACTCAGGAGCTCTTTTGCTCCAGAGCGCGCTCCCACAGTTGGCGTGCGAATTCGCGGACAGGCGTCAGGTCTTCGAACTTCTGCGGTTGGTAACCCTGTTCGCCCTCGAACGAGTCGTACTCGAGACGTTCCGTGTCGCGATGCAGCGCGGTTAGGGCGGCATTGATGCCCTGGGTTTCCAAGATCTGCAGGTACTTTTGGCGTTCGAACTTGAGCATGTCCAAAGGATTACCTCAGTCAGGCGGGTCAGCTCAAGCGCGTTATTGGGCGTTCATGCTGACCCGCGTTAACCGAGATTTCGACGCGTCTGTCAGAAAGTATCGATGGTCCGGGCCTCCAGGGTGCCGCTTGGATTGACGACTCCGACGATTCGGATATTGCGATTGCCATTGGCGTAGATCTTTTGCAGTTCAGCATTATCGGAAATCCGGTAGGCCTTGCCGCTGGCTCGATCGATGATCCGAATCCCGCCATTTTGCAGCTCGATCTCGCCGGCCACCTGGATCGTTTGTTCCTGCAACCGCTTCTCGAGTCTTTCCTGGCGGACCATGGATAGGTTCATGTCCATATCCACATTGCGCGCGAGAGCGGGAAGAGGGCCAGCCAGCGAGGCGCTTGCGGTCATCCCAAAGACGGTGGTCAGTTTTAAAACGAAGTTCTTCATATACTTCCTCCTTGAAGAAGACAGGGCCATGGACCGCGTTCCGGGTGCGACCGTCCTGGCCGGTTCCGAAACGTCGGACGAGATGCGGGACTTTAAAGTGTTTGGGAAATCGATGGCGTCGAGCGAACCGGGGTCCGGCTGGCTCGTCGTGCGGTTAGCCGCGCCAGCTCAGTTGCCAGCGGCCTTTGAATCGGAGGGGGGACGTCGGAGAGGTCTTCATGAACTTCGGGCCTCCTGTGAAAAATCCTAACGAGGCCGCCTGCCGTTTGTCAAATTTTTATACAAATTAAAAATAAATAGAAAGAAAAGCGCCAGCTTGTCCGCGCTTTGCAGCGGGATTTTGCCATGATTCGAATAATCGACCGGATGACTCTCAAGCATCGCCTGTCCCGTTATGAGCGCCTGGTCTTTGTGGACACTCGTTCGCTCGAGGAATACGAGAGCGGCTATCTCCGGGATGCGGTTCATCTTCCAATCGCGTCATTGGAGCGGCGTGCCCGCTCTATCCTCCCCAATCACGGCTCGACGCTCGTGGTGTACGACGAAGGAAGCGGTATACGAGCGCGAGAGGGAGCGCGGCTGCTCGTCGCCCTCGGCTATCCTGAAGTCCTGGTGCTCGAAGGTGGCGAGTCCGAGTGGGCGCACGAGGGTGAGAGCGTGCAGTGGCATGTCAACCCTGCTCCGGGAATGTGCAATCCGTCCTTTCCGCTCAGTCCCGATCTGGATTGACCTGCGCGCGCATGCAGTCAATCAATCGTGGGTCGGATCTTCGCCCGAGAACAGGAGCGCATTCCGCCCGCCGCGCGCATCGCCGATCACATCGGGCGTGGCGTGCCGGAGAATCGCGGCCTTGATCTCGGCCTGGACGGCCTCTGGTCGCCGTTCCAGCTCGAGCGCCGCGACACCGGCCACGTGTGGCGCGGCCATCGACGTTCCGCTCATTTCCAGGTATCGGTCAGTCCCCGTGTGAGCCGCGGAAAGGATGCGGGATCCGGGCGCGAACCAGCTCACGCAGGATCCCCAGTTGCTGGCGCTCCAGCGGCGATCCGCCGAATCGGAAGCGCCCACTGTAATCAAATTCGGCACGCGCCCGGGCGAAAGCTGGCAGGCGTCACCGCCGTTGTTGCCCGCGGCAGCGATCATGACCACGCCGGAATCCATGAGCTTGGACACTGCATTGTCGAGCACTGGATTGGTGGCGCCGACGATGGAGTAATTGACGACGGATGGTCCGGCACGGTGGGTGGAGATCCATTCTAGGCCGGCGAGCAGGGCGGAAGTGGAGCCGATGCCATCGCAGCCCAGTACGCGTACGGAGCGGAGTTGGGCGGCCCGGGCCACTCCCGTGGTGCGGCCGCCGATAATGGCTGCGACATGAGTGCCGTGACCATTGCAATCGGAGCCGGGAGCGTTAGTGCTGGCGCCGCCGCGATACGCGTCGTTAAGAAGTTTTTCGCCGCGATACGCGTCGTTAAGCTTTTCGCCGCGATACGCGTCGAAGGCAGGCGCCGCGCGTCCTTCGAATTCGGAATGATCGTAGCGGATGCCCGTGTCGACGACGTAAACCGTGACGCCTTTGCCGGTGAGACGCGAGCGGAAGGCGTGATCCAGCGGCAGTCTGCGCTGATCGATGCGGTCAATGCCCCAAGGCGGAAAACTCGGCGAGATGCCCGTCGCGGTTGCCGGGAGTTCATGTGGGATGCCGGGCTCTAGTTTGTCGGGGAGCGAAACGGGCAGGTCCGGCTCGATGCGCAGCAGACGCGCATCCGTCGCGAGCATCGCTCGAAATGGGGGGAGCTTAACGGAGAAGCCATTGAGTAGCTCGCGGTAGATTTGTTCTGGGTGGAGTCCGTGTTCGCGCGCAAAAACTTCGGGGTCGACGCCTTCGCGCAACAAGATGATGGCGGAAGATGGTTTTGGACCCGTTGTTTCGGCCTGAGCGCGAATGGCGACAGAGGTCGTTGAGAGCGCGGCTACGGCTACCAGGACACCTGTCCATGTCAGGACAGTAGGTCTAGCTAAGTAATAGCGATTTCGAAGAATTGTTTTCATAAGCCCGGGCCCAAAGCAAGCGAGGGGCCAAGCCGCGGCGCTCGGCCTGCTGGAACGGTCGCTGCAATTCTCCCTTGGGTCAAACCTCAGCGAGCCGGACGAAAGGCGGTGTTCCATGAAAAACAGTGTGACGGCGTGGTCCTGGTTTTACGGAGTCTTCGCGGCCTCGGGCGCCATGGTCGCGCTGGCTTCCTGCGGGGACAATCAGATGGCCTTAGCTCCGCAAGCGCCGCCGCGAAGCGAAGCCGGGCGCCAGGCCGATTGTAACGTACAGGTCAGCATCGTGGCGAACGCGGCCACCCTTGGAGACAAGGCCTACTCGCCCAACCCGGTGACCATCGCTCGGGGTGCCACCGTGACCTGGACCAATAACGACACGATCCCGCACACGGTGACCGCCAAGCCGGATGTGCTCCTTTTTGATTCGGGTACGATCGCTCCAGGGGAGACCTTTGCGCACACTTTTGTCGGTGCCGGGGATTTCGACTACTTCTGCGCAATCCATCCCGGAATGACTGGA
This sequence comes from uncultured Bacteriovoracaceae bacterium, assembly GCA_964467785.1. Lineage (GTDB taxonomy): Bacteria > Bdellovibrionota > UBA1018 > UBA1018 > UBA1018 > CAYXVB01. Next base: position 5,620 of record CAYXVB010000166.1, read on the forward strand.
AAATTGACGGTATCCGATGCGTCTGGAGTTTGCCCCGCGCCTTCGATTTCCGCGCTGCCGTCGGGAACACCCAGCATCGTGCCTAGCATTGTGCCGAGCGCCGAGCCGAGCCCCGCGCCAAGCGCCGAGCCGAGCCCCGAGTCGAGCACGATGCCCGGGATGGAGCCCAATCCTCAGCTGACGGTCATGAGCCGCTGATGGTTTGATAAAGTCCGGCACAGGCGGCGTCCAGGGCCGCCTTGTGACGGGCGACCATCGTGCGCAGTTCCTCGTCGGTGATGAGCGTCTCATGGAACTCATACTTTTCGTCACCCACCTTGGAGACGACCCAACGTCCGTCCGTGGTGCGCGCTTTGACCAAGAGTTTTGTGCCGGGAACATAGCGGCCGAGCCAGCTATCGTCGTTGAGGCGCCAGCGCGCCTCGATCGGGACGTGCACTGTGGCGGAGCCCGGGCTATCGGTTGGCAGCGGCGCCTGCGAGCGGAGCACCACGCGATTCGGTGAGATAAAGAGCTGACTCCCGTGCGGCGCTCCCGAGGTGTCGCCGATGATCACTTCGAAGCCCCTTTCACGCACGATCGCCGGCACCTTTCCGGCGCGGGAGTGGCCGACGACCAAACGTCGGATGCCTCGCGAAATGAGCCAGTCCTTTACCTCTTGCGGTAGGGGGACCGGGTTCCCGAACTCATCTGAGAAGCGTCCGTAGACGATGCTTTCAGGATGTTCAAATCCCCGCCCTTTCTTGGCGTGGTATTCGATGTAGAATTTCGGGTAGCTCCCAGTCTGAGTCCAAAGTTCAATGTTTTCGCGGTGCCACTTATTGAGGCGCCGGACCCACTGTTTGGCGCTGCCGGTGCGCTCCGGTTCGGGCCGCGCCTCCTCTGGCGGCAGCAAGCCGAAGTTCTCTTTTGTCACGGCGCCATGAACAAAGAGAGTGTTGCCGCGCACGTAAGCGAGCTGGCTGTTTTCTAGATAGAAGCGGAGATTGCCTCCGGGCGCGAGCTCATTGAGGTAGCTTCGGAGGATTTCGGAGTCCGGGATCGCTGCGAGTCCAGTGCCGCGCTCGGCTGCCAGTCCCGCTCGACGGAGCTCAAAGGCGCGGGGAGCGCCGAGTCGGCGGGCCAGCGCCCAACGGAGTCTTTCCTCGGGCGAATCAATGACGTCGGGTCGGCCGTTGAGCCAGGTGTCCCAGTCTTTCTGCAGATGCGGGACGGAATGGACATATGCGGGGTCGATCAGGCGAGGGAGCGCGATCTTGAGAGTGTCGCGATTGCCGGCAAGCAGGACCACGCGGTCTGGATAGCGCTTTTTCAAATCGACGAGCCATTTCGTGCTCCGGAGGTCGTCCTCGCCCTTGTCGATCGAATCCCCTCCGAAGACAAAGGTGACGCCGTCACGCAACTGGGTCTGGCCGGTCTCATCGAGATAGACAAAGGGGTTGTCTTTAAGGAAGTCTTCGATCTGGTTCCAGTCGCCCTCGACATCCGTGAGATAAGCGATGGTGTCGCGATCAGGCAGGCCTAACGGCCCAGCTAAAGCGGTCGTGGCCTGCAGGAGTAGGAGGGCAGTAAGAGTCAGGAGTTTGACAAGGGTGCAGCACTTCACCTTTAGCTTTTCGGAACTTGGGGCGAAGCTCTGCAGTCTTTTTGAGTGTAAATCTGTGCCTGTGACTGTCCAAGCTTTGGGCACCCTGATTCATGGGTGTGTCAACGCAACTGGGTTAAATTGTAATAGAATAATTATGGTCCGCGCCATGCAATCTTTCAGTTCAAGAGAGAGTAAGGAGATTCTGGTTATGAGAATGCACAAGTTCGCCTCAGCCCATTTCAAGGTTGGTTTTCTTTCCTTGGCACTGATCTCGACGCCTTTCTCGTTCGCTGGCGAAATCCAAGACGGGAGCCGCCGTGACAAATTGGTATTGGGTGCGGCGGCGGCCGGCGGGGCGGGTGCCGCTTATTCAACGCTAAAGCCTTTGAAGGAAGAGGAGAGGTATTCGGCCCGAAAGCTGGAGCACGCGCAGGAACAGGTCCGCCTCGCGCAGAGTGTAGAGCGCGATGCTTCAAGGTTGAAGAATATGGTGTACCGAGACATTGCCGCGCGTGACGGCCTGGAATACCAGTGGGTCATGAATCGATATCAGGGCGAGCAAGCCCAATTCGTGCTCAATGAGTCGGCGTTTGCCAAGGTCGCGCGCCCCAAGGAGCTATCCACGCTCTCCTTCTTGGGGAGGCTCGCCGCGGTCTTAGGGGCGAGCGCTGTAGGAACTGATGCGGCCATTAGACTTTACAAT
>CAYXVB010000167.1:0-7864 GCA_964467785.1 uncultured Bacteriovoracaceae bacterium
GATCTGGCAGTAGGTACGGACTGCGGCCAGATCAAGACGGGCTCGGCTTCGCGTACCGATCGCATCGCCAAGTACAACCAGCTCCTTCGCATTGAGGAAGAGCTGGGAGGCAAGGCGAAGTTCGCGGGCCGCGCGGCCTTCAGCAGACTCCGCTGAGCGCGGGGCGTGCGGGAGGATCTGAGCCTACCTTCCGAACTCCGGCTTTCTTCTTGGTCATGGAGGACCGAGTGATCGCACGCCAAATACTTCAAGCTGTCCTTGATTTCGTCCGCAATCCTACCCCGACGCGCGTCTGGATCGCCCTGTTCGCCTGCTGGGGGCTCTTTCTTTCCGGCGCGCTCGGCGGGGTCGGGTTTCTCGGTGGATCGGCTGCCGTGTCGAGATCCGCCTTCGGCTCCTCGTTCGGCCCCCCTGGCATCCTGCAAGCTATTCGACTGGGCGATCTACTGGAAACCAAGAACCGACAAATCGAACAGCTCCACGCCGAAATTAGCAAGCTGCAAGGAGAAGCGACGGGACTTGAAAAGAGCCGCGTTCTCCAGCAGCGGGAGATCCGCAAGGTTCTCGGCTACGCCGCGGCGGATGAGTTGATTTTCGACTTCGCTCCGCGCGAGCGCCTTTAATCGCCGCCCAAGAGTACCCAATCGCGCTCGTCTCCGTCAAGAATCGGTCGACTCTTTGACACCTCGCCGGGATTTGTTCACAATCTATCCCAGGGAGGCCAACGAATGGCTTTTGGACGAGTCAAATGGTTCAATGACGCGAAGGGATTCGGGTTCATCGAGCGGAAGGAAGGCGGAGAAATCTTTGTTCACTACACCGCCATCCGAGCAGACGGCTACAAGACCCTCGCCGAAGGACAGGAAGTGGAATTTGACATCTATGAGGGCAACAAAGGTCCCGAAGCTCAGAACGTAGCCCCTACCGATCACTAGTCCAAACCTGGAAAGCGCCGTAATATAGAGAACTTCTAGCTAGATATCGCGTGTCGAAGAGTCACTGACGCCTCTTGACCTTCATCTACGCTTCAGGCAGCTTTTTCTAAACTATGGCCATTGGCAATGGACGCGTGACCGCCCCTGAGACTTCGCTTGAGCACATCCGCCGCAGGACCCGTCGTGGAGCGCTCGTCATCAGCGTGCTCTACGTGTTCGTCGGCGCCGCTTGGATCGCGACTTCGGACCGAATCGTGGAGTTGATGGGACTCGATCCGGTCCTCACCGCCCGCCTTCAAACCTATAAAGGCTGGTTTTACGTAATCATGACAGGGGTGATCCTCCACCGATTGATCCAATCCCAAACGGAACGCGTCTATGAAGCCCTTGAGCAGAGGGATCTGTTCGCCTCCGTCGCGTCGCATGAATTCAAAACGCCGTTGACCGCCATCAGCATGCAGCTGGGCCTGTTGAGCCGCGCCTTTTTCGCCAACAGCACCACGGACGAGCTCCGCGAGCGGGTCGGCAAGTTCATCGAATCCGCGCAACGCCAGCTGCGCCGGATGAACCGCCTGACCGAAGACCTCGTCGATGCCCAAAAGCTCAAGTCAGGACGCGCACTTCAATACAATTTCGAGTCTTTTGATCTTTCGGTGCTCGTCGACGAATGCATCGAAGACCACTCGCCGCTTTACAGCGCGGATGGCGCCCCGCTCATCGGTGAAGTCGCTCCTGGCATCCAGCTCAAAGGCGATCGCGAGCGCATCGCGCAAATGATCTTTAATCTCGTCAATAACGCGGAAAAATTCGGCAAGCGACGCCCCGTCACCCTCAAACTGTCCCAGTATGACGAGGCGGGAAACGCCTGGGCGCGTCTCGAGATTTCCGACCAGGCCACCGGACTTTCAGATTCGGACCGAAAACTCATCTTCCTGCCCTTCCGAACTGGCGTTTCCGCCGCGAATTATGGAGGCGTTGGCCTCGGGCTATTCATGGCCGACGAAATCGCTCGAGCCCATGGCGGTCGCATTCGCGCGCTGGACGCCGAAGACTGCGCGGCGGACTCCTTCGACTTTCCAGATCTCCCCGATGAGAAGTCTGGCGGCACGCGCTTTGAGGTGCTCCTACCCCTCAACGGACTCGACTCCTGACACAAACCGCCAACGCCACGTTCATTGATCTCTGGCTTGATTTCCGGCTTACTCTCCCTCGAATGTGCGCCGATCTACGCAAAGCCCAAGAGCGCCCGGAATTTCTTCGACACCGAACCGCGGCCAGGCGCGGGGCACTCCTCATCACGCTGACTTATCTCGTGATTGGGTGCCTGTGGATTGCCTTCTCCGACCGCGTCGCGCGCCTGCTTTTTCCCGATCCCGCGACCTATCAACTGGTTCAAACCGTCAAGGGATGGATCTATGTGCTCCTGACCGCCGCCAGCCTCCACCGTCTCATCTGCATCCAGGTTGACCGCATCACCCATGTGCTTGAACAGCGGGATGTTTTTGCGGCCATGGCGTCCCATGAGCTTCGCACGCCGTTGACCGCGCTCTCGCTCCAGCTCGATCTGATCCGCCGGGATCTGCGCGCCCTAGGTGACACGCAACCCGGGCTCGCAAAACGGATCCTCAAGTACGCGGACGCGGGCGAACGACAAGTTGCCCGGATTAAACGGCTGATCGACGACCTACTGGACGTACATTCCATCCGGAGCGGCAAAGGGCTTCGCATCCGGACTGTTGCGATCGACCTCGCCCAGATCGTCCACCAGAGCATCGAGGACGCCACCCCGACGCTTCAGGCTTCCGGCTGCACGGTGATTCAAAAAATCACGCCGGGCATCTGGATCCATGGGGACTCGGAACGCATCGCGCAAGTCGTCCTCAACCTAATCAACAACGCGGCCAAGTTCGGGGCCGGACGCCCGATCGAGGTCCTCCTCGAAAAGCAACAAAGGCAGGGGCAAGATTACGGAAGAATCTTGATCTCTGACCAGGGCATCGGCATCAGGCCGGAGGACCGCACAAGATTGTTCAAGCCATTTGAAAGGGCGTCGTCAGCCCAATCTTTCGGCGGAATGGGCTTGGGCCTCTTTATCTCGTCCCAGATTGTCCTCTCCCATCAGGGACGAATCACGATCTTGGACCCTCTGCCCGAGACGGCGTTAACCGAACCTTCGCGCGGAACCCAGGTCGAGGTCCTGCTTCCGATCCGATCCGATCACAGGGAAGTCCCTGAAAATCACGGAAAGGCGGCATGAGGCCGTACCGCGGCTTTATTGCTGAAGGCGACAAACCTTCGACGCCGTAAAGGCCATCTTGTCCATCGCGCTGATGGGCAACGGTTACTGCTGTAACCGTTCCTCGCGTTTCACGCTGCGGAGGTTCTGCGGAAGGATCTTCTTGCGGATGCGGATGGACTTCGGGGTGACTTCGATCCACTCGTCTTCGTCGATCCACTCCAGCGACTGCTCGAGCGACATCTTGCGGATGCCCGAGAGCGTGACCAGAAACTCCGCGCTCGCCGCCCGGATATTGGTGAGCTTCTTTTCGCGGCAGGGATTGACGTTGAGGTCGTTGTCCTTGCTGTGCTCGCCGATGATCATGCCTTCATAAACCGGCACGCCGGGGCCGAAGAACAAGATGCCGCGATCCTCAAGACCGAGCAGACCATATTCGACCGTCTCGCCCGAGCGATCGGAGATCAGCGAGCCGCTCGTGCGATGCGGGATATCCCCCTTGAACGGACCGTAATCCAGTAGCTGAGTGCTAAAGAGGCCTTCGCCCTTGGTCAGAGTCATGTAGCGCGAACGGATACCGAGCAACCCGCGGGTCGGGATGTCGAACTCGAGACGGACACGCCCGGAGCCGTGGCCTGAGCCGCCTTCGTAACGAGTCATGATGCCCTTGCGCGACTGGAAGACCTGGCTCACGTCGCCCACTGCCCATTCGGGCAGATCGAGCACGGCGCGTTCCATCGGCTCGAGTTTGTTGCCATTAGCGTCGGTACGGTAAAGCACGGTCGGCTTGCCGATCATGAACTCGAAGTTCTCACGGCGCATCTGCTCGATCAGGATGGCGAACTGGAGTTCGCCACGGCCGAGGACGCGGAATTGGTCGGGCTGCGAGGTCTCCTCCATGCGAAGCGCCACGTTGGTGCGGACTTCGCGCAGAAGACGGTCACGCAGCTTGCGCGACATGATGGCCTCCCCTTCCTTGCCGGAGAGCGGCGAGGTGTTGACTGAGAAGATCATGCCGAGGGTCGGCTTTTCGACCACGATTCGGGGGAGCGGCGAAGTCGCTTCGTTGCCCACGACCGAGTCGCCGATCTCGAACTTCTCGCTGCCGGCGATCACGCCGATGTCGCCTGCCGAAAGCAGTTCCACCTCGGTCTGGCGCAGGCCTTCATAGGTATAAAGCTGGCTGACGTTAAAGCTCTCGTTGACGGCGGCGCCGGCGGCGTCAACACCGCGGCGGATCACGCGCTGGCCCTTCTTAACGGAACCAGCCATGACGCGACCGATGGCGAGTCGGCCCACGTAATCCGAATAAGAAAGATTGGACACGAGGATCTGGAAATCCTGGCCTTCGCGGCTTTCCGCGACCTTTGGGGCCGGGATGTCGCGCAGGATCTCGTCGAAGAGCGGCTGCAGCGTGCCCTTCTTTTCACCCGAGACGAACGCGTCCACGTCGCCGCGCTCGAGCGTGCACCAGCCCTGGCGGGCGCAGGCGTAAACGATCGGGAAATTGGCCTGCGCATCCGTTGCGCCCAGCTCAATGAACAGATCGAAGGCCTGGTTGACCACTTCGTCGATGCGGGCGTCGGGGCGGTCGACCTTATTGATCACCAGGATGACCTTGAGGCCCTGGGAAAGCGCCTTGCGAAGCACGAAGCGGGTCTGCGGGAGCGGGCCTTCAGCCGCGTCGACCAGCAGGAGGGCGCCGTCAACCATGCCCATGATGCGCTCGACCTCGCCGCCGAAGTCGGCGTGGCCAGGGGTATCGACGATGTTGATCTTGGTATCCCCCACGCGCACCGAAGTGTTCTTGGCCATGATGGTGATGCCGCGTTCGCGTTCCAGATCCATGGAGTCCATCACCCGCTCGGCAACTGCCTGGTGCTGCTTGAAAGTGCCGGCCTGTTTGAGGAGGAAGTCCACCAGGGTCGTCTTGCCGTGGTCGACGTGGGCGATAATGCAAATATTCCGAATCTTGGAGGAGTCTTGGAGGATACTCATGCGTTCCGTTCTTTAGTCAAGCCAGCAAAGGGCGCTTTTTGGGATGTCGATCGTTGTAACCGCTCAAGGAGCCATTGGACAGGATAAAATACCGGCTGCTCGCCAGGAATTCGCAAAACCTCAAGGCTTCGCGGTTCCCACGCCGGTCACTCTCCGAGAGTCGAGCGCTCGAACTTCGCCAGATCCAGCTCGGCCGGGAAAGCCGTTCCCGTCCAGAAATGCTTGAGGTGGTTTCCGTTGCGAGTTTTGGTCGATTTGACCTCCGCTTCAACCACGCAATTGTAGCCCAGTTGCGCGGACAGGAACGCCAACCGAAGGATCGTCTCGTCGCGGTCCTCGCAGTTTTCCACGCGGATCGGCTCTGTGTGTTTTTTCAGGACCGGCAGAAAGGAGCGTTGGGTATTGAAGAAAAAATACATCTCCCGCGCCTGGGCCAGCTTTTCCTCGTAATCGGCAAGCGCCGGTTGGACATGCTCCTGGTGGCAATCGGGGCAGTAAAAAGCGTGCGACAGCTCCGCGGGCACTTCAGGGAGGTATGCGAAGCTCTCGCCTGGCAGGAACTTTTCGCAGCTTTTGCAGAGGGGCGCCTGGCAAAGGCCGCACTCGTGCGAGATTCGAGTCCGGCGGCAATTGATGCATTCCCGGGTCGCTTCTTTTTCGCTGCTCATCATGGGCCTCTCTTATCCGATCCAGGACGCTCAGTCCATGTCCACGTTCCGGCTGACGGCCGGTGGCCGGCAAAACGCCTCACCAAACGCGGCACCTTCGGAATGGCGGCCGACGTCCCGCCCGAAGTTGGCGGCGCTGGCCTCTAGCCCGTCGCCCTCCCTCATGTGGGAGACGAAGTCGAGACTTTCGTAGGCGATGCCGAGCGCTTCGGGTAGCGCGCGCCCCAGCCAGCCGAGCCCCCGCTCCTGGAAGTCACAACCCATAAAGGCTGCGATGAAATCGTGGTGGTTCCAGTCCGTGACCTCACGCGCGCCCCAGAAAAGCCTCACACCGCGGGAGCGCGCGAAATTACGCCAGCCGGAAAAGAGCTGCTTACGGTTCATCCAGCTCATCGCCGATGCGTAGGCTTGCGCAGGCGTGGCCCTCTCGCGGAGTGGACCGCTCCAAAAACGCTCGGCGAAGCCGTCGATCCACCCGATCTGAAAGCCCGCGGCGGCGTACAAGTAGGTGATCTCGCCCAGCAGGCGACGACGCCCGGATTCGTTTTCAAGCAGGTGGCGGGGTGCGAGCGCAAGCAGGTCGAGACGGGTGCCAGACGGGGCCGCGGCTACTTGCGCGGTAAATCGCCCGAGCCACTCGTCGAGCTCCGTGCCCGCCTGGGAAAACGCATCGAATGACGCCTCGGGGATCCCGTGCGACGCGGCTCTGGCCCGGTCATTTAGGAGCGAATGGAGAATCGGCAGCTCTCCCGAAAAACAGGGGTTGCCGTCGCGGATCCTGCCAAAGTCCGCGGCCGCGCCCACGGCGCACCAAGGATCGAGCTCGGCGATCGCCAGGCGCACCTCGCGCGGGAGCGCTGGCGAGGCTCCATGGACCCATGCAAACTTTGCGCGTTCAGCGCGGTAGACCGCGAGGTCGGCACGAGCCATCGCGCGACCGCAGGCACTGCGATTCTCGATTTGCGCCTGCATCCGTTGCCAGGCACCCATGAGCGCCACGGGCACCGAGGCGTCGACCGTGCCCGTACCCAGCCCTTGACGGCGCGCCCTACGGCGCTCGAGGTCCAGCTCCGCGGCGAGGCTCTCACAACCCCGCACGACCGTGAGCGCCTGAATGCGCCCTTCCAAGACGCGATCGACGCGCAGGGCGAGCACGTCGTTCCAGAATCGCCCGATAGCGATTGCCTCGGCTTGCGCGTCACGCGGAGCCGCTACGCCCGGTTGCAGACCGGGAATTAGGAGAAAAAAAAGGGCCGCAAGCGGCATCAGGATTTTCTGTATGCGCATGCGGCCCTCGGCCTAATCAGCGTATCGACTTACCAGCCACTGCCGGAGGCCGGGGTGACCACTACCACGGGCGGCGCGGGAAGGACCGGGACCTGGGCGAACTTCACGCGGATCGTGTCCGAATGCGCGCCGCTGTTAGAGCGCACGACGACGCGGATCGAGTTCCGGCCAAAATCGATCAAACCGCTGGGAATGGTGTAGCTACCCGACCGGGCGCGATCCTTGCCGCCAAGCTTCTTGACGGAGTAAAGCACCTGGTCGCCGTTGGACGACAAGATGTCGAAGTTGGAGCAGTGGACCACGTCGCGGAGTTGGATATTGACCTGCTCACTGCTGCCGTTGCGCGAAGTCGTGATCTTAACGGTGCCGCCGCAATCCGGGAGCTGGGCGTATTCGCCGAGGGTCATCGTGCCGGTCGCGGCCATCGCGGCTTGCGCACCGAGAGCCATTGCTAGGGTCATCATTCCGAGAGTCGTCTTCCGCATTTTCTTCTCCTGAGGGTTAACCCGGGGGTAACCGCGGGTGGACCGCCGGTTCCCTGGGGGATTCGATGTTCAGGGCTCAGTCAAAAATCCGGATTGAGCCCGCAGCGTCTCAGTGGCGATGGTCACCCTTGGGGGATGGCCGATAGCCCCGGGGGGATTCAGGCTTGGGGGGAAGCCTGGACGGGGCCAACTAACCAGAAGGACACCCATCGCCACTGAGATCGACAGGCGGGAGTACTACTTTAATTGACGCAT
>CAYXVB010000168.1:0-7827 GCA_964467785.1 uncultured Bacteriovoracaceae bacterium
CCTTGAATGCCGGCCAATCGATGACCGAGGAGGAGTTCTTTAGCTTCTGCCTAGGCAAGCTCGCCAAGTACAAGACGCCCAAGCAGCTGCGGATTCTCAAGAGTATGCCCAAAGGCGACAGCGGCAAGATCCTCAAACGAGCGCTAATCGATCTACCCTGAGCGGAGCGAAGGGAGATCCTACGCGCTGTCTCGCCGAGGTTGGCGGAGTAACGCGTTGAACTCTGATTTTGGATTCGTTCTCTAACGCACCGTTTATTCGCAATGAATAAACGGTGCGTTATTTTTTGGTCTTCAATTTAGACTTAAAATCGATCGCACTGATCCCCAATACCCGAACGTCCGTCCCTCCTCCGTGAGAGAAAAAATTTCGACGGATCCCTTCTGCGATCATCCCCGCCCGCAGGGCGACTCGCGCGGAAGCGCGATTGTCGAGCTCACAACTGGCCTCGACCCGATGAAAATCCAGCGGTCCGAAGGCGAGCTTCAAGGCGAGTGCGGCGGCTTCGGAGGCGATCCCCTTTCCCCAGTGATTATTGTGAATCTGACAGCCGAGATTGGCCCAACGCAGGGTTCGATTGAGCACGTACAAGTCGAGGGTACCCAGGCACGCGCCGGTGACGCGATCAAAGATGCCGAAAACAAAGTTCAACTTCAGGCGCCGTCCTTTTTGCCAGTGCCATAGTACTTTCCTGAAGGAAGACCGGGTGACGTTTGGGAAGACGCGTGGCAAGGGCGGAAGCCCAGACTTCGTAATCCGCCGCAGTCCAGGGGCGAACTTCGAGCCGGCGGGACCGAATGGTGAGGGTCCTCGAGCTCGTGCTAGGCTTCCATTTCTTGAATTTCATACGGGTCACCGCCTGCCCTTTCCCATTGCCGGAACCGCGGCAGCCTTTCATACTGAAGTTACCCATGAAGAACAGCCCGTTTCAATCCCTAGGACTGGCGGCTGCGGCCCTGAGCGCCGCGCTGACCGCATCCTGTGCCTCGTTCCCCAAGCCCGCGCCCAAAGCCCGCACCGTCATCCTCTCGATCGATGCGCTTCAGCCGGATTTTTATCGCACGGGTCGCTACGAAACTCCAAACCTCCACAGGCTCGCCGCCCAGGGTGCCTCGGCGGACTCGGTCGAGGTCATTTATCCCTCGGTCACATACCCCGTCCACTCGACGCTCGTCACAGGAGCACCGATCGCCTCGCACGGAGTGCTCTCAAACCGGGTTTTCAACTGGGAAACGGGACCCACTTACGACTGGTACTGGGATGCCTCAAATCTCAAAGTCCCCGCGCTTTGGGACCTCGTCACGAAATCCGGCCGCAAGGTCGCCCTCCTAGGCTGGCCCGTGACCGTGGGCGCGCACGCGGACTGGGTCGTGCCCGAAGTGTTTCCGCCCCTGAGCTTCGATCCGGGCGAAGTCTGGGACCGCACCGTCAAGGTGACCAAGCCCGGGCTGCTGGCCGAACTACCGCCCGGGCCTTTCAAGGACACCCTCGACCGCGATCGCTGGTTCGGTCTTTCCGCGGCCCGACTGCTCGACCGTCATTCGCCGGACCTCTTGCTCCTGCACTACTCGCACGTGGATGTCGTTCAGCACCTTCAGGGCCCGGCGACGCCCGCTTTCATCCGCGGACTCACGGATGTCGACGCGCTACTCGGCGAGCTGGTCACCCATCTCGACCTCTCCCGTGACTGCCTGATGATCGTCGGGGACCATGGCTTTGCGCCCGTCACGCGCAAGATCCGCATAAATGCGCTGTTCAAACAGGCGGGCTGGCTCCAGGAGCTTCCCTTCCGGACGAAGGATTGGAAGATCGTCGCCTTCACCAATGGTGGACAAGCCGCAATCTACCTCAAGGACCGCTCGATAAAAAAAAGAGCGCTCCAGCTGCTACGCAAACACGCACCGGGTAACTACCGCATCCTCGACCGCAAGGCCTTGGATCGGATGGAGACGCTGCCGGGAGCCTGGTTGGCGCTCGAGCCAGAGGACGGCGTGGCGATCGCCCAAGAGGTCAAGGAACCGGTCGAGGAAAAATACCACGGTCCCCATGGCGAGCACGGCTACCTGCCCGGCAAGACGGGAATGGAAACTGGCTTCATCGCGGCGGGCGCTTGCGCGCAGCCCGGTCGCGAGCTCGGCCGCATGAGCATTTACGACGTCGCGGCGACGCTGGCCGCTCAGGTCGGAGTCCGGCTGGGCTCGGAACGGGGCAGACCCGCTCAGCTCCGCTGAGGGGACGCGACCGGAACTCCGCGATCGGAAAAGATCAGAGCGAGCTTTTCTCGAGCCACACGGCCAAAATGCCCTCCCTTGCGCCACCAAGCCGAAGGGTGCGGGATCTTGTCTCGAAGTCGTGCCGCGCGCTCGTCCGGCGTGAGCGCCCGGGACACGAACCACTCCGAGTCGTTGCCCAAGCAGTGGATCTCCGCGGCGCTCAACGCGGGATCCAAAAGGCGCTGACGAAGATCCGAAATCGCCGCATCGACCTGCGCTGCGCGCTCTTTCTTTTTGTAGGCATGAGGGCCGGCATTCTTGCTGAATCCGACCGAGCCAAGCGGATCGGCGCCGGGGAACGACTTCGTGATCCCTTCGTCAATGGGGTACTGGACCGCATTGAGCACCGCGATGCGGTGGCGCGAGCAGAGCGCAAGCATACCTTCGAGCGAAACGTCCTCGCCACCCGCTCCCTCGAGCACGTCGCCCAGAGCTGACCACCACTTGCGCCCCGCCATCCCGCAAAGCGGGCGGCGCTCGCTCACGGCCTCGGGCTCGACTTCGCTCACATGGGGCGATTCGGCGACAAAGACGTAACGGACTGGCGCGCCGGCCAACGCCGCGCGGTCCCTCGGAGAGAGATCCGGCACGAGCCAGCGGGCGCGCCCCGTTACCGTCGATACGGACTTACTGGACTTCTTGGAATACACCGTCACCACGGACATAGTAGCTAAACGAGCGCTCGTCATGCTTGAAGATAGTATCCAGAGTCCACTGCATCTGGATTTCCACCGCCGCAATAGGGTTCTTGCGGGAGCCGGCATTAGTGATGCTGGCCACGGTGCCCTTGGCGTTGAAAGTATAACCCCAACCCACTTCGAGCGCGCTCGGAAGGATCGTGACACCGCTCAAGAACGCGCCCTTTCCATCCTCACGACGGCCTTTGGGCGTGAACATCACGCGGTATTCGAAGTCGACCATCGCGACTCCGTAAATGTTGCGGTAGACCGATCGGAACGATCGCATCTGAGGGCGGTCCCAACCTTCGAGATCCTGCCAGTCGGTGATGCCGGGCGGTACGACGGACACTCTCTCCGTCGAAGTCGTCACCACCGGGCGATTGGCGGCGATGATATCCCAGATCTGCTTGCCGAGAGTCAGGAGTCCGTCGATGCTCTGCGTGGGAGCCGGACTCGGCGTCGAGGGCGTCCCCACGGTACCCGCAGTCGGGGACGAAGGCGACGGCGAAGGCGACGTGGACGGAGTCGGCGAGGGCACGGTACCTACCGGATCGGTAATCCGAATGAAGGGACGAACTTCCGAGATCGCACCATTTTCATGGATCTCATAAGTCTCGACCGAGCCGATCATGAAATAGCCGGGATCAAGGTTTTGACGGTTCTCGGCTTGGGCCGCAGACGGAAGCGCGGCCGCCGCAAGCAAACTGAAGGCAGAAACAAAAGACATCGAATTCATGAATACCCCCCTGGTTTCGGCGCTGACGTCTACCATGGCATCCCACTGACGGCAATCCGCCTACCGGAATTCCTAATGCGACACGACGCGTTAATTGCTGGCTATTTATTTCCAATACAAAATTAGGAACTCAACAGTTTGCCTGAAATCCCCGATAAGCCCGTGTGAACTCCATGAGTCTACTTCGTCGCAGGCCACTGAAACTCTTCTCGCTTCTGCTGGTTGGCGCTCTTTTACGGTCGATCGCAGCTTGGGCCACGCCCACCGCGTTCGAGGAAGGCCTCGAACTGCGCGCGTTCATTCGGGAGACGATCGCGGCCAGTGGCGAAGCGGACTCCGTCACCCGCGCCAAGCGCATGCGCGAAACTTTTGCCCGTCATCCCGCGCCACTCGCCTGGATCATCGAGAACCGGGACATCGACGAGCTTCTTACGTCGGCGGACCTCAAATCCACGATCTCGGTGCTGGGAGATCGCCTGCCGGCACAAGTGAATGAAGGCACCACGAGCGATCAATTTTTGACCGAAGCTTTCTACTCGCTTTATCAGAGATTAGGCGGCAAACCGGGCAATCCACAACACGTCATGCAAGCCGCACAAGCCCTCCGAAGCACTCCTCCCTTCAAATCGCTGCTCGGAAGCGGAAGTCCACTCCTCGCGATGCCTGAGGCAGCGCGGCTCAAGGCGCTCGAGGCGATTCCAGACCCGGCCTTTGAAGCACTCTCCGGCGCGCTCTCCAGCTCAATCCGAGCCGCCCTACTCTCCCGCTCGGACCTGGTCCGACTGCTCGAAGACCCCAAAAAGGGCTTCGACTTCAACAGCATTCCCGCGCAACTTCGCAGTCGATTTACCTGGGTCCTGGGCCAGTACTTCGACCGCATGGCCGAGCCGGACAAGCGCCGAATCATGGTCGCGCTGCTCGAGCTTCCTCCTGGCGCTACTCCGCAGCAAAATTTGAGCGTGGCGATCCAAAATAGCGGCCCGGGTTTGCAGAAGCTCTTCCAGCTGCTGGGCCGCGAAGCGCGCACGCCCGAACTCCAAAAGATGATGAAGGAGCTCCTGGGCAACGTCAAACCACTGCCCCCCGAGGAGATCGAGAGCCTCGTCAAAAAGATCACTGGAAAACCGATTGCCGAAACCTTCTCCGAATTCGACCTCAAGCCGCTTGGATCAGGCACGATCGGGCAGGCGCACCGCGCCCGACTCAAAGCCACCGGAGAGGAAGTCGTCGTCAAGCTCCGCCGCCCAGGCATTTTGGAGCAGGCCGCGCGCGAGATGGACAACTTCGACGACATCGCCACGGGCGATGCCCCGATGCAGGAGCTCATGCAGCGAGTGCGGCAATCGGTCTTCGCGGAGATGGACTTCCGGGACGAGGCGCGCAACACCCGGCGAGGCGCCCGCGTTTACCATTCCGAAGAGCTCGGCCTGCGTTCCGTCAAGCTCGCGCGCGGAGTGAAACCGACCGAGGACATGCTCGTACTCAAGCTCATCAAAGGGGTACCCCTCTCCAAGCTCGGCAAGAGAGACCTGATCAGCCATGGCCAGGCCCTGCAGAATCTGCTCGACCGTTGGTTCGACGAAGCGATGTTCAAGAGCGGCTTCTTCCACGGGGACCTTCACCCGGACAACGTCTTTTACCTTCGACAACCCAAGGCGGAGCCAAAGTTCATCGCGACAACGCTCGACTTCGGTAGCGTCGACGAGCTCACGTTGGACCAACGGCGCGGGTTTGCCCGCTTGATGATCGGTACACTTGAGAGCGACCCGGAGCGGATCGCCGACGCGCTCGAGAAGATCGTGACCTTTCCTGAGGGATCCCGCGCTCGTTTCATCGAGAACCTCAAACGCAAGGAAATCGCCTCGCTCCCCCTGCGCGATCGGGTCAACGTCGAGCTTTCCTCGGCGCTCGAGGCGGGCATCAAGATCCCCGCCTCGCTGCTCAAGTTCAACCGCGGCCAGACTTTCCTCGAACAGCAGCTCAATGACGTGAATCAACTCCTCGATGTCCGCGACCCCGCGCGCAAGCTGCCACGCTTTGGCGTCCAAGAAACACTGGCCAAAGTTTCCGTGCGCGAAGGGTTCCGCGAGCTGGCCTCGCAAGCGATCTCTGAAGAAGCGCGAAAGACCGCGGTGATCACCCCGCAACTGCTCTACGAAAGTCTAGTCGCCGCCACACGGCAGGCGGCCCGCATCGTTGAACAAAGTTGCGCGCGGCTGTACAAGCGGATCAACGAAGGCCCCTTCGACACTCCAGACTTCCGGCGCCCGCTGTTCGAAGACACGCAGTAAGCGCCCGGCCGCACGCGACGGCGCATGCCGTTTGCAACACCTCGCGGCAGGGAGAGTCGCCTCATATGTACTTCCTCGACACCCTGGCCGATGCCCTCGGCTACGTCCTCGTCGCCTCGACGCTCTTTCTGTTTCCGATCGCGCTCGGGATCTATTTTGCGTGGAAGTGCATCGAACGACTCATCCAAGGCCCAGAGCGCCCGGAAGACCGCTTCCGTCGCCGGCGCCCGCTCCCCGCGGCGAGCCCCGTGCCGATCCGCGTACGCCAACACTCAAGGAGGACCGGCTGAAATGCAGGTACTGAGAAAAGTCTGGGAGACTCGCGACATCCCCGAACGGCTTCATCCGGGCGAACCGGAGCCCGCGACAGGCTCCCCCGGCTCGATCGAGCAGCAGCTCGACATGGTGGAAAACGGCGACCTGCGCGGCGACCAGGTACTCTACGACCACGGCGCCAACGAGGAGCGGGAGGACTTCGAGATCCGGCCCGACCACGCCACGCCGATCGACATCCTGATGGCGCGCAACAACTATGAGATGAACCTGGGCGAGCCGGACCGCGAAGGCGTGGAGATGAGCGGCGACGACCACACTTATGGCTTGCAGGGCGGCGAGGAAGAGCTACATCACCAGGCGCACATCAGCTCCGGACTTCCCGGAGAGGAAAGCGAAAAGGACGAGAACTGGCAGCGCCCCGTCTCGGATAACGATTGATCGCCCAAGGCATGGCATCGGCTCGAGACGCACGGAAGCGCATGAAAAAAAGAACATCCGCTACTCAATACCTAAGCACTGCGTTAGACTCGACCCAGAACGCATGCGAACGAATCCGAATCCGCTCACGCTCACACAGCTCGGCTGGTCCCTGGCTCTTGCCTTCGCGCTCCTCTTCTCAGGCTGCGCCCATTACATGCTGCCAGCCACCCATCTGGACACCCCCGAGACGCTGGGCGCGACGGAGCTGGGCCAGATCGAGTTTCCGGCACTTTTGCTAGGCGCGGACCTCAACGCGACGCCCACTACGCAAGTCGTCACTGACAAGGACGGCAACGTGACTTCGACCTATCTCCAGGGCGGTCAGGGCCTGCTGGCCGGCGGCGGCTTTGTCCTGCGCCTGGGCGACCGCACCGAAGCCGGCATCCGGGTCCTACCGCTCGCGCCGCTCGCGGTGCGGATCAAGCACCAGCTTGCCGGAGAGGACGAAGCGCATTCCCATCGCAAAAACTTTTCGCTGGCCGTGGTCGGTTCGCCTGGCTTCATCGCGGGAATGGGCGGCGGTTCGAGCGGAAGCGCCCAGGCCAGTCTGCTCTCGATCGATGCCGGCCTAATCGCGGGATACCGACTCTGGGAAAAGCATCTTTTTACCCTCACGCCCTTCTTTACGTTCGCGAGCTTGAGCAATGCGGGTACGACGGCCAATAGCGCCACGCAGTTCGGCGCGGGTCTGGGATATCAATATCAGCTCGAAAACTTTTTTCTCCGCACGGAGGCCGCCTACACCTCCGGGAGCCTGGGCACGACGCGCATCGGCGGAATCTTTTTTGGCGCGCTGCTCGGACTCAATCTTCCGACCGCCACCCGCACCGGCGATCCGGTGGAGCGCTGAATCCGATCCGGATCCCGACCCATTATGATAAGCTGCCCGCCATGACAACGACTCCCCGCTGGCTTGCGGCCCTGAAACGCCCCCTGGGCTGGATCGAGATCCCCAACATCGCGATGATCTTCGTGACGCTGCAGGGACTCGGGTTCCTCATGGTGAGCTACGACCCGAGCTGGGCTTACCGCTTGGCGCTCATCCCCGAGGCCGTCCGCCAAGGCGAGATCTGGCGCCTGATCACTTTCCT
>CAYXVB010000169.1:0-7818 GCA_964467785.1 uncultured Bacteriovoracaceae bacterium
TTCGATCTCCTCAAGGCGATCTACGAGATTCCGGAAAAAGATTATCGGGACCGCCTGAACAACCTAGCTGAACTTCTCGACGTAAAGCGCCATCTCCATACTCAGATCCGACGTCTCTCCCTGGGCGAACGCATGAAGATGGAGCTCATTGGCGCCATCCTCCACTGGCCCAAAGTGATCTTCCTCGACGAGCCCACGATCGGTCTCGATGTGCTGGCCGCGCACAAGCTTCGCGAGTTTCTGAAAGTCTTCAATCAGAAGGAAAAGGCCACCATCATCCTGACCAGCCACAACATGGACGACATCGAGCGCCTCTGCTCGCGTGTTCTGATCCTGCGCTCGGGCGAGATGATCTACGATGGCCGCCCTGACGGGCTGGTTCGAAAGGGAGAACAGCGACTTCGCGTGCGCCTCATGGAGCGCCCCTCTCTCGACCAATTGGCCACCGAAACCAACGTGCCACGGGAGCAGATCGCCCTCGCCCAGCTCGAGAACGAGGAAGGCGAAGCGGCCTCCCACAGCGAGGAATCCCAACCCGTCGTCTTCAACATCCATCAGGAACAAATCGTCCAGGTCCTGCAGTCCCTGATGAAGCAGCACACGATCGTCGACATGGGCATCGAAGAACAGAGCCTCGAGGCCGTGATCCAGCGACTTTACGAGGAAGACCGGGCCGCGCGTCCGACCTCGGCCTCGACTTCTCCAGGAGCGCTATCGTGAAACTTGAATGGCGCTGGGCCGCCTTGAAGAACGGCCTGGCCGACGCCACCGCCTATCAATTGGAGTTCGTGTTCGAGTTCCTGGGGGAGGCGATCGTTCCCGCCGCGATCCAGATGGTGCTCTGGTATGCCATGTTCAAGATCGGTGGCGCTTCGACCGTGGCCGGCATGGGCTACAAGGAGATGATCCACTACACCCTGACCAGCATCTTGTTCACCCAGGTGCGCGGCGGAAACCTCGACTTTGAACTGGCCGAGATGATCCGTTCGGGCCAGCTTTCCAATTATCTTTTGCGTCCGGTGGGCGTGGTCGAATTCGTCTTTCTCCGAGGCGTCGCTCCCAAACTCTTCATCGCGGGCTTTTGCCTCGTCCTGGGACTAGCCTTCGGGTGGACATTGGGCATTTCTCCGGTCAATCTCGTCGGCGCCATGCTTCTGGCAGTGATCGGCAACATCATCCACTACCAACTCAGCTCGGCCCTGGCGGCGGTGGCCTTTGCTTGGGAGGAAGCCTACAGCATCCTGATGGTGAAGAACCTACTCGTCCAGTTCCTCTCAGGTGAGCTACTCCCTCTGAACCTGTTCCCTGAGCATCTCCAGTGGATCTGGAAATCCACTCCATTCTACCTCTATGTCTTTGGACCGGTTCAGTACTCGCTCGGGCATTGGAGCCACACTGAGTTCCTCATGCACCTGGCGGGATCCTTTGTTTGGCTGGCGGTGGGGTGGGCACTGGTCCGACTCACCTGGGGCCTGGGCGTCCGTCGCTACCTGAGCTTAGGAGGATGAACGTCATGTTGCATGAGCTGATCCGTTACGCCCGCGTTTTTGCCGTCCAGATCAAGAACAACTGGGTGCGTGAGGTGGTCTATCGCACGAACTTCATTACCTCCCTCATGGTCGACGTCATCTGGATGGGCGTAGAAATGAGTCTTTTCGGCGTGATCTACGCCAACGTGCCCACTCTGGGAGGCTGGACTCAGCCCCAGGTATTCTTTTTCCTGGGGATCTTCTTCGCGTCGGATGCGATCTTCACGATATTTTTCCAGCGCAATTACTGGATGTTCTCGGATCTGGTCAATAAGGGCGAACTGGACATCCTGCTCACCAAGCCAATCCATCCTTTATTTCTGGCCCTGACCCGTTGGATCAACATGACCGCTGTCTTCAACGTGGTCCTTGGCCTAGGGATCGCTTCCCGGTATGCGGACGAAGCCGGATTTCCGGGCGGCATCCATTGGCTGGGAATGATTTTCTGGCTCTTCGTGGGCGTGGCGACCCAACTGGTCCTTCGCTTCGTGTTTTCGGTCTGGGTCTTCTGGACAGAGCGCAGTTGGTCCATCTCGCGCCTCTATTTCCAGTTCTTCCAGCTCGCCAGTAAACCCGATTGGATCTTCCCGCCCATGATTCGTTATTTGATCATGACGGCACTTCCCTTTGCCTTTATCGGATCTATTCCCGCGCGCGCCTTGTTGAAGGGTCTTGAGGCCTGGGAATATGGCTTGATCCTAGGCGTTCTCGTTGCTTTCGGATTTCTGGATCTGTTTTTGTGGCGCGCGGGACTTCGTCGCTATCAAAGCGCCAGCAGCTGAGCAAGTTCACGGCCTCGGTCGCGGCGGCGACCGCAGCGCCGGCTTAAAAAATCGGGAACCATTGGGCCTCGCGAACTCAGGGTCGCCGCGGCGACCGATGGCATTTCTTGATCACGGCCTCGGCGAATGTCGGTTTATGTCGGTTCTAGCGCTTTCGGATCCAAGCTGGAGGCTGTTCAGCCCATTTTGAGTACCGAAGACCGCGGTCGCCGCAGCGACCGTAAACCGACACAAACCGACATTCGCCGAAACGCTTCCAAAACCAGTTCGAGCCAAACGATCACCTGGTGATCCACGCGGGCTGGACGTGGGCTTTCGCTTTGTATTCTATATGTAATATCAGCCCCAGGCATTCACGGCGCAACACCGCGGTCGCCGCGGCGACCGCGACGATCAGGCGGATCAGAATGGAAATTCATCCTTAGCTCGTCAATATAAGACAATCTGATCACCGGATGTCGCCGGGCCGGTCGCCACGGCGACCACAACTATTTCGCACAATCATCGTTTAACTCCCGATTAAACTTGCGTCGATCTATTGGCGGAATAGAATTTCTGGAAACAGGAATCCCAAGGAGGGTGAATCCGAATGGCCTCGTTCAAAGAAATTTGTTTCACACCCGCCGAATTCGCGACTCTCGCGAAGATCGACCGCAACCTCATCCCGACTCTCGAAGACTCCGGACTTCTCCGGACTGTCAAGCGCCGCATCGGCAATGTCGACCGAAAGATGGTCATGCTGGAGGACATGCAGAACTACTTCCGCATGATCCGCTCGACCAGCGGTCGCCTCGGCGACCAACCCACTGAGACGACCGCAAGCGCGCAGGTCGAGCCCGAATCCATGAACAATGGAGCCGGCGCCATTGCGGCCGGACCCCAGGTACCGGTCGCCGCGGCGAACATCTACTATCCGCCGACTCCTCGTCACAAAGTGCAGATGTTCTACAACGTCAAAGGCGGAACTGGAAAATCCACCATGACCGCGCAATACGTCATGCGGGCGGCGATGAACGGGCTCAAAGTCCTCGCGATCGATCTCGATGGCCAGGGACATCTCACGGTGAATCTCGACGTCCTGGACGCGCACGAGCGCCCCACCATTTACGACGTCCTGATCAATGACCTTCCGATCCAAGAAGCTATCATGAACGTCGGGCCCGATCTCGATCTAATCCCGGCGAACCTCGGCCTGTGCAATATCGAAATTCCACTTAATAACAAAACGCGCCGCGAGTACAGACTCTCCGAAGCGATCGCCAAAATCGCCGATCAGTACGATCTCATCGTGGCGGATACGAACCCGGCCGCATCGATCCTGAACGGCTCGATGCTGGTCGCATCGGATCTCGTCAATGTCGTCTGCGCGACGAACCCCTTATCGTTTCACGGGATGTCGCTCGTCATGGCGACCATCGAAACGATGGAACAAGAGTTCCGTCGCCAGCTGGACGTCAAGATCATCCCCAACATGTATGACAATCGTGAGGTCATCAGCCAGGAAGTACTCGGCGAACTGCGCGCCCAGTTCCCGGACTGGTGCGCAAAGACCGTCGTCAACCGCAGCGCCGATCTCAACGAGGCGACCAAGCGCCGCACGACGGTTTGGGACGTAAGCTCCAAGGGCGTCGCCGCCCAGGACATCAACGCCCTGACCGAAGAGTTGACGTCCTTCAATTAATATTGTGTAATAATCATATTACCTAAGGAATACATTCATGGAAGAAATGAACAAAGACTCGACCCAGGAATCGGCTCAAACCGCTTCACCCGCCGCCCCCACCCCAAACGCGCCGGAAGAGACCGGTACCAGTCGTATCAAGACCCGCCAGGGAAGCGGTTACCTCAAGCAACTCTACTCGACCGCCCGCACGACGGCCGGCAATACCCATACCCACCTCAAGAACTTGACCACCTTCCTGGTCAACTTCATTCCGGTGGAGAAGGTGGATGCCTCCGAGCTCCAGGTACGCGTGCACTTCGATGACGCTGAAATCCAGGCGCTCGCCCACTCCATTAAGGAACACGGCGTGCTCCAGCCGATCCTCGTCGTGCAGGACGGGGACCGCTACAAGGTCATTGCCGGCGAACGCCGTCTGCGCGCCTCCAAGCTAGCCGGCGTGGATCGTATCCCGGCCCGCGTACTTTCGACCAACGACAAGGCGACCCACGAGATCGCGCTACGAGAAAACCTGGACCGCGTCGACCTCCATCCGATCGAAGAAGGCGAAGGATACGTCTCCCTGCTCGAAGCTCAGGCCTATGCCAGCTATGAAGCGATCGCCAAGGCCTTCGGTAAACCAAAATCCCGCATTACCGAATGTATCGGATTCACGCGCCTTCCCAAGGAAACCAAGAACGAGCTCTTGTCGCTCGGCGTTAAAAATCGCGCACTCCTGCGGGAGCTCGTCAACGCCCCTGTCGACAAGCACATTCAGCTCGTGCGCGAGGCTGCGGGCAAAGAGGAGCTCATCTCACTGGAGTCCCTCAACGCCGCGGATAAAGCCGCGGATTCCGTTGAGAAGAGCGCCAAACCCGTCAAGGTCTTCGAATACAAAATGGACAAGAACGGACTGTCAGTCCCGGGCTTCAAATGGAAGAACAATGAGCCCGTCGACAAGCTTCAAGGTTATGCCAACGCGCTTCGAAAGATCCTGGAGCAAATCGAAGACCGCCTGACCCAGCCCTGAACCCTCTGAAAAGACGGGATTTCCTCAAAGGGGAGGCCGCAAGGCTTCCCCTTTTTTCATTGGCCGACGAAGGTCGCCCGCCCGCCGTAGTAGATAAAAGCGAATGCGGCGGACTCATAAAAGCGCACCATGCCCGGCGTGAGCACCAGCTTCGTCAGACGCGGATTTTTTCTGCAGCCTTCGTAGAACCGGGTCGGCAGTTGTTCCAAGAAGGTACGATCGATCTTCTGGCTGATATAGGCGCGAACAGTCGCGTAGGAAGCATCATAGGTGGAGATGGCCTTTGCCTTTTTTTCAGACTCTTCTTTATTCACGTTTCCAGCATCTTCCATGACTTTTTGGTAGATCGGATTTTGTATGGCGATGATCCCATAAGAGGTCCCAAGGCGCATCGCAACCGCTTTTCCATCTGAGACTCCGGATGTCGCGATCTTTTTCCCAACCACGCCGTGGATCCCTGAGGCCAGGATCGATCCGACGAAGTCCGCCATAACCACTGCGCGTCCAGCCTCTGAATCGAGCCGGTGAGCATATGGCTCAGTGAGGGCCAAGCCCAAGGCTGTCAATGCCGCCGAACCCGAAATCTTGGATATGACAAATCCCTTGCCTCTCGCCTGCTTGGACATGAGATCCATGCAATCCAACGTCAGCGTACCAGAGGAAGCGGTTTCCTTAGGAGCGACGATGCCTTCGAATCCGCGCTTTCGGCGCAGCTTTTCCAAGGCTTGTTCGTTCTCCGGCTGATCGGGATCGAGTCTATAATGCGGACTGAACTCTGGCGTTTTGCGCATGGAATCATAGCGGAACGTTCCGGCTTCCATCGCCAGGATCTTTCGTTCGCCAGCATCGACGACAAGTAACTTGCCATCAAGCCTCTCCAATTCTAGCTCGGGCACAACATGGAATTCGCCAGCAGTGTCACGGATGTACGTCATCCGGCGCTCCGGCTCCTTCTTGAGTGTTTGGATCACATCGCCACTCAATTCCTCAAGTGGGCTTTTTTGAACGGCTATTTCGGCCGGCTCATCCGTAGCAAACATCATCGAATCGAGACGTAGCACGCGGGCACGGCGAAGCTTTTCGATCTCCTCCGGGGTGAATCCGGCCTTTTTCAGGGCCTTCGATTCTGCAAAATGATCCTGGGGCGTGTACTCTTGGTTGACCTTCCGACCGAAGGTGCTCAAGGCTTCCGATTCGCTGGCGCTGAGCGAACGGCCAAGAAGAGTCGCCGGGTCGGTCGAAAAATAGGTCTCCCCACCGGGGGTACCCCGGCCCAATGCACCGAACCCTTGATCACACGGGAATGGCTCGACGGCCGGTGCGACCCTGGGTAAAAAAAAGAAGAGGGAGATGCTGATCAGATTGCGCAAATTCACCACTAAACTTTTCGACATTTTCTTGTGAAAAATTGAGAAAAAATCGATCAAGCAGGTGGCGTTCCAAGCCGAAAAGCTGGAAGTGAACCCCCGGATGGCACAGTCCATTATCCCACTCGAACCGATCCAAAGGCTCGTTCAGACCGAGCTCGGCCTGATCATTTTCGGCCTGGCTGCATTCTCCTGGGTTTTTTACAAACTGTTTCTCCGGGAGCTCTCCGCCGAGCGCCACGGCAACCTTTCGCGTCATTTCAAGAATCTGGCTTTTCATGTCAGTCTCGGCGTGATCTTCTTTTCGGCTTATATCTCCCTCTCGCGGATCGGTGAGCCATCAATTAGCGAAACGCGCGCGCTCATTTACATCGGTCTGCTGACTTTGGCGCAAGGTGCGATCGTCTTCGTCAAAGTCGCGCGCATTTTCGTGTTTGAATACCTGTTCATCAGTCACATGCGCGTCGGCGTCCCGCTGCTGCTCATCAACCTGACAACCCTCACATTGAGTGTCGTGCTCATCGCTTGGCTTGTGAGCGAGATCTTCAGCATTCGGCTGGGGCCCCTGGTCGCGACTTCGGCGGTATTCTCCTTGGTGGTCGGCCTCGCGCTCCAGGAAACGCTGGGCAATCTCTTTTCAGGCGTCGCCCTTCAGCTCGATAAGCCCTATGAGATTGGCGATTGGATTGAAATCCAGACCTCCAACGGAAAGCTGATCGGCCAAGTGCGCGAGATCACCTGGCGCGCGACTGTCTTGGCCGGAATCGGTGACGAGCTGATCACCATGCCCAACCGAGTGGTGGGCAACGCGCAGATATCCAACTTTGCCTCCAAAGCGGCTCCGATTGCCCGCTCGCAGGCGATTCGCCTGCCCTATAGCATCCCGGTCGAACGCGCGAGGCAGGTCCTGGCCCGCTCGCTGCACGGCATTGAAGGATTATCCGCTCACCCCGCGCCACTCGTGCTTGTCGCTGAAGCCGCGGAGTCCTGGGTCCTCTACAAGATCATCTACTTCATCACTGACTTGGGGGCAGCGCTTACGATCGGCGATCGCGTACTCACCCGCGCGCTGACTGAACTTGAGCGGGCGAGAATTCCAGTCGCGGCGCCCAAAATCCAGATCATTAGTACGGATGCGGCCGAAAAGGCGTCCGAAGATGCGACCGTCTCCTGAGATCCTCATCTTGTTCGCTGCCATTGCCAACGGGTGCGCGTCGCTACCCCGTCCCGAAGCCATGGCGCGTGAATTTCAAGCGCTGGATGCTGACCAAAAAAAAGTTTACCTCTCGATCTATCCGTGGCTTGAATCTGCCGAGCGGCGCAAAGCCTTGACTGACCCCCTCGGCTATACCCAGCAATGGCTCGAAGCCGATCCACAGCTACGCGCCGACCAGCTTCGCGACTCGGCTCCAGAGCGAATCACAGGCCTGTCTGTCAAAATGCAGCCTAC
>CAYXVB010000170.1:0-5612 GCA_964467785.1 uncultured Bacteriovoracaceae bacterium
CGCCACCTTGGAAGCTTGGAAGTCCGCACTTCACTATCAAGTCCGCCCCGCCCTTGAGGAGTCCTATCTCGAGCTCGAAAGCATCCCCGAAGGCAAAACCTGGTCGACCCGCCATCGGGAACTCTCCGATCGGCTCTTTGAACGCGTGACCGAAACCCTGCAGGCCAAATCCAACGAGACCGCCGATGATCTGGTCATGACGCTTCAAGAAGCGGTTCCGATCCTAGGGACTTCGTCCACGCTGTCGCGGATGTCTCTCCGGGTTTATCTTGCCTTTCCGGCGCTCCACTGCGTGCTCATGGGCATGCGCGAGCCCTCCTACGTCAACGACGCGCTCTCGCTGGGTCCGCCGCTCGAGGTGCCCCAGGCCCTTAAAGCCTTGCACGCCATCCAAGACAGCCCGCCGCAACACACGCACCCTCACGGCCACGCGTGACGCCCCGGATTGGGACGCTCGCCCTGTATCTACGAGCGACGGTCATACCCAAATAAACGCGCGCTCGCGTCCAGCTGCCTGCATTTTTAAATAAAAAATGTGCATTCTGCACTTTTCAGATTGCATGACGCACCTGCGCTCAATGTAACTCCTCGGGTCATCAACACGAACACGGGATCCATTGCGGCGGGACGCCGCAGCCCCCCAGATCGAGAGACGAGAGGAGATTTCTCATGAAAAGGATTTCATTCGCACGCACGATGACCGCTCCCGCCTCGGCAGCCTTGGCCCTTGTGGCCGCAGGCTGTGGCGCCGGAATGAGCCCAGGAAATGCTTCCGCCGCGGGAACTACACCCGTAGGAACGTCAATGGATGCGCGCGTCAGCCTGATTGAAGAAGGTCCCGCGCCCGAAGGCTATCTCACCGTTGCCGTGAAGTACGTGCCATTCCTTAAGAACGGCCAGAAGCCCGTGATGACGGACGCCGAGTACGGCGACCTCACTCGCGGAATGAACAAGATGATGTCCCAATGTAAGATCCGTTTCCGCATGGAAGCCGTTCAGCCCGCCGATCCGACCCAGTACGGACTCGACTACAACACCGCGGCGATGTCCGAGATGGACAAGATACGCGAGCCCTTCCAGGACCCGGCCCGCTTGGTCGTCATCGGCACGGGCGGTTGGGACCACGACAATATGGGCACGGCCAACGCCTGGACCGCGATGCCGGGGAGCGCTCCGTACGGAGTCGTGATCGAAGCGCCAGTCGCATCGTTCGCGAACATCGTCGCCCACGAGCTGGGACACTACCTCGGCCTCGACCATGTCGACGATACGAGTAACATGATGAACCCGATCATCTATGACGACTCCTCGCAACTCGACGCAAGTCAATGCGCCACGATGCAGGAGACCGCCCGCGGGATGTGGGCTCAGAGCTTGCGGTAAAGATCCTGGGTCTTCTCGTCTGCCTGGCAGCTGCCGGTCGGCGGCGTCAGGAGCGAGAGACTGTTGGACCCCAGCATGCCGTCATAGCCGAGCTGGTAATTGAAGGTATAGGTTTGCGACGCATCGGTGGAGGTCCATTGGCTGGCCGGGCACTGATCCCCATTCGAAGCGATGCTCACACGCACGTTATTGAGGACGATGACCTTGGAGTCGACGCCTAGGATATCGTACTGATAGGTCACCGGGCAGCCGCTGCCATCATCGTAAATATCGGTGAGCGTTCGATCGGTGATGATGATCTTCTCATTGGTCTCGCTCTTCATGTAAGGCTGGGGAATGGAGTTGCCGGAAGAATCCTGGCACGCCGTCCGGCCATACACAAACTGTCCCACCAGCGCGGGATTGACCGAATGCACAGACTTGTTCTGAGGAATGGCGGCCGGAGTGGCCGGGGTCCCGCTGGCGATCACGCCGCCGCGCTGGGTGCCGACCTGGCTAGTGCTCGTGATCGTGGAGCTGCGATTACCGCAACCCGCGAGAAATGTCGCCAAGGACACCGAAACTACAACCACTAAATTCTTTTTCCGCATAAATGCCTCACTCTCGGGGGACCCACTTGAGCAATGAGGATGCCAGCGCAAAAGAGGCCCCAAAACAGCTTTAAACGAAGTTGGAAGCGCAAATGTCCCCGCTCCCACTGGGATGGGCTTACAGGTGTCCAAAGCCTGAACACTATTGCGGCTCGGCTTCGTCCTTTTCTAGCTCCCTTTCGGCCTGCTCCATCGCCCTGTTCGACTAATGTTCGGGTTTGTTCGGATCCTTGGCCGAGACAGGGACAAAACCCTGGGTGATCCACGGTCCCATTGCAGAGTTCAGATCCAAGTGCGCTCTCTATTTTGATTTATTGGGAGTTAAATCAGCACAACCGAACAAAGCCGAACAATAGCCGAGTCCCCCTCGAGAACCACACAAAAGAGCGCGCAAATGCCCTGCAGTCCGGACTAAATTGGCGAAATACGGGGAGCTTAACGCTCCCAGCGCGCCCGCACGGTGCGAAGCTGCTCGGCCGAAAGCTTGGACCAGTCAAGTGGGAAGCGCACGTCTCCGTATTCGCAATCACGCCACCGTCTCCAGGGGCTGCCGATGGCGGCCAGATCTCCCACCGGCTCGTCGCTCTCGAGCGAGGGCAGAACCATACGGAGGCGTGGTGGCGAAGTCAGTTCCGTGAGGACGCGCTGGGATGCGCCTGCCGTCTGTTTGTACATCCGGCCGTTCAGCTCGCCGGTGCCCGGGCTGACCGTATTGTCGTCGCCCGGCGTGGGCAAGAAGGACTTTTCAAGCCTCTTGTAGCGAGAGTCACCCGAAAGGTGCTCGAACTCGATCCGATGCACCTCACCCCAAACCGGGAACGTCGGGGAGCCCTTTTCAATACCGAGCGCATCGAGCGCGGAAGCGAGGCTCTTGCGCGCGACCGTCGACAGCGCTTTGGCGTCCGCCGTATCCGCAAGGACGCGGTGGAGCGAATTGACGGTATGCCGGGACTCTTCATAAATCATTTCCATCCAGAACCGGAACACGCCGCAAGGTCGGCAGTCCAGACCCGTGCGGAAATCCCAGCCTTTGAGTAGTTCAAGCGCCGCGCGCTCGCGTGCATCGACATCCCAGCCGGCTGCCAGCGCGAGCAATCCGGGCACAATAAAGCGGGCATCGACCGCCTGGTCATCGCACTGGACCTTTCGTTGGGTTTCGATATCATGGCGCGGCACAGAGCCGAGTAGCTCCTCGATGCGAAACGCGCGAGTGCCCGAGTACTGATTGCGTCCCGGCGCGAGCTTGGAGTCGAGTCCCCACTGCCGATTGTTGGCGGTCACGATGAAATCTCGGCCCGGCTTGGCGGGATCGAAGAGATGCGGCATCTCGTCGGCGCTTAGGTATTCCCAGCGAGGCGCCTGATCCAACGACGGAAGCAGGGTGAGCCCATACGCGGGCGGAGAGACGCGACGAGGAATGCGGCCGACAGCCCGGTAACCGATTGCGCCTTTTGTATCGGCGAAGACGAGGTTCCAGCTCGGCACGCCGACCCGCGATAGCGTCGTGTCGATTTCGCGAGCCGAGCGCGCTTCGACGAATTCCTGGAAGGCCGTGAGATCCGAACCTCGGAGAGTGAAACCCGCCCAGCGCAGCACGACCACATGCCCTTTGCGGGTCGCCGGAATCGGCAGCACCGGCCAGCCCTCGCGGGTGATCTCGAAAGTTTTGAAGAAGATGGGTAGCGCCAGCCCCTGCCACACACGGAACTTGACGACCGGACGGATCGTGCGCGTGCCTTCGCGCAAGAGATCCTTTTCGGGGACTTCGTAGAGATCCGCCACGTCGAGATAGGAGTTGGTGAGGCCCCAGGCGAGATAGCGGTTGGCGCCGCTGGCGATCACCGGAATTCCCGGAACCGAAGAGCCCACGACATCCAGCGCGCCGTCACTCGATTCGATGTGGGACCAATGCCAGTAGCTGGGAGTCTTGAGACTGAGGTGCGGATCGTTGGCCAGCCAGGCGCGACCGCTCGCGCTCCGTCGGGGAGCGATCACCCAGTTGTTGCTCCCCGTGGCGAGGTCCGCCAGATCGGGAAGATCGGCGAACGCGGCGGCAGGCGCCGACGGGGGTGTTCCAGTCGGAGCGATGGCGGCGCTCTTCCCAGTTCTAGATTCGCGCACGGGATACTCGCCGGGTTTGAGCACGGTGGTGAGCCAGGGCAAAGGCTTGTCCCCGGCGAGTCCGTCAAAACTGAAAAGCCTCGGCGCCCGCTCTCCGAAATGCTCGAGGCGCTTGGCTTCGCGCACCTTCTCCTCGAAGCTTCGGCGGGTTTGGTCAAAGGACTGAAGCAGGAGCACGGCGACGGAATCCTCGCCCTTCCAGGGCGCCGGGAGGTAGCCAAAGTCCTTGAACTCGTAGACGCCGCGGTCGGCGGCGGTGAACATCCCTTCGGTCGCGCCTTCGGCATAGGCGTCGTAGATCGCGCGAGTCGCGGGCTCCAGCTCGCCATAGACGCGCTTGGCAAGCTCGCTCAGGCCAATGAGCCTCATCTGAAAATCCGCCTTGACGGTGCGCGTGCCAAAAATTTCCGACTGCCTCCCCTGGGCCACTCTCCGAAAGTAATCCATCTGGAACGCGCGATCGAGTCCGTGCGCATAACCCAGGCAGCGGTAGGCATTCACTCGGTCCAGCCCACGAAGGTGCGGCATCCCCGTCTCGTCCCTCCAAAGCTGACACGATCCGTCCCGAAGCTCGGACCGCGCGGAGGTCGAAGATTTGAGCTGCGCATGACCGGCGTCCGTACCGACACCGGGTGCCGCCCAAGAAATGGAAGCCATCCCCAAGCCGAGTAACAGCGCACTGAACGCAGTCAATTTGTTCATAGATCAACACCTTATGCGCGCCCTGGGAATCTGTCAAAATACGAACGGTGCTCCGGCAACCTTTTGATGCGGAGTGCGCCAAGGGCAGAATCTCAATTTCAGCCAACCAGCCCAAGCAGTCCACGGGCTTCGAGCCCGTCCTCCATGCGTAATCGCGCCGCAGGAGCGTCAGAAATCAAACGGCATTTTGTTTAAATGGGAGACGGCAATTCTCCGATGAGGGATCATGGTGCTCCGAGGCCGAAGAATGCCCATCACGCTGAGATCCACACTGCTGCTGACTCTCTCCCTCAGCACTCTCGCCGGAGCGGGCCTCGCCGGGAGCGCCTTGGCCACGGAGCCGGACCCGCTCCAGTGTGCCGAGCGCTTCCGCAACGTGCGGAGCGTGAGATACCAGCCCTCGAACGCCAAAGAGTACTTTGAGCATGGCAAAGGCCCGGCGTTCTGGGTCAAGCCATTCATCCCCATGCGCAAGGTACTTCTTTCGGGACTCTACCAGCTGCGTCGCCGGCCCTATCCGATCATTGTCCTCGACAACGATACGCCCAAGAAAGCGAATTTCCTGGCCAGATCCTTCTTCAATCGCCTCAATGAGCAAGACGCCGCCTATGCTTTGGATGACGTGAAGAAAGAACTGGAAACCACGCTGGCGTACGTCAAGTCGTATCCTCAGGATATCGCCGCCTTCGTGGACGCGGAAGCCACCTATCGATTGCAGCGACTGGCGCTCGAGGATGCGTTGGACCAGATCGCCAATCCCAAGCCCGGCCCAGGGCACGGGTGAAATCCCTGTTCCTGGCCGGCTGCGGCGCGCAG
>CAYXVB010000170.1:5622-7803 GCA_964467785.1 uncultured Bacteriovoracaceae bacterium
ACGGGTTTCCCTGGGTGATCGAGCTCCCGGTGACGAAGGGAGAGAGCGTCAAAACGGAAAAGAAGATGTTCAACGACGCTCGGAGCATCAAGTCCGAGATCGGTCTCATCAATGACCGACTGGCCTTGCTCAAAGGAAGTCTGTCCCAGGACGGCTCGTTCGAAAATCGTGCCTACCAGCAGGCGCTCAACATCGAGCTTCTGAAGGCATACCGCGCGGAGCTCAAAAACCAGATCCTCAAGGACGAGGGCATTGCGGTACCTGCGGAAGCGCAAGCGTTACTGGACAAGCTCAACTCGACGATCGGTATCGTCGACGGCAAAATCCCCAGAGAACTCAGCCCTCCTCGCGCTGCGCGGGAGAACATCCAGTGGACTCAACTTCGTAGGGAGCTTCAAGACTTCTCGCTGACGAACGCACTTCCATCGAACCCGAACGACGTAAGAGTCAAGCTTCCCAGTGACTCACTTCCTGGCAAGAGGCCGCAATCGCCAGCCGGCAGTCTGGGGGTCGGTGATCTAGGAGCTCCGGGCGGCTTCGATACGGGCATCGGTATCGGCATCGGCGGCGGCGGAACGACTCCCGGAGGAACGAATGTCGGCGCCGGCACTGGTTCCACCGCCTCAGCCAATCGCAACGCTCTTGGCAAAGTCGTCGACTTGGTCAACGGCATGAGCGATGACGAAAAGGAAGCCGTCGGCCTCAAGAGACCGATCGCGTATGCGGCCAACTTCATGCGAAACAAATGGTTCATCGGCTCGGCGTCGATCTACACGCTGGTGACCCAGGGTCCGAAGCCCTGGATCGAATACCTGCCGGAAGTCTGGCAAAACTATATCGCTTCGGACGAAATGCGCCGCCGCATCTGCGCAGTGAAGGACGAGCCCATGGTCGCCGGGTGCGTGGTCAGCTATCTCAAAGAGAAGCACCCTTACGACTACGCTCTCCAAACGGAGAAAGGCGAGCTTACACTCTTGGTGATCGATCCCAAAACCAAGCAACCCGTGATGAACAAGCAAATCCAGGCTGAGTTCGACGAATTGATGCAGCTCCGAATCGAGTACACGAAGTACAAAGCGCGCGAGATGGATTTCGAGGCCATCGTCTCTCGAGATATGGCGATGAAGGATCCCACCTCGGATCGCTGGCTCCAAATGATCATCGCCACGCCCGACAAGGAACAATTCAAGACCGGTCTGATCGCCCACTTTGAAGCCAAGTCTCCCCTATCCTTCGCGCCGTTGAAGGACCGGATCTTGGCCGCGATCGACGCGCCGGCCGACAAGCAGATCGAACTGATCAACCAGATTATCGCCGACAACTTCGACATCGGTTCCAGACTCAACGACATCATGTACAGGCGCGCCAATGCGGCAATGGGCTACAATATCGGCGGAGGCTTTCCCATCGCCCCGGTTCCGGGAAACGGCGCGGGCGGTGCCCCCGGCGGCGCCCTGCCGCTCCCAATGCCAGGCGGCGGCGCCAATCCCGGCCCACTCGGTTCGCCCTATTATTTAAAACCCAATCGTGTGGGCGCCGAGCCGACCCCTTCTGAGATCCAAATGCAGAAGCTCGAAATCGACCTCCGCGCAAAATGGCTGCACAACCGTAAAAACGCCATTCTTCCCTGGTAAAAGAAAAGTCGGCTTGTCCAACCCCTTCGGGAACGGTAAAGACAGGGCACGATGATTCATCTCACCGGCATCACCAAGCAGTACGGAAACAAGATCCTTTACAAGGACGGCAGCTTCCAGGTCCGTCCCGGGGACAAGATCGGGCTGGTCGGCCCCAACGGAGCGGGAAAGACCACGATTTTCCGTATCATCACCGGTGAGGAAGGGATCGACGGCGGCAACATCAACATCGCCGACCGGCTGGTCGTGGGATATTTTTCCCAAGACATCCATGACATGAAGGGCCGGAGCGCCCTCGAAGAAGTCAAGGCCGGCGCGGGCCGCGTGTCCGAGCTCGCGGCCGAGATCGCCAAGTACGAAAAGCGCCTCGAGGCGATGGCCGAGGAGCCTCTGGAAGACGACGAAATGACCGCCCTCCTCGAAAAGTACGGGGAGGCCCAGCTCGAGTTCGAGCAGCGCGGCGGCTACGACCTCGACTCGCGCGCCAAGGACATCCTCACGGGTCTCGGGATCGGCCCCGACCAGTACGACCGCCCGGTCGAGTCCT
>CAYXVB010000171.1:0-7792 GCA_964467785.1 uncultured Bacteriovoracaceae bacterium
CAGCGCAACCTTCTCCAGTCTTGGCTCGACGCCGGCGCGCCCGAAAGTGCCCCGGGCGGTGACGTAACGAACATGCCACCCGAACTCAATGAACCCCTGCGCCCGGTGTTCAGCTCCATTCGTCTCAAGGTCTTCGAGCCTAAGTGCATCGTCTGCCACTCACCCGGCAGCGACAGCCCTAAAGCCGCCAAGATTCCGGTGGACACGATCGAGGCGCTGACAGCCCCCGGTGATGGGGAGGAGGAAGCCCTTGTCGTCCCCGGCGATCCCGATAAGAGCTATCTGCTCGTCCTCATCCACCCCGACACGCGCAAGCGCATGCCGCCGCGCAAGTCTTCCGTCGCTCCGGTCACCCCGGATGAATTGGCTGTGATCCGCGCTTGGATCAAAGAAGGAGCCCAGCCATGAACTTGGATCGAAAGTGCTTTGGTGAATTCGCCACGCTTTTAGGAGTGTTCCTCGCGACAAACCACGCTCTCGCCGGAGAGGAGGTCATCAAAACGCTTCACTGTCCGGCGCAAGCCGGCAAGGTCGAGTTTGTCGCCACTGGAAAGCCCAGTCTACTTAAGATCCGTGGCCAGGCTTCCGGCCCTGAGTGCCAGCTCGAGGCTCGCGAGTCGCGGGATTCACCGCAATCCGAGGGAATGGTGGTCAAAGGCGCCCTGAGGTTTGATCTCAATCTCCTGGACACGGGCATCGAGACGCGCACCTCGCACATGAAGGATAACTACCTCGAGACGGGACGCTTTCCAAAAGCCACGCTGACGCTGGATCCGCTCGCGATTCCACCCTCGGTGGCGGAAAGGAAGAACGTCGACTTCACGGGGACGCTCGAGCTCCACGGGGTGAAAAAGCCCGTCAAAGGCACCGCCTCGATCGATCGCGCCAACGCCGGCAGGATCCTGGGAGCGCAGGCGGACTTTGATATTCTTCTTTCAGACTACGGGATCGCGATTCCAAAATTCGCTGGCGTGATCGTCAGCGAGAAGGTGGCCATCCATGTCCTACTTGAACGCCTTGAAACGCACTAAGTGGCGCGCTTTTCTCTCGCTTCAATGCGCATTCGCTCTCACCGGAGTTTTCGCGCCGCGCGCTTGGGCTTTTCCTGAGCTCTCGCGCCACGGCTACGTCAACTGCACCGCGTGCCACGTGTCGCCCGGAGGCGGCGGCTTGCTCAATACCTATGGGCGCGAGCTGAGCCGGGAGCTAGTGAGCTTCCGCTCCGCCGAAGGGGAGCAAGAGCCGCTGCATGGCTGGGTCAATCCGCTTCGAACTGAGAAGCTTCCGGAAAATGTTTATGTTGGCGGCAACGTCCGCGCGATCCAAACCCTCCGTGATACGGCGACGGTTCGACAGGGGATGTTCCTCCTGATGCAGGCCGAAGTGGAACTGGGCTGGCGGCCGGGTCCGTTGACGCTGGTCGGGGCTTTGGGGCGCCAGACCGACGGCACCCAGGCCTGGATCGGATCCCATCGGTATTGGGCGGGCGTGTCGCCCACCGAGGAATCCATGTTGCGCGCGGGCCTGTTTTACCCGGTTTTTGGCCTGAACCTTCCCGAGCACTTCCTCTCCGTCCGGCGCGGAATGGGCTTTGACGAAGGGATGGAGACCTGGAACCTGGAAGCCTCCTGGCTCGGCGAGCGCCTGAGCGCTTACCTGACCGGAGGCATCGCAGCGAACGAACGCGTGGAACGCGCCCAGAGACGGGATTCCACGATCTCGGCGCAGATCAACTGGCATCTGAGCGAGTCTTCGCGGATAGGGATCAGCGCCCTCTGGGGGAACGCCAGGAGCGGCGGTGCCACCCAGGCGGCCGCGATCCATGGGACGACTCCGCTCTTTGCGCGGACCTTCCTGATGGGAGAGCTCAATGCGAAGTGGATCGACGGGGCGCAAACCGCGAACCGTTACCTCAAGCTGGGTTACGAGCCTTGGAATGGTTGGGTCTTCGCACTTTTTAACGACAGCGCTCTGAGCTCAGCCAGTGGTTGCGAGGGTTTTGGCGCGAGTGTGCAGCTTTTTCCACGACCGCATTTCCAGGTCGAAGTTGCCGCGGAAAAGCAGTTCTCTACTCGCTCGATGCCCGAGGGTGACACCTTTGGCTGGTTGCTTTTTCATTATTATATCTGAACACGATTCTTGATGAGTGCGCACCACTCATTCAGAGCCCGGGCCAAGTCTCCGGTAGATGTGCCTCGAGCGTGAGCGCGATGCCCTCATGGGTCTCGAAAGTCAGTTTCCACGCGTGCAGCCAGAGGCGTGGCGCGGGAGCGCCGCGATACAGCTCGTCGCCCGAGATGGGCCAGCCCAGCGAGGCAAGCGTGCAGCGGATCTGGTGCATGACTCCGGTCTCGATCTCAAGCTCGAGATCCGCCTGCGCGTTCGAAGCGGAGTGAACTCGCGTGATGCGGGTCAGAGTCCGCAGGGGCGCGCCGCGGATTTCCGGATGCCGCTGAGCGCGTTCGAGATCCGCGCCAAGCGAGACCATGCGACGGGCCGAGCGCGCGTCATGGGCAAGAAAATGCCGGAGCTCGATGGGGACCGACGGCAGGGGCTCCGCCTCGGGCCGCGCGGCGACGTAGGCGCGATAGGTTTTACGGACTTTGCCGGTCTTCCACGCCTCTTTGAGGCGGTTCCATTCGTTCGTTGTTTTGGCGAACGCGAGCAGCCCGCTCGTGCCGGTGTCGAGGCGATGCAGCAGTCCGGGTTCAAGTCGGTTTTTTCCGTTCTCGGCGTCCGCGCCCAGCGGCGGAAAGTGGGCGAGCGCTGAGCCCACGGCGGTCTCGGTTTCCTCGCTCGAGTGCGGGACGGAAGGGATTCCCGCCTGCTTGTGCAGGATCAATAGCTCGGCGTCTTCATAGATGACTTCAAGAAAGGAGCCTTTTTGCGAGGGCCGGGCCACGGCCGAGGGGCCGCGGGTGAGGCTCGCGCTGAAGTCGACAATCGTGACGCCGTGGGCGCCCGCGGAAAGCGCGCGCGAAGGCGTTTGGGGGCGGCCGTCGAGGAGCACGCGTTTTTCGGTGAACCAGCGCTTGAGCTCCGCGCGAGAAAGGCCCGGAACGCGCTTCTGAAGTTCGGGCAGCAGGGCCTGGTCAAGCCGCAACGGCTCGGTGAGCATGAGTGTGATTTGGAGTTCCATAATGAAATCCTTCGGCGCGGCTCTCGACTGATGAGGTAATCAGTAGGCCGGAGTCGCGCAGGCGGTATTGCCATTGGCTCCCGGTTCCAGATGCGCGTTCTGCACGCCGCCCGCGCCCGTGACGAGATCGGTGGCGGTGCTGCAGCACCCGCCAGTCGGCGAGGCCTTGCCGCTCTTGGAGCCGTTGTTATCCCAGCTGACCGTGCAAGTATAGGACTTGTCGAGCGCCGAGCTCAGCGCGGACTCCACGTTGGCGGGTGGCGCCAGTAAGGGGAAGCGGGGCCAGTTCAAGCCGCCGTTGGGATTGATCACGGTGCGATCGCAGGTCCGGGTCGCGTTGATCGCCGTGGCGTTCTTGTCGGTGTCGATCGTGTCGGCGGCCAGGTGACGAGCTTTGCCCGCGGCCGGATAGTAGTTGGCGACCGACGCATTGCTGGGCAGATCGACGGCAGTCGCCGTACAGGCGGCGCTCGTCGAGTTTTTGGAGACATGCGAAGTGAAGGGCCGGACCAAGCCCGTGTAAGGCTGGGAAGGATCATCGGCGGTCAGAGTGTGCACGTCGAGCTTGGCCACGTTGTTGTTCTGGGAGGGGTAGGCTTCCGCGCACCAGGCGACGTTGTCACCGTTCTTGGCAAAGTGCAGCGGCGCATCGCGAAGTGGATTGGCCAGCGGAGCGCAGGCTTGGAACGCGGTGTCTTCTTCGTAGTGGGGGGCCCAGGCTTTGATCGGGCGCATGTAGACTTTCTTATAGGACGCTACCAGGTTGGCGGTCGCGTGCGTCGTGGTGACGCTCATCACTGTGCGGTCCGTGTTGAGCAGGGGGAGCATTGAGGAGCAGGAGGTTGCCGAGTCGAGGTTAGGCATCGAGATGCCGTCCACGTTCTTGCCGCTCCAGCCTGAGTCGTTCGTGGCGTAATAACCATTGGTGCCGTTGACCACGCCTTTGTGATCGAAATAAGAGTAGGGACAGGGCTTCGGGCCGCGCATGGCAAAGGATTCGCCACCAGGGCCCGTGACCGGGCGGTCGACCACGTAAATGGTGTCCACGGCTTGGCCTTCGCGGACGAAGTCCCCGTTGGTGTCGAAAATCTGCGGATAAAGGGCCACGTAACGGCGCAGGCGATAGGTCTGCACGAGAGTGCCTACCGAGTCGGCAAGCTTGGGACAGCTGCCGTCAGAATTGGGCCGGGCCGCGAAGCCGAGGCAGGTAGCCGTCAGACCGGTGCCGTTGGAGGTACCGTTTGAAGCGACGTTGGCGTCGCAAGCGCTGCCGGAGCTGACCGGATCGCCTGATACCGCCGCGCGGCTGTTGGCCACGACGCCGATAGGGAAGTCCCCGGTCCGTCCGAGCGAGAGGGCAAAGGACGAGTCGAGTGGCCAGTACTGTCCCCCGGCGCCCACGCCGGTGCCGCCTCCGAGCGACTCGTTGACGGTGGGGCAGGTAAAGCGGGCGTTTCCGCGATTGATGTCGCCCACTTCGCTTTCGCGCACGTACAGGTTGTAATAGTTGGACTGGGCGGTGTAGTCCACGCCCGGCAGCGTATCGCAACCGTCGCCGGAGGCGCCCGCGCCGCTGGATGAGAGCTTTTGCACGCAGAAACGGTTGGCGATCGGGAAGTTTTGGACTTCGCCGGTATTGTCATTGGCCGTGGTGCCGATCTTATTGATGATCGACATCCCGCGTTGCCGCTGGTCATAGCAGCTGTAGCGGAGGATGTTCATGAAGGAGCGGCCCTGGTAATCCTGGAATGAGCCGGGGCTTTGAGTGGCGCTCTTGACGTAGCTGTAGGTAGTCGAGCTGAAGCTCCCGCTGTTTCCCGGTCCGGGAGTGATGGCCACTTTGATGAGCGTGCCGTTCTGGATCTCCGTGGAGTAGACGCCGGGCACGTTGCAGCTGACGAGGTTGGGCTGGACCACGGTGATGTCGGTGACGACCTTGCGGGAGACCGGGATCGAGGAACCGGATTCGGTATTCGCTTCAGACCAGGTGAACACGCATTGGCAACGCTTGGAGCTTTCGCTTCCAGTATAGGGCTCGCACCAGTTGGAGATTGGCTGCGGCGCCTTTTGGGTGTCGATGAACAGGCTCATCTTGGCGGTGCTTGTCTCCTCGCCTGATGAAGTGACGGAGGCGGTCGAAAGCGTGAAGGTGTCGCTGGTCGAAGTCGGGCTTCCCGGCAGGAGTCCCGAGATGGTCGTGCTTCGGAAGCGCGAGTTGTTGCAGGCGCTGAGCGCCAAGGCGGCGATCACGAGGAAAGCGGCCGAAAATGGCGCGTGCAAGTCGCGCC
This sequence comes from uncultured Bacteriovoracaceae bacterium, assembly GCA_964467785.1. Taxonomy (GTDB): domain Bacteria; phylum Bdellovibrionota; class UBA1018; order UBA1018; family UBA1018; genus CAYXVB01. The sequence continues at coordinate 5,428 of CAYXVB010000171.1, forward strand.
GGGCGCGGTCTTTGTCTCCAACTCTGATCTTCTTCCACGAGTTCAGGAGCATGGCTTCGTTCCTCACACGGTCCCATCAGGTTGCAGCACGCAAAGCGGAAAGTTGCCGGGGCGACGCGCGTCATCCGGAGGAGGATCGCCCGCAGTACCCACGTCGTGCAGTTTGAGTCCATAGGTCCGGAGCGCGTTACTGGCCGCGCAATCGCCCACAACGGTCGGATTGTCCGGGTCGGCCGAGTTGCAGTCGCCGCTCGCGACATAGCGGTAGGGCGTATAGCGCGCGCGCACGGCGGAATTGACGTTAGACATCTCGCTCGAGTTCACGGTCGTGGGCGAGACGATAAAGAGGAAATCGTAATAGCCGTGATTGGGATCCTTGAACCCGCCCGCGTTGGTCGGCGTGATGTCGTAAGTCTGGATGTCGGCCCCATAGGGAGTGTTCTTGGAGCAAATCTTGGCGGGATCATTGACCACGCCGCAGGCATAGCTGGAGTTGGCGCTGTTGGGGATCCAGACGTCCGAACCAGAGGCGACGCCCAGCGAAAGCGCGCCGGGGTTGAGGCTGCTGTAACCGGGGCCCCCGGCTACCTTCGTGGGTTCGAGGTTGATGCACATGCCGGTGCCGGTCAACGCGCGCGACGCGAGCAGGTTGGAGTTGGCCACCGTATCGCTGATGTAAATGGACGGCTTGGTGCCTCCGAGCTTGTTGCAGTCGGAAAACACCATCCTGCCGTCGCTGAACGGCCCGGGCGTGCAGGCCACTTCGTTCATGTTGATGAGCGCCTGGCTGACCGCGTACTTCTTGATCGGCATGGACATGCGGAACAACCAGAGCTTGGCCCAGTGATGGCCGGCCGGAATCGGAACGCTCGCGTCGGGACAGGATTCCTTGCCCGCGACGGTCGTATCCGGCACGGGCGCCGCCGCGTACCCGATCGGAGGCGCGGCGCCGACGGCAGTCGAAGTCACGGTAAAGGGCGCGATGTACGCATTGACCGGCTGGGTGAACACGCCGGTTGGCGTCTTCGCCAGGTAAAAGGTGGAGCGATCAAATTTGCTCCCAGCAACTGGATAAATCCGCTTGCTATTGGTGGTCGCCGGATCGTCCGCCGCGACGCTAAAGAGATTGAGGTCGAAGTTCGCGCCCGGGTCGTTGGGGATCGAGGGGCAGTACCACCCATAGGGAGGCGTCGACCCGTTGACCCCGCCCGCGTAGTAGGAAAACGTGGCGCCCATGTTGGTCGTGTAGAAGTTGAGGGTGTCGCTGAGGCGCGGATCCTCGATCTGGAGCGGGTCGTTGATCCTGTTAGGATCGAAGATGTAGGGGATCTGCACCAGGCGTCGGCACATGTAGCGCTGCACCTGCGCGAAGTTGAGGATGCTGGCGCTGTCCACCGGCGAAGCGGTGCCGGAGAACTTGAAGTTCACGATGTTGGAGGCCTGGTTGCTCGCGGGCAGGCGGATCTTGACGTCCACCGCGGTGACCTCGGCCGGAGTATTGGCATAGGAGCACCGGATGAGATCCGCCTCGTGATAAAGGGTAGGCGTCTCGAAGCTTTCCGTCGAGCCGGTCTTGGCATTGGTGTAGGTGAAGTTGCAGACGCAGGTGCTCGGTCCGGTGTTGGGATCGGCGTTCGCGGCGCCCGTGCTCGTGCAGTATTTGCCCATCGTGCCGCCGCCGTCGCCCAGGATGTCAAAGGTGGAAGTCGGGGCGCTGGAGTTCTTCACGATGGTCTTGATGGTGATGACGTAACTCGAGGAAGTCGTACTGATCTTGTTCAGGTCGCTCGTGGCCGACTTGAGCCCGGGCGTGCGGTTGGTGCAGCCCAGGATCGCGAGCGCGAGGATCTGCGCGGCGAAGGCCGCGGCTGAGCCACGCCTCACGCCCAGCAGATATCCGATCATGGATGAGGATGAGCCGCCCCGATATCCCAAGATTAAATTCCCCTTATGTATAGTCCTGTGCTTGTTAGCGTTGCAAATGCCGTGCGCTTAGAGTCGCCGCCCCGTGATTTCGCGGACTTGCTTCCGGACAGGTCTTTATCAATCGTCAAAAACCTCGACACTTTTACGGACTCCGAGCCGAGTTCGGGCGCAAAGGCACGGCCTTCCACCCGATTTTCGCGTTTTCCCGCATTGTGCAGAATCCTGACTCTGTCCATCCCTTGGGCGCTCCAACGTTTCGGAACCCTTGGCGGATTCCGTGCGGCGTCTCCGTGGCATCTGTGTCCGGCCGGACACGGGGTGACGAAGACCTTGCGTCTACTTATCGTCCGCGGGGGTGGTGGGCTTGAGGGGTCAGGCTGCGGTTCTGTTTTCGAAGCAGGAGATGTGGCCGGAAAGATTGAGAGAAGAAGTCAGTGAA
>CAYXVB010000172.1:0-7732 GCA_964467785.1 uncultured Bacteriovoracaceae bacterium
GACATCGGGCTGCACGGTAGCGACCCAAGCTCCGTAGACGATCGCGATCGCGCCGAGCACCATAAAGACGTACTGATACATCGCCACCGCGGCCGGGAACATCGGGAAAGCGAAGCGCATGAAACCGTAGCCACCCATCTTGAGGAGGATGGCCGCCAGGATGACCGAACCCGCGGTCGGCGCCTGCACGTGCGCGTCCGGCAACCAGGTATGGAGCGGGAACAGCGGCACCTTGATCGCGAAGGCGAGCGCGAACGCGAGGAAGAGCAGGCTCTGGGCGCTCAGGTAACCGCCGGCAGGGATCACGACTTTGTAAAGGTCGACGAGCGCGGTCGAATACACTCCGAACTGGAGCTTGTGCTGATAGGAGAGGTAGAAGATCGCAACCAGCATCAGCAGCGATCCCACCATCGTATAGAGGAAAAACTTCATCGCCGCATAGACGCGTTCCTTGCCGCCCCAGATGCCGATGAGGAAATACATCGGGATCAACATGGCTTCCCAGAACACGTAGAACAGGAAGATGTCGAGCGCGACGAAGGCGCCGAGCATGCCCGTCTCAAGAGCCAGCAGCAGGAAGTAGTATTCCTTCTGGCGCTGCTCGACGGCCGAGAAGGAACCCAGCACCGCGATCGGCATGAAGAAGGTGGTCAACAAAATCAGCCATAGGCTGATGCCGTCCATGCCGAGGTTGTACTTGATGCCCAGGGCAGGGAGCCAATCCATCATTTCGGTAAACTGGAACTCGGCGCCTCCGGCGGAAAACCGCGTGTAGAGCGAGATCGACAGCACGAAGGTGACTAGCGTACCGAGCAAGGTCCAGATCCGCGTGATCGATCGGCCGCCCTCAGTATTGCCGGGAATCAACAAACCGAGAAAAGCCCATGCGAGGGGTAGGAAGACAATGACGCTGAGGAGGTTCGTATCAAGCAAGGCCATAAATGATGTACCCCAAGGTAAGGACGATGCCGACGGCTAGCGCCAGCGCGTAGAGCTGGATCGATCCGGTCTGAACCAACCGCAGATTCTGACCACTCCATTCGGAGACACGGCCGAAACCCACGACGATCCGGTCGATCACCGCGACGTCAAAGCCCTTCCAAAGGGCCTGTGAAAGCGACTTGATCGGGCGGATGAAGACCGAGTCATAAAGCTCGTCGATATACCATTTGTTCTCGAGGAGCTTGTGGAGCGAAGCCCACTTGTTCTTGAGGGCTTCGACACTCGGCAAGTTCTTGTAGAGTTTGAACGCGACCGTGATGCCGAGTACGGCACCGATCACGCTGACGGTCATGAGCAACACTTCGGCCGATTCCCAGCCCCCGACCGCTGCATGAGCGGGGATGACGGGCTCAAGCCAATGTTCGAGCCAGCTCATGTGCGGAACGCCCATAAAACCGCCAATGGCGCTCAGAAGCGCAAGTACCATCAACGGCCCGACCATGACCCACGGGGACTCATGGACACCGGCCGGAGCATGATGACCATGATCGTCGGGACCGTGGCCGTGACCGCCATGAGCGGCGCCGAGCTTTTTCTCATCGAAGCGGGGCTTGCCAAGGAACGTCAGATAGAACAGGCGGGTCATGTAGAAGGCGGTCATCACCGCGGTCAGAGCGCCCAGGCCCCAGAACACGACATTACCGTGCGGGGAGTGGAAAGCCTGCCATAGGATTTCGTCTTTCGAGAAGAAACCGGAAAACGGCGGAATACCGCAGATTGCCAACCAGCCGACAGCGAACACAAAGAAAGTGCGCGGCATCTTCGACTTCAGGCCGCCCATTTTCAAGATGTTCTGCTCTTCGTGCATGCCATGGATGACCGAGCCCGCGCCGAGGAACAGAAGTGCCTTGAAAAACGCATGGGTGATGACATGGAAGACGCCGGCGGCATAAGCGCCGACACCGCAGCCCAGGAACATATAGCCGAGCTGAGAGACCGTCGAATAGGCGAGGACCTTTTTGATGTCCGTCTGAGCGATGGCGATCGTCGCAGCGAAGAACGCGGTAAAGACACCCACCGCAGCGACCACCGTCATGGCCGTCGGCGACTGGCTGTAAAGAAGATTCAAACGGGCGACCATATAGATGCCCGAGGTGACCATGGTGGCCGCATGGATCAGCGCCGAGACCGGGGTCGGACCCGCCATAGCGTCCGGCAGCCAGACATAAAGCGGAATCTGCGCCGACTTGCCCATGCAACCGACGAAGAGGAAAAGACACATCGCGGTAGCCGCGGCGACCGAGATCCCCGCCGGAAGTGCGGCATGACCGCCATGGGCGGTGAGCGCCGCATTAATTGCGGCAAAGTCCAGAGTTCCGAAATAGCTGAAGATCATGAACATGCCGAGGAGAAAGCCAAAGTCCCCGACGCGGTTGACGATGAAAGCCTTCTTCCCTGCGCTGGCCTTCTCGTCATCCGTGTACCAGAAGCCAATCAGCAGGTAAGAGCAGAGCCCGACGCCCTCCCAACCCATGAACAGTACTGGAAGCGAGGAACCGAGCACCAGCAGCAGCATCGCGAAGCAGAACAGATTCAAGTACGCGAAGAACTTGCCCGGAGCCTCGTCATGACTCATGTAGCCGATCGAGTAGATGTGGATCAGGGTACCGACGCCGGTGATCACCAGCGTGAAGAGCGTCGAAAGCGCGTCCACGCGGAACGCGATATCTAACTTGAAGCTACCGATCTGGATCCAATTGAGGACGAGTTGCTCGATCGAGCGCGACTCCGCCGGCATGTCCTTGAGCTGCAGGAACAGCATCAACGAGACAACGAAGGAAGCGAAAATCGCGAGGGTAGCGATCAGTCCGGGGACCGTGGAGCCGGCCTTGTGGGCGCCGGGGCGGGTCTGGACCAAACCGTACCAGGAGCCATTGATCAGAAAGCCGATAAGCGGAAACAGGGGAATCAGCGCCAACATCTCAGTTACTCCCTCAGAAGCTGGATCTGATCAGTGTCGACATTGCGCAGAGTGCGGAACATCGCGATCAGGAGACCCAGGCCGACGGCGGATTCGGCCGCGGCGACGGTGATGATGAAGAAGACGGCCATCTGCCCGCCCATATGGCCGAGCTGCTTGGAATACGTCACAAAGGATAGGTTCACGGCGTTGAGCATCAGCTCGACGGACATCAAGATGACCAGGATATTGCGACGGATCAGCACACCGGCAAAGCCGATGCAGAAGATGGCCGCGCAGAAGGATTGGATCAGCCACGGTTCAACGTGCATGGTGGACTCCTTGCTGGGCGTTGTTGGCCAGTTTGCGCTTAGCGATCGCCACCGCGCCGACGATTGCGCCGAGGAGGAGCACCGAGGTCAACTCAAAGGGCAGAATGTACTCGGAGAACATCAACTCCGAGATCACTCGGGTGTTGCCACCGGCTGCAGCCACCTTTTCGGCAGTGAAGTCGCCGACCGGAAGGATCTGCGCCGAATTCTTGAAGGCGTACGTGAACACGCCAAAGAGCGCGACCGCCGCGATGCCCGCCGCGATCCGCATCCCAACATGGGAGCGCCCCATGTCAAATGAGGGGGCATCCGCGTTCAGCAACATGATGACGAAGATGAATAGAACCATGATCGCGCCCGCGTACACCAGGATCTGGAGCGCGGCAATCAGGTGGGCATCGAACATCGCGTAGATCGCGGCGAACGAGAAGAAGACCAGTACCAACGCAAAGGCGCTGGAGACGGGGTTTTTCTTCAGGATCACCATCAGCGAACAGGCGATCGCCAAGCCCGCGAACAGGAAAAAGAACACCGGGGAGATGTCCATTATTTGTTACCTCTCTGCTCAAGCAGGTACTGCTTGTCGTAAACTGTCCGGCTGGTGACACTCATCTCATAGATATTGCTCAGCTTGATGGCGTCCTTAGGACAGGCCTCCTCGCACATGCCGCAGAAGCAGCAGCGGAGCAGGTCGATCTCAAATTTGACCGGATACTTTTCCTTGTCCGGGCGCTCGCCCGCTTCGATATGAATGCACTCGGCGGGGCAGACCGTCGGGCAGAGCATGCATGCCGTGCAGTTCTCAACGCCGTTGGTCGCCTTGATGTAGTGCATGCCGCGGTAGCGCTCGGAGTACTTGCGGCGCTCTTCCGGGTACTGAATCGTCACGTTGGGCGCGAACAGCATGTTGCGCATCGTGATGACCAAGCCTTTGAAGAGCTCAATCAGATAGATGTTCTGCAGGATGTTAGTCTTGCGCTTAACCAGCATAAATCAGATCCACCCCAGGTAAATCGCCACGCCCGTGGCAAAGATGTTCAGCAAGGAAAGCGGCAGCATGACCTTCCAGCCCAGATCCATGACCTGGTCGTACCGGAAGCGGGGAAGCGTCCAGCGCACCCACACGAAGAACCACATGAAGAACGAGACCTTGAGCATGAAAGCCGCGACGCTCAGGACGGTCGACGCTACGGCTAATTCAAAGCCCTGAAGGGGAAGGAGCTTCGTCACCCACTCAAGACCGTGCCAGCCGCCGAAATACATCGTCGTGGCCATCGCGGACACGATAGTCATGTTGCCGTACTCGGCGATCTGGAACATCGCGAACTTGAGCGAGCCGTATTCCAGATGGTAGCCCGCGACGATCTCGGACTCGCCTTCCGGCAAGTCGAACGGAAGACGGTTGGTTTCGGCGAAGCCACAGGCCAGGAAGATCACGAAGCCGATCGGCTGGACAAAGATGCCCCACTTCGGGATGTGCAGCCACTCGGGGAGCTGCAGGGCGCCGATATGGGTCACCAGCTGGCCCTGCGCGGCGACGATTTCATTGAGGTTCACCGAGGCGAACGTCATGATGATGCCAACGACCGAAAGACCCAGCGAGAGTTCGTACGAGATCATCTGCGAGCTCGAGCGGATCGAACCGAGAAGCGCGTACTTGTTGTTCGAGGCCCAACCGCCCATGATGATGCCGTAAATACCGAGAGACGCGATCGAGTAGACGTACAGAAGGCCGACATTGAGGTCGGCGATCTGGAACTTCATGATCTCGCCACCGATTTCTAGAGGCTTGGCAAAGGGGATGACCGCCGCGCCAAGGAGCGTGGGGATCATCGAAACGAGCGGAGCCAACGTATAATAGAACTTATTGACGTGGCCGGGCGTACGGTCTTCCTTAAAGGCGAACTTGATGCCGTCGGCAATCGACTGAAAAAGGCCGAAGGGACCGATCCGGTTCGGGCCCTTGCGGTTCTGCATCATGGCCGAACCACGACGCTCGACCCATGCCATGAGCGGAGCAGCCTGAATGATCACTGCGAGAATGAAAGCGACGCTGATGACTTTTGAGAGAAGTTCGATGTTGGACATCAGACGGCCCCCTTGGAGTTGGACCACAACATCAAGATCTCAGGCAGCTGCTTGCTCTGGCCGACCGGATTGAGGGAGCGGATGAGTTTCTGTTCCATGCCCTGCGAGTTGACTACGGTCCCGTCCTTTTCGGCGAACGTGGTGCCCGGGAGAACCGCGGCCATCTTTTCGGCCTGATTCTTCATGAACACTCCGACGCCGACGACCGAAAGGCCCTTGAGATCGGGCATCTGGGCGCGGCCGCCGCGGAACACGAGTACTGCGTCGATACCGGCGGGCAACGAACCTTCGAAACCCTTGTAACCGAGCTTTTCGAGACCATGGAGGTTCGAGGTCTTGCTCTTGCGCTTGAGGATCTTGTCCGCATCCGCGTCATCTGCGGACGACTTGATCCCGGGGGTGCCGAAGTGGAACACTGGGGCGCTGGGGAAGTGCTTGGGCAGGAAATCCTGCAGCAACTTGCCCTCTTCCTGGGTCAGGTCCGAGCCCACGAGGACAGCGACTTTTTTACCCGCCAGAGCGGAGCGGGCCGAGGCGAGCGCCTGGGTCCATTCCGAACCCTTGGAGGCCACCACCGGCTCGACGACGCGGTTTTCGTCGTTGACGTAGTGGAAGTTGAAACGGCCCTCGTCACAAAGCCAGTACTTGTTGACCTGCATGTTCTCGCGGGCCGTGCACCGGTAAATGTGATTGCCGTCCTGATGGATCGTCATGTTGCAGCCGCGCGAACAGCCTTCGCACACGGTGTCCGCCTTCTTGAGGAACCAAGCGCGCTTCTTGAATCGGAAGTCCTTCAAGGTAAGCGAACCGGTGGGACAGATGTCGGCATAGTTGCCGGCGTAATCGGTCTCGAGCGGACGGCCGTCGATCGTGGTGATCTCGGTGCGGTTACCGCGCTGAATGGCGACCATCTCGTGAATGCCGGCAACTTCGGTGCCGAAGCGGATGCAACGCGTGCAGTGAATGCAGCGGTTCATGTTCTTCTTGATCACCGGACCCATATCCAGGTCGAGATACGTGCGCCGCTCCTCGGTGTAGCGGGAATAGGCATCGCCGTACTTAAAGGAATTGTCCTGTAGGTCGCACTCGCCGGACTTGTCGCAGATCGGGCAGTCCAGCGGATGGTTGATGAGAAGAAACTCCATCGTGGCCTTCTGGCCGGCCTTGACCCGGTCGGACTGGGTCTTTACGACCATGCCGTCAGTCGCGACGGTCGAGCATGCCGTCTGGAGCTTCGGCATCTTTTCGACCTCGACGTAACACATCCGACACTGGGCCACGACCGTCAGGCCGGGGTGATAGCAGAAGAAGGGAATCTCAACACCCGCCTTCTTGGCGACTTCGATGAGATTCTGTCCTGGCGTAAACTCTACTTCACGCCCGTCAATCACGCACTTGGGCATTTTCCACCTCTGATATGCGCCTCGAAATCGGCGCGGAACTTTTTCACAAAACTGATGACCGGGCCCGCGGCGGCGTCGCCCAGGGCGCACAAGGTCTTTCCGTTGATGTTGTCCGCCACCTCGAGCAGCAGGTTAAGATCCTGCTCGCGGCCATGGCCGTGCTCGATGCGCTCAAGGACCTCTTCCATCCAACGCGTGCCTTCCCGGCAAGGCGTGCATTGGCCGCACGACTCGTGCTCATAGAACATGGTGATGCGCTTGAGCAGCTTGACCACGCAGTAGTCCTCGTGGACCACCATGATCGCCGCCGAACCCATCATCGTTCCGATCTTCATCATCGGCTCGATGTCGGCGATGACATCGATCTCGGCGGCGGTGAGCACCGGGGCGGAGGAGCCGCCCGGGATCACGGCTTTAAGCTTCTTGTCTTCGAGGATTCCGCCGGCGTGATCATAGATGAGCTGACGAAGGGTGACGCTTCCGGCGTTCACTTCGTACAAGCCCGGTTTCTTGACATGGCCCGAGATCGAGAACACGCGCGTGCCGCCCGACTTTTCGAGCTTGCCGAGCTTGGCAAACCACTCGCCGCCTTTATTGACGATGAACGGGACGTTGGCAAGCGTCTCGACGTTATTGACGATCGTGGGGCCGCCAAATGCGCCGGCCTGGGCCGGGAACGGAGGCTTGACGCGAGGCTCGCCGCGCTTGCCCTCGAGCGAGTTGAGCAGCGCGGTCTCCTCGCCGCAGATGTAGGCGCCGGCACCGCGATGGACCGTCAGGTCGAAGTCAAAGCCCGAGCCCATGATGTTCTTGCCGAGGAAACCCTTGGCGTAAGCTTCGGCGATCGCTTCGTTGAGCAGTTTGGCCTCGGCCGTGTATTCGCCGCGGATATAGATGTAGCCAGTATGCGAGCCAATCGCGTAACCACCGATGATCATGCCTTCGATGAGAAGGTGCGGCGTGTACCGCATGATGTCGCGGTCCTTGCAGGTGCCCGGCTCGGACTC
>CAYXVB010000173.1:0-3986 GCA_964467785.1 uncultured Bacteriovoracaceae bacterium
GGTCGATGACAGAGTTGATGGCCAAGTTGGCAGCCCAGGATGGCTTCCGCGGCTTCACACCCCAGTGCGCACCTCCATCAGGGGTTCCGAAGAACAGGTAGCCGGCGATGTAGCTATCGAACGCCCCGATGTTGCTGGCGCTGGTGACGCGTTCATAGCCGAGCGACGCCCCCGGAACTCCATGATCGACGGCCAGAGCTAGAGCGGCGAGCGCCGTGCTGCCGTAGGTGAGAGAGGTCCCGCTCGCCATGTCGGTGTCTGTGGAGTGGCTCTTCAGCGCGCCACCGAGGGCCGGATCGAGCGTCGTCGAAAGCCCAAGGCCGCCGACCATCTCAGCGTAGGCCTGCGCGTGCGTCGAGTACCACGTGTCAAGCGGGATGCCGGCGGCGTCGGTGCCTGACGGAAAGCCGTAGGCGATGAAGCGCCGCCAGTTGTAGCGGCCCTGCAGGCCGTCGTCGGCGCGGCCCACCACGAGCTTGTAGGCGTGGTTGCTGACCGCCACGTGGTCACTCAGCGACTGCGCGCTCTGCGGGATGCCGATATCTCGCGTGTAGCCGAACACCACGGCAAGGTAGTTCTGCTGATAGGCGCCGTCCCACCACGCATTGCTGTTGGGATAGATCGCAACGGCGTGACCTGCCGGAGGCGGCACCGCGAAGACGATGTTCGTGCCTGATACCGTCCAGTCGGCGGGGTAGCTCTTGGTGACTCCCTGGACCTTGATCACGCCGCCGGAGGTAAGCCGGCTCATGTCCATGTCGGGCATGGTCGGGAACGAGACCTGCACACCATCGCCGATCTGCGGGCCGGTGGCGGGGATTTGCGGAGGGAAGGGGCTCGGCTGCCCGCCGTCGCCCGAGTAAGTGCCGAGCACGCCGATGGGACTCACCCACGTGCCGCTGTCCACGGTGCCGCTGACGAATCGGCCGTAGTGGCGGCTCGTGTTGGCCTCCCATGAGGCGAGGAACTCGGCACGCAGCGGGTGCGCTGCTGGCGTGACGGCTGCGGCCTGCGCGAGCACGCTCAGGCACCATGCGCGCACGCGCGGCTGCGAGTGCACTTGCCACCCGGCTCCGTTGCCACGGTAGGCCGCCGACACCGAGAGGTATCCGTAGGTGGCCCAGAAGTGCAGTTCTTCGAGGAACCACCACCGCCCGGTCACGAGCCACGGCAGGTAGGCGTACGACTTGACGTGAGACATCGCCGGGCCTGCTGCGTTCTCGCCTCCGGTGGGCGTCGGGATCGTCGGCGTTGACGTGTCGGCCAGGGTCGCGAGCGGCCGCGATGAGAACGCAATCGGCAGGTTCGTCGCCTCGTCGCGGTAGTGGTGCGACCACGATCCCGAGGACAGCGCGTGCACCATCATCCCAGTCCATGCACGCGCGTCTGCACTCGACGTGAGATAGAAGGCGGAATGAAGGGAAAGTGCTCCGCCGCTTCCGCCTGGGGCCCCGTTCGCCACATCGTCGAGGGCCAAGGTGTTGGGCGTGTAGGTCTGCTGCAACCCGTCCAAGACATCGCTGCCAACGGTCGGGTAGTTGCCGACGATGTTTGGGACCAGCTTGGTCGCCGCGATGTAGGACGTGTCGTGCTTCGGCTTGATCTGCGGGTCGGTGCCGGCCCAGTAGGAGAACGCCGAGCCGGTGATCAGCGGCACCCGCGTGTGGTGCTTGATGTCAATGCTCTGGCTGAAGCGCGAGACGCCGCCGATCGTGACTGCGCACGTCTTCACGTAGTTCGTCGGGCTCGCCACCGACAGGTATCCGTTCTCCACCCACGGGAAGATTTCGACCGCTCCGCCCTTGAAGAGCCGGACCTCCATGAACACGACGAGGTGCGCATTGCCGCTCACCGCGCGCCGGTACACCCAGCTCGACATCACCGGACCCGTGCAGACCGTCGTGTGAAGCGCCGCGGTGCCTATCAGACTGCCCAGCGCGGTGCTGTCGGCATCGACTCCGACTACCACGGCGGTGCCTCCGAGGGCGGTCGTCAAGTCGGCCTCGGTGAGGGCCGTACCAGCTGCCGCTGACCCAGCCAAGAGTGATAGCGCGAGCGGCGTCCCTGAGGTGACATTTGCCCGACCCGCGATGATCGCGTGCTTGAGGCTGCCGTCCGGCCAGTATGTCATCGGCGAGCACTGCCAGTCGACCGCGGAAGGGGAGTTTGCCACTTGCCCTGCCGGGACATCTCCGCTCTTGAAGACATGGCCGAACGCGAAGGGGCGAAGGCCTGTCGTACCCGGGACGATGGTGAAGCTCGGAAGAGCCCCGGGCGGGCTTATCGTGACCGAGATCGGGCGGCCGAGCCTCGAGAGCGTCGGGGAGATCGTGAAGTCGATGGAGCCGCTACCAGTTCCTGGCCAGGTGGCCCCTACCGAAGCTGTCGTGCCGCCGATGGGAATGACGCTGGTCGGGGTCGAAAGGGTCGCTCCGCCGGTCTGCAGCCAAGTCACCGTGTAAGGGGTGATCGCGGGGAGGTCGAGCGTGACCGTGTAGGTCTGCTGGACCGCTTGTTGGGCTGACGCGCTGCCTGAAAGGGTGGCGGTTGAGGGCGCAGTCGCGAGCCCGATCCCGATACTCGTGTTGATGCCTCCCAAGCCCGTGGAAACGAGCTTGAGGGGCGCTCCCAACACGAATTCGGTCATCAGGTCAACGAGAAAGAGATCGTCATCCCGGAGATCGTCACGCTGGTCGCGGTGCCGGGAATGGTGGTGGAAGACACCTGGATGTCACCCGTCCCCACGCCGACGCTTCCGCTGACCCGAGTCGACCCGCCGGAGGTTCGAAGCTCGAAGCTCGCGATGGTACCGGCGGTGATGGAGCTGTCCGCCGTGAAGGTGTTCGCCGTCGCGACGCTGGGGTTGGCAGTGGTCGCCGCTCCGAAGGCCGTCGCGTTGAAGACGGGAGCCGCGAGCTCGCTGGCGCCGGAGTCGAGAAGACGAAAGGTGCCGCCATTCAGCAGAGCCGTCATGCCGTTGAGGGCGGCGGCCCGCATCTCATTGGCCCAGGTGGTCATTCGAGGACCTCCTTCGAAGGCGCCCACACGAAGGGGGTTTCGCCGACGATCTTTCCTTCAGCGTCGCGGAAGACGAGGGTGCCGGTCACTTCGACCTTCCCTGAAGAAGCGAGCTGCTGCGGCACAGGTGGCGTGGGGGGCGTGGGCGAGGTGACAGGAGTCAGCATGGCTTGCCCTTACGCGGCTTGCTGCCGCTGGACTTCTTGGGGGACTTCGCGGACTTGGACATCGACAACTCCTTGCTCTTTCGAGCGGCGGGTGAAAGCGACGAGACGCTCGGCGAGAGTCGAGAGCTCGTCGGCGGAAGGCGCGGCCGGTGCAGGGGCTTGTCCGAGGCCGAGGGCGCGGGCCCCGAGGGCGGCGGCCTGAAGGGCGAGCTGGGCGGGAACTTCGTTCTCGGGCTTCGAGAGCTTCTCTTGCAGGACCTCGAGGCTCTTGACCGTCAGGGCGTTGAACCGCTCATTCAGCGTGATCTCGAGGGTCGGATCCACCAGCTCGCGACGGCGGGCCGCGAGGCGCGCTCGGAACGCGTCACTGTTGATGACGAGGGACATCCACCCCTGCGAATACCCGTATCGGAGGGCGAGGGCGCCCTGCGAGACCTCGGGATTCGCGATCATGAAGTCGATGCAGTCCTCGTGCGTGTAGCGGAGGCGCTTCGGCCCGAGACGCCGTTCGGCGGCAGGAGTGGCGGAAACCGCCAAGGCCTCGCTGACGGCTGCGTCGAAGTCGATTTCGGGCACGGCGGCTCTCCTGGGTGGCTGGGTCGGCGGTCGCCCGCCGGGTTCGCGGCCCGATTATCGCGCGGCTGAGAGGAAGAGGCAAGGGGGGTTGCGGTATGGGTGGAATGGTCGGGTATAATTAGGGAATTATACCCGGCGAAATGAAAGGGGACCAAAAAATATAAGGGCGGATTCCCCCCTTTTCATGCCCAAGGATTTTTGCCCCTTGCCCCCACGATTCCTGGG
>CAYXVB010000173.1:4086-6529 GCA_964467785.1 uncultured Bacteriovoracaceae bacterium
TGGGCATCCTTCGGATTGTCCCCCCGAGCGCGCCGCATGGTGCGGCCGCCGGTAACAGGGAATTTTCATGCCAGCATGTTTCACGCTGACCCGAAAGGGAACCGACCAGCCCGCAAAACTCGTCGACGTCGATTCGCACATGTGCGAGCACTTCGGCGTGCCCTGCCACCCAACGATGTGGCATCGGGGCTGGTACGACCTGGAAGGGTTCGCATTGGCCATCGGAAAGAACTGGGCCTGGATGCGTGAGAACTTCGAAGGGCGCGATGACATCATCTCGTTCCTCGAAGAGAATTACACGCCAGACGCGTTCACTACCATCGGCCGGTAACCTCGCGTGCCCCTTCGGGGGCGCTCGGGAGGGCAATCCGACCCCCAGCCCAACCCAATCGGGGGCACACGCGCGAGAGCGCATGCGAGGGTATGATGGCACAGCAAGTTGAGAAGGAATCGAACCGGCTGATCACGAAGCAAGGTTGGAACGATGCGCAGACGGTCCTGACGGTCGAATACTTCGACGGCGGGCATGAAACGTTCGATCGGCGCCTCGCCACCGTGACGATGCGTGAAAACGCGGAACTCTACGGTTTCGGGGTGAAGATCTCGCGGTTCCATGCCGTGTCGATCGAGGAATTCCCCGACAAGAAGCTGCGCGCGGAAGAAGGCCGTCGGCGGTTCCGCGAATGGCGTGAGCATGTCTACGCGGGTAACGATTCGTGGGATCTGCCGAAGACCGGCCGCGCCAACGCGGGTCCGAACGAGGCCGATCTCGCCGAGATCCTCGACCGCAAGGTCGCAGGCAAGGGGCAGGCCATGCTCGCCGCGCTGATCAAGAAGCACGGCGGGGAACTGCCGAAGGCGCGGGAGGACGTCCTCGCCCGCACGGAATTCGCGGTGATCTGGGCGCAGATTCAGAACGAACGCCGGCTGGAACGCGCCAAGGCCGCCCCGAGCGTGGGCACGGCGGACGATCTGGTGGCGAGTCTCGGCCTCGAATAAGGTCGGGTGGGGGACAATCCGAAGGGTGCCGCAAATCGCGGGCGGCGGGGCTGGGCGAAAGGGGGTATTTATACCCCGGTGGACACGTCGACCACCACCACCACCACCGTCCCCCCCCACCACCAAAAGGGTCCAGGTTTCGAGCCTATTTTGGTGCTAAGGGTTTCGCGCCCTTATTAAGGGTTCTTTGTTACATATTTTTTTTTATTTGTAACAACATGTAACACACCCAGGAGAATCCCCCAAACTCACCCACGCACCTGGGGGTCTTTGGTGAAGGGGTGGGGGTGTGGTGGTGGTGGTCGTCGACGTCCCAACGGGGGTAAAAATCCCCGCGCGCTCCATCCCCCCAGCCGCCGCGCCGCCGCCGGGTATAATCGCGAAATTATACCCGGGCAAGCAATGCCATTCCTGGGGAACTCATACCCCCAGCCGAGACTCTAACCGGGGAACGCGAACCGCGAACGCGAACGAGCCCCGCGCGCAACTGCCGCGAGTCGACAGTTGCCGAGGTGCTTCACCGAGGCGCCCAAACCGGAGAGATGAATGAATAGATGTCTGGACACGCTCAACTGGGCGATGAAGCTGATGCCAACCGGGAAGGCGCAGGCAGCACTCACCAGAGCCTACAACGAGGTGCCGGTAAGCAGTGAGGCCGATGAAGACGCCCTCATCACGATGCTCGCCGGCGTCGTGATCGACGGTTTGCAGTATGGGAACTGGATTGGGCATACGCACGACGAGTGCTTCGAGATGGCACGCCGACGGGACGCAAGAAGGGCGGCGAAGGGCGAATGAGCCCCACGCGCAAAGGGAGCGAGCCTCCCTTTGCCGAGGTGCTTATGGACCTCCCACAGGGTGGATGGGTTTCCGCCGACCGAGGAATCAACGATGAAAGCGATCAACAACCGATTCGCCCCGAGAGCTCGCCTGCCGGGCGCCGACATGATGAGGCTCGTGACGATGGGAAGCTTCCCCACGCGAAGCTTTGGAAGAGCAACGATCCAGCTGGGAGAGTATGCCTCGACGAAGGCGCTCTACGTCGGCCTGGTTGACGAAGAGGGCGCGCCTCTCGCGAAGCTCTCGGTGAATCTCCCAGGAAGCGAATCCCTTCCGAAGGGACAGTTCTGGGCGAAGACCTGGTTCGAGAACGAAGAGATCGCTGCGGATGCGCTCGCCAGCGGCGCGTTCCGCTCCCTCGGGAAGAGGAAGCAGACCGGACTGGTGATCGCAGAGCTCTGGGAGGTGGTGGAATGAGCGCCGCCGAAACCGTCCGCTCGATCGTTCGCGAGCGCGATCTCGTCTCCCACGCGGAATTCGACGACATGCTCGAAGACTTCCGCCTCATGATCGCGGGAGGAGAGGATCCCGAAGAAGCCCTCCAAGAGGTGTTTGGGCTCGAGCCGGACTACATCTTCGACTCCGAGATCGTCGGGGCGATGGA
>CAYXVB010000173.1:6629-7719 GCA_964467785.1 uncultured Bacteriovoracaceae bacterium
CGGCGGCGGCTTCGCGGTCCTCTCGATCTACTCAGGCCCCGGCGCGGGCATGCAGAGGTTCTTCCGCTGGCGCGTGTGCGACCACACGTTCGAGAGGAAGGAGATCGGCCGTTGCCTCAATCGCTACACCTGCACGCAGTGCGGCGAGAGCTACGAGGTCGATTCGGGGGACTGATGCGCCGCCACCCCAAGAAGATCTGGGACGACTCCGAGGTCCCGCCGTTGAGGGAGAAGGTTGCCGCCGGGCTGCTTTCCCCTCGGCAGATCGCTGCGGACTACCGCGTCTCAATCGAGACGGTCCGCCGCATGCTGAGGGGAGAGACCTACTTCAACCTCGCGGTGCAACCGACCAAGGTCGAACCGTCCCTCGAAGCTCTCGCGCAGAGTGCCGCCGACGTCCTTCTCGCCCCCGGCGAGAATGCCCTCGAGAGGTTCCTGCGCGAGACCCAAGAAACCCGTGAGAAATCCGACCAACTGATCAAGGAGATCTTTGGTGAAAAATCCCCCTCCGATTCCCTACCTCCTGCCGCCGAGCCCCCTCAAGACCTGGGTGATCCTCAAGGTTCGCCGCCGGCTGAACCCCCAGAAGGGAGCGGATTCTGACCTCACCTACACGATCCTCCTGGACGAGCTCGGGGAAGTCGATGCGCTGAATGAGGGCGATGCCCTCGCGGCGGCGAGAGATGCCTTCCCGCTCGTGTCCCGCGGCGACTTGCTGCTGGGGCTGAAGGTCGCCAAGGAGAGGCCGACGAACCAACTGGCCCCCATCCGCGTGATGCTCGAGAAGAGCGAACGCTTTCTGCTGCAGTGAAAGGAGACGAGACATGGCAAAGCCCAAACTTCGCTTGGTTTCCGCCGCCCCGTCGGAGAACCCTCGCCCAATCGCGATCGGCTACTACGGAGCCGTCCGCGACGCCGAGAAGGACTGGTCCTTGATGTCGCACGCAAAGAACGTGAGGAATGCGGCTCGCGCTGCGTTCACCCGGGTGCTCGATCGGAGGGCCGCCAAGGCGATCATCCACGACGAGAACGGCGCCGTGTGCGCGAGGGTCTGGAGGGAACGCAACTCCATTCGCTCGGTGGGGGTGTA
>CAYXVB010000174.1:0-7713 GCA_964467785.1 uncultured Bacteriovoracaceae bacterium
ATCCTGGAGTGCGTGCAGGACATCGATCGAACGCAGACTGGCGCTCACCACACCCGGGTTGCCGATCTGCCCAAGATAAGGCTGGGCAGCGGCGTGCCGGCGCACCACCATGCTTTCGATCAATTCGAAATACCGCGCCGTAGGGATCCGCTCCACGAGCTGGAGCAGCTTTCCAAGATGCTGCTCGCTCTCAGCGCAGATGATCAGCATCTCGATCTCGCTTGCCGGTCCGGCCGCGATCGCGCCCCAGGTCGCCGAACCCTGCACCACGTGGTCCCACCCCACTCGGATGGGACCCGCAGGATAGGCCCCGAGATCGAACGCCCCAATCGGGCACTCCACGATGTCACCGTCCCAGAGCCGGTAGCGATCGTGGTTGTTCAGGTGCCCGACCTTGGTCCAGTGAGTCGGCCCTCGCATGATCACGCCCATCCAGCGCCGTCCACGGTGATGCACCAAACCATTGAAGGCGGGATGATACAGCGAGCACTGCGCCGAAGTCGTATTGCCGGTCCAGGGTATCGACTCGTGGAGCAAGCCGACTTTCTTTCCGTCCGAGTTCAGAATGCGCCAACGGTCCAGGATGACCGGCTCGGTCGGGTGCATCCCGAGAGTGCGCTGCAAGAGCATTCCGCTCCCTCGGTGCTGATACTCCGCCTGGAGCACCTGGGATCCGGGCAGCAGCCGCAAACGCACCTGAAAGGCGTCCGCACGAATGCGGATCATCTGCGGTGGCGCCATCTCACCCGACGGAATCAGCAACAGCGTCTGGTACGCCCCGAGTCGCGACTGCATTGCATCGATGTTGGGCGCAAAGAGCTGCTCCACTTCTCCGTCACCGGTGAAAGTCGCGAGCAGCGTTCCATTGCCCATCTGCAACTCCGACGGGGGACGCCTCTCCCAGCTCATTCATGCGCTCTTTTCGACAGCCTCTTCCCGGACGCCGCAGCGGCGCGCGAAATCAGCCATGACATTCATGAAAAGAATATGCGCTTCATATGGAGACTCATAGGGGCTGAAGTATTTATGAACATCTCCGTCCGCAAAATACTTGGTGCACATGTAGTAAAAATGGTCGCTGGTTTGCAGCCTCCGGAGCGTTTCCATCAACTCCGCTCCATCTTTGCCGCCGAGCCGGCGAGCCTTGCGGCGCACGGCATTTTCCAAGCGGTAGATCGCCCGAAATGCCGAGTCCTGAATCGGGCTTCCCATCCAAGCCGAAAGGTCCCGCTCCACGTCCGCCCACGAAAACGGACGGGGCGCGTCGATCCGGTAATCCTCGAACTGACGCTCCTCTTGGGCCAGTCTTACCGCTTCAGTCGGCGTGACAAATCGCAGCCCCTCGATCCCACCCATCAGCTGGCCAGGGAGCGCCCGCATGAAATCAAAAATTCCCGTGTCGGCCCACTGATGTTCGCCAAAAGTCTCGTAGTCCATGAACAACCCCACGAACGGACGCCCGCCCTTCGCCGCCACGGCATTGTCGAGCTCGATGAGGCGCACCCAGTCGACGAATTTCTCTGCGGTCAAAGGCCAGGAGTTCCAGTTTCGGTCGGAGAACCGGAACGCGATATCGTCGCTCAAGCGGTAGTTCTTGAGGAGTGCCACCAATTCCGGGGCCGCCCCCATCCGGTATTTAAAGAGCGGCGATCGCCAACGAAGCACATGATCAGCGCCCTCCATCAGCATGCCCTCGAAACCGAGATCCGCGACCTGGCGCGCGATCGCGTTACAGGTGATCAACTCCGTATTCCGAAAGACCCGGCTCGGCTCATGTCCTAGGAGCGTGGTGCAGATCTCGCGGTGCCTTCGCACCTGTTCGCGGAACTCCCGAGGACTGAACAACGCCGCCAGCGTGTGGTGGCTGGTTTCCGAAAGCAGCTCCACCGAGCCAGTGTCCAACAGGCGACGGAACGAGTCGACCACTTCCGGGCGGTAGGCCGCCATCTGCTCAAGCGCGGTCCCGGTGATCGAAAACGATACCTTGAATCGCCCCTCGTGCATCCGGATCAGGTCGAGAAGGACCTGATTCATCGGCAAGTAGCATTTATCAGCCACTTTATTGAGAATCTCCCGATTCTTATTGTCGTCGAAGTAGAAGTGATTCTTACCGACTTCCAGGAATCTATAGTGCCTAAGCCTCCAGGGTTGATGTACCTGGAAGTAAAAGCAGATATCAGTGCCCATGTGCCCCCTCCACTGCCTGCGCGTAAGTGCTCTTCAGGTAGCGGTGATACGTCTCGATGACCTTTTGCGCGGACTTTTCCCAACTCAACTGCCGAACCTGCTCCATGCCCTCGTTGACCAGCTGCCGTGACAGCGCCCGCAGTCGCAGCGCGGCCAGGATCTGGTCCGCTAACTTTTCCACATCCCAGAAATCCACCTGCAGCGCCCTCTGCAGGACCTCGCGGACTCCGGACTGCTTTGAAATGATCGTGGGAATTCCGCAATGGACGGCCTCGAGCGCCACGAGACCGAATGGCTCCGAAACGCTGGGCATGACCAGTACGCGTGATTCCCGGAGGATCTCGTCAACCGCCGCCGGATGAATAAAACCCGCGAAGTGGACGCGATCCTCGATTCCGAGTTGATGTGCTTGGACCCGCAGCTGCTCGAGCATATCCCCGGTGCCGCAGAAGATGAACCGCGCGTCGTCATTGGCCTGCGCCACGAGTGCGGCCGCTTTGAGAAAATGGTCGGGCCCTTTTTGAAACGTCAGCCGCCCCAGAAACACCACTTGGGACGAACGCTTGACGCCTTCGGCTTCGGGTTCGAACACTTTGTACTGGTCCTCCGGCGCGTTGTAGATCACCGTGATCTTTCGCTTCGGCACTCCGTAGAGCTGCTCCAAAATCCCAGCCGTGTAACGACTCACCGCAAAGATATGCTTCGCCCGCTTGAAGCCTTCCATTTCGATCCGGAACACATCGCTCTTCCCGTACTCGCCCGTGCGATCGTATTCAGTGGCGTGAACATGTAGAAAAACCGGTGTCCCCGTCACGCGGCTGAACTCAAACGCTGCCGGAAACGTCATCCAGTCATGGGCATGCACCACATCCACCTCGTGCGACTCGCCGAGATGCCGCACGGACGCCGCAAATTTCGCGATCTCGCTCCAAAGATTTCTCCCGTAGATTTCCTGGGTCTTTTCCGCTTCGGCATGGACGGCCCCCCGCCTCTGCTCAGGATCACCCACCAGTCGCAACCGTGAAATCAACCTCAGTCCCGGCTTGAGATGCATCTTTCCCAGTCGAGGCGACCAAGGCGTCGTTTCAATCCCCTCAATGCCGGGATCTTCGGGATGCATCATCAAGCTTCGCAGCAACCGCTGCGGCACCGGCCCCTCGGGCCTCGTTCCGTACGGAAACAGCTTCGCCGCGCTGCGGATCACCTGCTCCACCTGGAAAATACTTTCGCGCGCGCCCGAGTGACCGGCCTGCGGAAGGGAGAACCCCATCGCATCCACCGCTCCGCCGAATACCGGATGCAGCAACGCATCGGGATCGATGCCGGCCTCTTCGATCACTTCACGAGCTCCGACGACCTCCAGATGGGGGATGGAAACTCGCGCCGAAGCGCTCGGAGGAAAAGTCGGCAACACAAAGAAAACCCGTGCCCCGCGCTTAGACATGCCTTGTGCAAGGCCCTGGCAGGCCTTTCCGAGACCACCAGCAAAGCGCGGCGGATACTCCCATCCTAGCATCAGGACTCGGACGTGATTATGGATGCGGCGTGACCTCATTTGCCTTGCCTCATTTGCCTTGCCTCACTTGCCTGGCCTCATATGACTGCTCTCATTTTAACGGTGCCCTTTTGTTGCCTGCCGCACGCAGCAGCTGGCGCACGCGCTCGTCAGAACCTCGGCGGATTCGATCGCGCAGTTCCTCAAAGCAGGCCAGGCTCCAGGCTTGTGCAGGCGTGCCACGCCAGCGATGCGGGGCGACGGCATCAAAGACCTCGGGAATATGGCCAGGGATCGGCTGCGCCCCCGAGAATCCGGCGACGTGGGTCGCGGGAACCGCAAGGCCCCTGGCCCGGGCCATCTCCAGATGCGCTCCCAGCCAAGGCCAGATGGTTCCTTGATGGTAGGCCAGGTCTCGCTCCTCTTGCGTTCCCGAACAACGGGACTTGAATCCCTCGGAGGCCGGCGACAACGTACGAAGTCCGCAGGGCGCCACAAGACCGCGCAAATTATCTGGAAATCCTGTCTCTCCCGCGTAGTCGCGCAATTCTCCGGACGCCTCCCCGGAAGCCGCTCCAGAGAGTGCCAAAACAAATGCGGGTGCCAACGGCAAGCTGAACAAAAAGACTTCATTGGGTCGGTGCACTTCCCGACAATCCATGACCGTACGCGCCAGCTCGCGCAATCCGGAGTCCAAAGGCCGCGCTCCGTGTCGCCAAAGGCTCTGCAAGCAGCGCACTTGGAACCACAGCGCATTGATCTCCGGCAGGAGTCCAGTCCGCGGCGTGACCGCGCGCCCTCCGCTTCGCGCATCCATCCAGCTCGCATAGGCCTGGGCTTCCGAGGCCGCGACGACATTCAAAGCGCCGCGCGCATCAACGCGCAAAAAGCGATGCTTCCCATCCTGAATTGATTTCACTGCCGCATCGAGCGGCCTCTGAAATCTACGCTTCAGCCGATTGCCCCACTCCGGCCGATCCAGGAACATCACCCAGCAGGAGGCCAGGGCATGGGTCCACCATAAAGTCGCGTCACAAGAGTCCCACTGAGGCTTACCCTCCGGCCCTTCCAACACATTAGGAATCATGCCGTCGGTGAAAATCCAGCGCTCCCAGCGCTCGAGCGCCGCTTCGATCCAGTAATAGGTCGTCTTCTCAGGCTCTCCCGCCGCGGCGCGCGCGGCCGCGATTCCGGGCAAAGACACAAAAGTATCCCGTCCCCATTCGCCGAACCAAGGATATCCCGCGCAAACGCCGGCCGGTTCTTCGAGGGCGAAATCCCACACGCCCCCGCGACGCTGCGTCGCGGGTCGGTGCGGACGCTTCAAATGCTTTTCTTCGGCCGCAATACGGATTTCCACCTTCGTCCGGAGCTCCGTTTCCCAGTATCCCGCCCCGAAAAGATCTTCGCTGGACGGATAGCCCCGCTCCACTTCCTCCGAGTAATAGAAATCACGATACCAATACGGCAACTCGCGCCAGGCCAGCGTGCTATGACGCGATCGCTCACCGTTCGAGACTCGAATAAAGCACTCCTTCGCCCCCCCGCTACCCAGCGCGCGGACATGGAAATGGCCACTGGCCCCCTCCCGCTCGATCGCCCACGGACGGCCTCCCACCGCATGAATCGAGCGAAATGCGAAGAACGGACGAATTTTCAAACGCAGTGCTCGCGCCTCGGCACCCGACGCGGGTGGCGAGACTGAGGCCTGCGACTTAATCCGCTCCCAAGTCAGCGTGATCACGCCCAGCGAATGCGAAGCGACAGAGTATCGGACGCGTCCGCCGTCGACTTCCCAACTCCAAGACGGTGCTCCATCGGAATTCAGCTCAAAGCCCTGACGACAAGCCTCCACGACATCGGGGTGATCGATCACGCCTTGCGCATATCGATGCGGCCATAGCGGTTGATTGCCCACGCTAAACTCCAGGTCGGCTAAAAAGGCTGTCTCTCTCCTGCCCGGCGAGCTCATGGCAAAGCCATGATATTTGCGCGTGCGAATTCCCGAAGGGGTGCCCATCGCAAAGCCGCCGATCCGGTCGGCGACCAGCCATTCAGACACACGACCTTCGCGATCGCTCAGTTGTCCGGCTCCAATTTCGGCTTCATCTTCAGGTTGATTCGGTGGTCGCTGAAACACACGCCGCCGGACTGCAAAAACCGCACCCTGCCCAACATAGTCACGCGGAAAATATTTCCTCGATCCGTGCCACTCACTTTGAATAAGTCATGCACAGCGCCCGATTTCCCTGACTTAATCCCACGGTGATCTTGCCAGCCGAACACTCATAGTCGTCATTGAAGCGACAAGTGGACACTTTGCACGCCCCGACGCCCGCGATCCTAATCTTCTCGCGCACGTGACTTCCGTTGCTGAATGAAGTGTCGCAACCGGGCGTCTGGCCATCGCCGATGGTAATCGCCTTAGCATGGCACTTCTGTTCCCGATTGTATGCACACCCGCTGACCGCACAACCCTGAACTGCGGACATCTCCAAAGTGACCTTCGACATCGCCATGACCTTCCTTCTTTTAGGATTTCTTTTTGTGCTTGCAGTCGATCCACTCGACTCAGCTAGAACGCATTTTCGTGCGTTCTGCCATGGCACTCAGCACATGGCATTCCCTGAGAGCTGTGCAAGATCGGCGCTGAGCATGAAACTTGCGATGCCACAGACTGCTATGTCATCCACACAATCGTCTCATTCGCCTTCCCGGGGCCCATCAACAGCACCCGAGACTGATGATCGCGCGCAGATCCACGCGGCGCTCAGAGCCACAGTTGGACACCCTGCGCTAGTCAAAGCCGAGCTAGAGCCCGGCACAAGGGTGCTGAACCTCAGTGGAACAATTTTCGAGCATGAGGTTGAAGCCCTGCTCAGCCGGCTCAAATCCCTTCGCTTCGTCCGTGAAGTGCAAAACAGTCTTCATACAATACGTCTCGAATCTCTCGGATCGGATCGCCGTGGCAAGGAGTTCGAGACTTACGATTATGAATCCAATTATCTCGAGACCTCCTGGCCCCTTGCATTTCGTTGGATCATCGGAGGGATCTCGGCCCTCTCACTCTACCGAGGCATGACCCGCAAAGGCACTTCCGGCACCCTCCTGGGAGCCTCCGCGCTCGCCCTGCTCTCGCGAGCCGCGTTCAATCGGGACTTGGCCCAACTTTTCGGGGCCCTTGTCCTCCCGGTGATTCGGATCCATCGCGCCTTCATAGTCGACGCTCCCGTCGAGGACTGCTACGACTTCTGGAGCCGCTTCGACAATTACAAACTCTTCATGTCTTTCATCGAAGACGTCACCGTCACCGAAAACGGCTACCTCCATTGGATCGCAAGACTCCCTGGGCGCGCCCGACTCCAATGGGACTGTCAGGTCACGTCGCTTCGCCCGCTCCAACGAGTCGCCTGGAAAAGCGTCAACCGGGCACTGATCGCCAATGCGGGCATGATCGAGTTTGAGCCTCTCGGCGCGCAAAAAACACGGATCCGCATCGAGCTCTCATACATCCCGCCGGCCGGGGCGCTTGGGTACCTGGTCGCAAAGGGCCTGGGCTTCGATCCAGGTCACCACATCGACGAGGACCTCGAAGTCATGCGCTTACTACTCGAGCAGCCGCGCGAGCGCCGTTCCGATCGGCATTCGCCCATCCCTCCTCCGAGGCACGGCGCGGCCGCCTGATCCTACGGGACAATCACTCTCTTCTCGGATCAGACCCCTCGGCACGCTTTCTCGGGAGACATCGAAGCATTGCCGTTGTTGCGGGCCCCCCGCAACCAACCCCAGAACCCGCTGGACTCACCCGTACTGATCGGCGCGTTCAGCTTGCAACCGGGGATCTCCTTGAACTGATCCGTGATGTAAGTGCGGTGCAAAGTGACACGAAGCATATCCACATCCAGCTTGGACTTGATCCGGTTCACCGCGGATGCCGCCAGCTGAGTGCTCGCAGTCAACACGTCGAGCAGTGTCGCAGAGCCAAGTTGATACTTCATGACCGTTGCTTAGTAAACGCTCTCCATTTTCGA